>NZ_CP089291.1:635000-952500 GCF_022818495.1 Fodinisporobacter ferrooxydans | reverse complement strand
TTGATGCTGCGGATTGAATCTGGTTCCATCACCTGTCATGAGTCCCTTGTCGGCTACAGCCTCAACATACGGTTTTGCCCAAGCCTGAATCGAGTCTTTATCGGCAAAAGGGATGTTTTGATCAATAAACGAAAGTGTGCTGGTATTAGTAATCTGCAGATGAGCCAATTTTGTCAATATAACAGCAAACTCTTCATTTGTAATTAAATCATTCGGGCGAAAATGATCGCCGCTGCCGCTCATGATGCCTGCCTTACGTACCGCTTCGATGTATTTTAATCCCCAATCGGAGGGAGTCACGTCGGTATAAGATAAAAACTGTACATTCGGTGTATCCAATTTCATAATCTTTGTAATAATTGTTGCAATTTCCCGGCGATTGATGTTGTCATGAGGACGGAAATTGCCGCTGGTATCGCCGCTCATCCAGCCGATTTTGGCTACATCAGTAATGGCATTGATTGCCCAGGAATCGGCAGTTGACAAATCAGCAATCGTTTTCCCTTGGCTGCAAGCATATGTTGTGGTTGCAGGAATCAATAATAAAGCAATAATTGCAGATGATACGAGTAATTTTACTTTCATTTCTTTGACCACCTCAATTTTCCATTTAACTATAAAATATGTATTCTGTTTGGAAAACTAAAATTCCTTTAGAAAATGTGAAAAATGTTGAATATTTTGAGGGATAGTATGAGAGTGGTTTTCAAAAATTCATAATTATTCTAAAAGAGATACCTGAATCCGTGAAATTACTTTTATGAAAACAATAGAATAACAGAGATTTAATACGTATAATGGAGAAAACCGAGTTTTTTTCTTACATAAACAAACTTCACCACAGGGGTGTCCATTATATGCCGGTACATTTTGAATTTGAACAATCCAATGAATACCTGACTTCGCATTCGGGACTTGCTGCCATAGGCCAATTGATTGCACAAACCCGATTGACACAACGATTGGATCATACGAAACTCGACGGAGTTCGTTCTCCTGACATTTCCAACGGCGACATCATGTCTTCCTATCTGGGTCTGCTTTGTCAAGGCAAGAACGACTTCGATGCCATCGAGCCTTTCCGTGAAGATGATTTTTTTGCCCTCTCGTTGGACTTGAAATTGGTTCCTTCCAGTCCCACACTGCGTCAGCGTCTTGATATGGCGGGAGCATCGGAAGATGCGGATTGGCAAACGATATTGAAGGAAGAGTCGGCGACGTTATTGAAAACCATCAACGTTCCCCTTACTCCAATTATGATCCGACTGCCCGATGGGACAGAACAACAGTTTCTTCCGCTTGATGTAGATGTTTCGCCCTTTGACAACTCCAAGACCAAAAAGGAAGGCACTTCCCGAACGTACAAGGCGTTTGATGGTTACGCACCCATCTTCGCTTATCTGGCTCGGGAAGGATACAACATGAACGTCGAATTACGGGAAGGCAAGCAACATTGCCAAAATGGGACACCCGCCTTTCTAAGCCAGAGCATTCACTATGCCCGCATGATCACAGAACAGCCTCTATTGGTTCGCCTAGATTCGGGCAATGACAGCAAGGACAATCTTGTCGTGTGCCATGCAGAAGAAACAAAAGCAGACTACATTATCAAACGCAACTTACGCAAGGAATCCCGCGAAGAGTGGCTTACGGTCGCTCAAACCAAAGGAATCTGCTGTGAACAACGGGAAGGGAAAAAGGTGTACATCGGTTCGACTTCCCTTTACGTGAAAGAAATGCAACAGTCGGTTCGTGTCGTATTTCAAGTGACGGAACGTACGATCACCAAAGACGGACAAGTGTTGTTCGTGCCGGAAATTGAAGTCGATACCTATTGGACATCCCTTACCTGTTCCGCTTGGCAAGTCATTGAATTGTATCATGATCACGGAACTAGCGAGCAATTTCACAGCGAAATCAAGACAGATCTTGATATGGAACGGCTGCCGGCAGGCAAATTTAAAACGAATGACGTAATCCTGCATGCGGGTGTATTCGCCTATAATTTGCTACGGATCATCGGCCAACAAAGCTTGCAAACACCATTCTCGCCACTCAAAAAGTCTGTTCAGCGCCGACGGATTCGAACGGTCATTCAAAACATGATTTATCTTGCAGCTCGCTTGGTTCGACACGCTCGTAAATGGAAACTGCGATTTGGCTGTTACTGTCCGTGGTTTCATACGGTCAAGCAAATGTATACGACTGCTTCTTCGTAAAGAGATTTACGACAAGCACGTAGATATCTAATGCCTTCTCAAAAAAATAAGTTTAGAGGGTTTAGTTTGATATTGCCAAAATCCGAGTTTGCCCCAAAAAGCAATAAGTCGAAGAAGATTCACAGTCATAGTAACCAGTAAACCATATGCTATTTTCAATAGTTCAGACAAGAATTAGAGTGTTTATCCATTTCTAAAACATTAACTGAAAAGCTGTTACGGATTCAGGAGATATTTAGTGAAACGTATGGTTGTGACTATGCTTAAAGAAATTTCAAAAAAATGGCTCAACGCAAATATTAGTACTTGACACATGAATAATTAGCTAAAGTATAGAAAAACGTCTAAAAACATCTGTATATCCCTTATGATGGTAGTGCTAGCCAACACCAAAGTTAGTATAAAAGATCATTTAAAAGCGTCTTGATAACTTGTTTGAGGCTATCAAGATCATTTTCAACAACAGACCAAACCTCTGCCATATCCACTTTAGCATAATCGTGAATGAGTAAATTTCGAAAATCACCCATTTGTCGCCAAGGAATATGTGAGGTTGCTGATTTTAACTCACATGAAAGCTGTTTGCTGGCTTCTCCAATTATTTCAAAATTTCGAATAACCGCATCTTGGATGAGGATGGAATTCATAAATACTTCACGTCCATCTTTACAATACAATTCAATCCGTTCAATACAGTCAAGAATGTCTCGAAGATACACTTGATCTGTTAGATTCATCATAGAGGCACTGCCTCTAGCATTATACGATCCTTCAGCATCGGATGGACAGTTGCCTCAGTAAGAACATCTACAGGCATTCCTAACAAGTCTTCAAGCTCCTGTTTTAGAGAAATCCGTTGAATAAGGTTCGGATTCTCAAATTCGACCAATAAATCAAGATCACTATTTTCCTTTTCCTCACCACGTACCTGTGATCCGAAAATCCGAACGTTTTTCACCTGGTATTTACTAGCCGTTTGCAAAATTTCATTTCTATATCGAATAATTCTTGAATCCATTAGGTCCACCACCTTAGACGTTTCTATCACCATTATATAGACGGGAATCCTTCCCGTACAGTATACAAGTACGAAGAGGCAACTCCCTTTACGATAATTTATACCGCACTACGCCCCAACGTTTCGCTTCGGTCGGAAAATGATCAAATTTGGATACATTTCTTTTAAATCGCGTACATACGCTTCGTATAAGTACATATTGGTTAAATTCTTAGCTTTCGTTTTATCCAACAGATCTGAGTATTGTTGGTCAACAAAACCATCATTGCACTTTCGTTACACCAAACCGCTCCCATGAGATTGCCCATTACAAGAAACAAGGAACTGAACATAAGGATGACTCTTTTTTAAAGCGATATTTCAGTAAAATATACAGCTGTACAGCCGTGATTATGTGCTGAAATTATGCGTAATGAAGATTCAAAAAGAAATCTTATTTTTTTTCGTGCCAAGTTTTATTAAAATTTTTTCCATTAAACAAAAGCCAGTAAGAGAAGAAATAATCAAATTCACACCGACAAAAGCAGTAAATAACAGCCAATAAAGATTTACAAAAACAGCCAATATCAAACTTCCCAAAATGAAAATTCCTGCCAGCAAGCGAATCAGATTTCCCTTTCCATTCACTACGTACACATTAATCACCCCAAAAATTAGATATAAAGCAAACGCAGGTATAATAAACTATTGCTTTTATTATTTCCAATATATACCCTATTAGGTATTTTGGTCAATTAAATTTATTGTATATATTGTTATCTTTACTTTCGTTGGAGACTCTATAACTGATAATTCAAGTGTATTGACTATATTTAATACTATACTGTATATTACAGTATAGTATTAAAATGAAAGTTAGTTTAGAAGGGATGCATTCAAATGACCTTTTTACATGCAGATTCAGCAAGAGCGGAATTAATAAAAGCGGCTAAAAGTCTATCCGCTTCCGGTGTTTTGTTTCGGGGGGAACATGCCAATTTGTCTGCGCGCATCGAAGGAGATCTTGTAGTTATCACACGTGGGGGCAGTATCGCCAATCTCAGCGAATCGAATTTTGCAACGGTGACGCTGCAGGGGGAAACGGTTGAAGGCGAGATCGATTCCGTCACGGCGGAGATTGTCGAGATGCATACAGCGGTGTATCGTGCCAGGGAATCTGTGGGAAGCATCATGCATGTACACGCTCCGCATGCGACCGCATTTGCAGTGGCGCATCAAGCAATTCCTGTAGCGTATGAACCATTGGTGCGGTTTGGCATCACCGAACCGATTCCTGTGGTTCCTTGGGCACCGAGGGGATCGGAAGCGTCTGTAGGAGGGATTGTTCAGATTGTCGAAAAGCACCCCGGACTTCCTGCCGTGTTGCTCGCAAATCATGGAGTGCTTGCGTTTACCTCGAATCCGATGCAAACGGCACACCTGTTGGCAACGTTGGATGAAGCAGCGGAATTGGTGCTGAATGCTCGTGTACTGGGCGGTGAAAAAGAATTGCCGGAGGAAGCACTTGCGCAAGTCAAAAAACATATGGCGCAATTCGGATCAAAAGTCATGGCGTGATGAGACTGACTGAAATTAGGAATTGGATTTGAAATTGTAAGATCCCGCAGTCGATCCTGACAGCGGGATTGATCATGGAGGCTGCAGCTAAGATATGGCGAAAGATGGGGTGTCAAGAAAGCAAAATCGGCATTTGCCTGCGTTTTTACTCTTATTCCTGGCAGAAGGCGATGCACATGGAGGAGCATTGTGGAACCGTATTTCCGATATGATGCCTTTACAATGGGAAATCGATAGCGGGGCGGTGTACCGGGTTTTGCGCGATCTGGAGGAGCGGGGATCCTTAACTTCATACTGGAATACAGAAGATACAGGGCCAGCCAAACGGATCTACCATATCACCGAGGAAGGCTTACAGGAACTAATCTTGTGGTATGAGGATATATGTCTCCGAAAGAGAAATCTGGAATATTTCATTCGGCAATTCGAGAGCTTGAAAAATCATGAACGTGCAACTGGAGACGAGATATCCTATGAGAAATCCGATTAGTTGGGCGGAACGGCAGTCGGCCAAATCATGGTATCGGTGGAGTGTTTTCGCGACGGTGGTAAGTGGGACATTTATGGTGAATGTGGACAGCAGCATCATGAATGTGGCTTTGCCGGTTCTGGAGAGAGAGTTTCATGTCGGTCCACAATTGCTGCAGTGGGTGATCTCCGTATATTTGCTAGTAATAACAGGGATTTTGCCGATTGTTGGGAACGTATCAGACAGGTTGAACAGAAAGAATATTTTCATAAGTGGTGTTGCCATCTTTACGGCGGGATCTGTTCTATGCGCATTTTCCTTGAGTATTGGACAGTTGATTTTGTTTCGCGCCCTTCAGTCGATTGGCGGAGCGATCATTATGGGGAATGTGATGTCGATTGTTGCATACATTTTTCCGGCCGGACAGCGGGGCAGACCGCTTGGGCTCGTTGGCAGCGTGGTTGCAGCCGGAACCATTGTGGGACCATCTCTTGGCGGGATGTTGATTGCATTATTCGGATGGCGGTCCATCTTTTGGGTGAATGTGCCGATCGGCCTATTGTCTGTCATTGCATCGATTTTTGTGCTTGTGGATATTTGTTCCGACAGGCAAACCCGAAAATTTGACGTTTTGGGTGCATTCCTGTTTTTTATCGGCATTGTCAGTCTCATGTTATTTCTATCGGAGGGACAGACGTGGGGATGGGGCAGCTATACGAGCTTGTCGGTATTTGCAATGAGTGCCATCGCACTTGGGCTATTCATATGGCAAGAGTTGCGATCACCCGATCCTGTGATTGAGCTCTCACTTTTTCGTTCAGGTACGTTTTCCATTGGAAATATTGTGGGATATTTGTCATATGTAATGATGATGTTCCCCGGTTTTGTATTGCCGCTATATATGCATCATGTGTTGCGCATTTCAACTGCTCATATTGGGCTGTTGTTGACTCCACAGGCGATCGGCATGATTGTGTTCTCGCCGTTAGGGGGATATTTGGCGGATCGATTTGGCACGAATTGGCCGACCGCATTGGGCATGCTTGTTGGCACGGTCGGTTTATGGATGATGGCCCGTCTGGATCCATCGTCGTCGTATTTCGATATTGTGGCTGCCATGTCAGTGTTCGGACTTGGCATGGGTTTGTTTACTTCACCGAATAATGTTGCCGTACTTGAGAGTGTACCGATAGAGAAGTCGGGATTGACAGGCAGTCTAATCGCCACAGTCCGAAATTTTGGCCGGGTTTCCGGTGTAGCCGTCACTGTATTGTTCCTGCAGATCTCCGGAAATAATCTGCAAACAGTAACAGGTTTCTCAAAAGCATCCGCGTACACGTTCTGGGGAGCAGTGGCATTGGGTGCGTTAGGCACCGTGTTGACCTTGACAAGAGTCTTTCCCGGTCATAAAAAAGTGGTGAATCAAGTCAGCAAATAAAGAGGAGTCTCGTTTTGTATGAATGGGTTTCTATCGAGAAGGGAAAACTATACAGAGATTTGATTGCAGCTGAAGAATGGTCAGGCTTGCTGGAAACATAAACTGTTGGTGGAAACATAAATTCGAGTAAGGGAGAATGGTGCAATGAAACATGTAAACGAAATGCAATTTGACGAATTGTTAAAATCTGATAAACCGGTGCTCGCTTTTTTCTCCGCTGACTGGTGACCGTATTGCAAACGGCTGGGGCCAGTCGTCGAAAAACTGGAAGGGGAATATGGCAATATTCATTTTGCATATGTCGATGCCGATCAAAATCCGGAATTGCCGGGAAGATATAACGTCATGGGGCTGCCGACGCTGATTTTATTCAAAAATGGCAAACCACAGGATCCATTGGTCGGATTTCAACCGGAGTCCAATATTCGTACCTATCTTCAATAAAGTTCCATAGAATTGATACAGATGAGGCTGTTCCAAAAGCCATTTTTAGATTTTTGGCGTCCCACTTTAGCTAATAATTTATACAAGAAGCCCCCATTTCCACTTTTGTAGTGGTTTTGGAGGCTTCTTTATTCATATTTTGGGACTGTCTCATTCAGAGTCACCCTTTTGGGACATCCTCATTTTTGTATAGTATTCATATACATACCAGGGTATAATTAGTAATAATATAAAACAAATGTTATAAAGAGAATTTTTCAATATGTTGTTATCTCATTGAAAAAAAAGAACAGGGTGTGAATTCATGGCTGAAAAACGGACGATCTATTTTGTGACGAAAAGTGAAAATGCGCCAATAGTTCTTTTCGAGGCAATAGAAAAGTCGAAAAATGAGGAAATCATGATTTTTTTCGACCTGGATGGAGCAAGAGTATTGGATGAAGATTTTGCAAGAGAAATGACTCAAGAAATGAATACTGACATTCTGCTTCTTCTAAAATCCGCCTTGCTGTCAGGAGTAAAAATGTTTGCATGTCAAATGAATGTGATGCTGGCAAGCAAATTAAAGTGTTTCGAAGGAGTAGAATTTGCGGGAGTTGTTACATTCTTGAATTATGCGTATGAAGCTGATGCAGTATTAAGTTATTAATGGGGGATGGAATTGAATACAAAAAAGGTTGTTATCATGGCATTGCACAGTGATCTTGAGTCGGCGTATCCTCCTTTAAATATATCAGTTGGCGCAGTATCATCAGGTGCGACAGTTGTTCTGGCTTTTGCCAGAGACGGCGTAGATATTCTCAATTCCAACTATATTCCCATTCCTTCAAAAGGAAGAGGATATTTGGCAAATGCATTAAGTGATTTTGGCGCACCTTCCATTCAAGAACTTTTATCCATCGCCTCCGAAATGGGAGTCAGATTTATTATCGTAGATCAAGATGCGGTTGACACAGATTGGAATGTCGAAAGCAAACCGATCAAATGGATTTTAAACGAGGCAGCTAGTGCAGATTTGTTTTTGCATTTTTAAACTTGATGAAGTTGAAAAAAATTCTTTACATAACGACATACAGCATATAATATACCTATGTGGGTATGTAAACGATTTGGATTTGTTTTCTGTCACACAAATTAAAAGGGAGATCCGATTAAAACTTTTCTCTGTGAAAAAGTTAAAATTAGGGGGACGGTTGCAATGAAGTGGAAAAAAATCATATTCTTTTTGGTGCTTCCTGTTTCGGCATTTATACTTATACTTGGCGGTTTTTTCACACATAAAATTCGTCCGGGCAATGTACAGCTTGAGATGAAAGAAGTAAAAGGTGTCAAACTCCTGAAAATACAAGGAAATCAGTATCAGTCGACTTTGAGTGTGCCTGGTACTGTGGTTTCACAGGAGAATACGACAATTTCCAGCAAAATCATGGCTACTGTAAAAAATATACTGGTCAAAAAGGGGCAAATCATTCACAAGGGAGAGCCATTGCTACTGCTGGATTCATCCCAGGTTGCAGCAACTGCAGACCAGGCAAAAGCCGGTATCGCCGTTGCACAGGCAACCCAGCAAACGGTTGATCAATCGATTAAGGTTGCCCAATCGGCTGCAGATCAGGTACATACACAAATCCAACAGGCAAATGCTGCCTTGCAAGCCGCACAGGCCCAATTCACCAATGCAAAGACAAATTTCGACCGCATATCCGGTCTTTTGGCAGCGGGTGCAGCCAGCCAACAAGACTATGACAATGCCAAAACCAATTACACAAGCGCGCAGGCTGCCGTAGATAAAGCCACGGCCAATGTCGATTCTGCCGAGGCCGCTTATAAGCAGGCGTTGCAGTCTGTTGCTGCTGCGAAAAGCAGGATTGGCGAGACAGATGCACAAATCCAGCAAGCAGGAGCCGCGTATGCCAGTGCGTCCATTTCGCAAAGCGATGCCACGATACTTGCACCGTTTGACGGGAAATTTATTGATACCCTCGTTAATATAGGAGACATGGCTTCCCCAGGCCTGCCGCTGGTAAAAGTGGAGAAGCCTCCCTATTATCTTGAGGTTTATCTGGATGAAAGCAAACAAAACAATATTCATCTTGGCGATAAAATTCCTGTCACAATTGGCACGGATAAAAAAACTTTGACAGGCACCGTGGCGGAAATCGTTCCGCACGTAGATCCCAATACACGCAAATTTAAAGTGAAAATTTTACTTCCATCATCACAAGATATCGTCAGTGGAATGTATGGAGAAGCAGCTGTTCCCGATGGAAGCGAGAAAGGAATGTTCGTTCCTGAATCGGCGATCGTGCGCTGGTCACAATTTACCGGTGTCTTTGTGGTTGATGACAAGGACATTACCCATTTGCGCTATGTCAATCTTGGCCGCTCACAAAACGGCAATGTGGAAGTGTTGAGCGGACTCAATGTCGGAGACAAAGTTGTCATCAGCCCGGTCGATAAAATCACCGATCAGGAAAAGGTGGTGCCTGCATCATGAGTCACAAAGAACAGGCACAATCGGATAAGGTTGGAATCGCCGGCAAAATCGCCCGCATGTTCATCAATTCCAAACTGACACCCTTGTTGGTAGTTGCCATGTTATTGATGGGGATGTTTGCCGTCATGACGACACCGCGGGAAGAAGAACCGCAAATTTCCGTCCCGATGGTTGACGTATATATTCCCTATCCTGGAGCGACCGCGCATGACGTAGAAAATCGCATTACCAAAGTCATGGAAAAAAAACTATGGAAAGTCAATGGCGTTGAATATCTGTATTCGACTTCGAATCCGGGCATGGCCATGATAACGGCTCGTTTCAAAGTCGGCAGCAACCTCGATCAGAGTCTCGTACGGCTTTATAATGCGCTCATGTCCAACGTAGACGCATTGCCGCAAGGTGCGCAACAGCCCCTTGTAAAACCCAAGACGATTGACGATGTGCCGATTGTTTCCTTTACGCTCTGGAGCAATCAAATGGATGACTATTCGTTGCGCAGAATTTCGACAGTCGTGAGTGATGAAGTCAATAAGATTCAAAATGTCGCAAAAACAACTGTGATCGGCGGCAAACAGCGGGAAATGCGCATTGAAGTCAATCCGAAACAGTTGGCAGCGTATCATGTATCGCCGTTAGCCATCCAGCAAACGTTAAACCAAGCCAACCAATCCTTGCCTGCCGGTACGTTTGACCAAGGCAACACAAACAATCAAGTAAAAACGGGGCAGTATCTGACAAACAAAGATGAGATCGCAAACCTGGTCATCGGCGTGTACGATAACCGTCCGATCTATGTAAAAGACGTAGCCAAAATCGTAGACGGTCCGGGCACACGGCAGAATTACGTAATTTTCGCACCCGGACCGCAGGCTGCGGAAAAAGGAATTACGGAAAAGCCAGGCCATACCTATCCGGCTGTTACGATTGATGTGTCAAAAAAGCCGGGGACAAATGCCGTCAATCTTTCCGATAAAGTGATCAAAAAAATCAACGACTTAAAAGGCAAAGTCATTCCTGATAATGTACATGTGACGATCACCCGCAATTATGGGGCAACCGCCCAGGACAAAGTCAATGAGTTGATCAAGCATCTGCTGATCGCGACCGTTTCCGTGGTGCTGTTGATCGGAGTCGTCCTGGGCGTGCGGGAAGCGTTGGTTGTCGGTGTTGCCGTACCTGTGACGCTGGCAATGGCCCTGTTTTTAAGTGAAATGTATGGCTATACGTTAAATCGGGTGACTTTGTTTGCCTTGATCTTTGCCATCGGTATCCTGGTCGATGACGCGATTGTGGTAGTGGAAAACATTCACCGCTGGTTTCATCGCGGCGCGCATCCTCCCATGAAAGCTGCTGTGCTTGCCGTCAATGAAGTCGGCAACCCGACGATCCTTGCTACCATTACCGTGATTACGACATTGCTGCCGATGGCTTTTGTCAGAGGGATGATGGGACCCTATATGGCTCCGATTCCGATCAATGCGTCTGTTTCCATGCTGTTTTCCTTGCTTGTCGCATTTGTCGTCACGCCATGGTTTGCCTATCGTTTTCTGAAAAAACCGGACGGCCACATGTTGGAGCCGGCACAACCTGCTGTTTATGAGTTGAAGGGATTTGCGCGCCGATATGCAAACATCATTCAAATGTTTCTATATCAAAAAGGGAAACGGACCATATTCTTCTTGAGCATCATCGTGTTGTTAGCCGGATCCCTAAGCCTTTTCTACACAAAAGCGGTTCCGTTAAAAATGTTGCCGTTTGACAACAAGAGTGAGCTGCAAGTGGTGATCGACATGCCGGCCGGCAGCACATTGCAAGAAACGACGAACGCCACCAAAGCAATCGGCGATTACCTGGCGACGGTCAAGGAAGTTACGGATTATGAAATGTATGCAGGCACATCCTCTCCATTTAATTTCAATGGATTGGTTCGCCATTACTATTTGCGAAAAGGTCCGAACGTCGCCGATATTCAGGTTAATTTGGTTGACAAAAATCTGCGTCAAGAGCAAAGCCACGATATTGCGAAACGAATTCGCGGACCGATTCAACAAATTGCGGCGAAATTTCATGCAAATGCAAAGATAGTGGAAGATCCGCCGGGACCGCCTGTGCAGGATACGATTGTATTAGAAATTTACGGCAATGATAAACAAGAGCAATACCAAGTCGCAAAGCAAGCAGAAAAAATCTTCCGCGAAACAAAAGGCGTTGTCGATGTCGACACATCGATGGTAGCCGCACAACCGGAATACCGTTTTACGATCAATGACAAAGCGCGTTTAAATGGAATTACCGACCAAGAAGTTGTCAATACATTGCAAATGATGCTGCAAGGCGCTCAAGTAGGACTTCTGCATCCGGCCCATGAACTAGATCCGGTCGTGATCAAGGTGCAGCCTCCGAAAGCAGACCGTTCCAGCATCGAAGCATTAAAGAGCATACAAATTCCGACGCCACAAGGAAAATTGGTGCCGCTTGGGGAGATTGCCGATATTCAAAAGGGTACGATTGAGCAGCCTTTATATCGCAAAAACTTGCGCAGCGTTACATATGTATATGGCGACGTTGCCGGATATACGGAAAGTCCTTTATATTCCATTGCTGCCATGTGGAATAAAATCGGCGCCATTCAAACGAATGACGGCACACATATCAAGCAATACCTGACGACTGAGCCCTGGCTGGAAAATGGAATCAGCGTCAAATGGGACGGCGAATCGCAAATTACATTTGAAGTATTCCGCGATATGGGAATTGCGTATGCGGTTGCCTTGATCATCATGTATTTGCTGATCGTCGGCTGGTTCCAATCGTTCCTGACGCCGCTGATCATCATGTCGCCCATTCCTTTGACATTAATCGGCGTGATTCCGGGACATTGGATGTTTGGAGCATTCTTTACGGCCACATCCATGATCGGCGTCATTGCACTGGCGGGAATTATCGTACGAAATTCCATTCTGCTTGTAGAATTCGCCAATCAGCGGCGAGAGGAAGGAATTTCGATCGGAGAGGCCGTGATCGAAGCGGGAATTGTCCGGGCGAAACCGATTATTCTGACTGCAGCAGCCGTTGTAGTAGGTTCATTTGTCATCTTGTTCGACCCGATTTTTCAGGGCTTGGCCATTTCCTTGATGTTCGGGACGATCGCTTCTACGATTTTGACATTATTTTTGATTCCGGTGATTTACTTTATGGTGGAAACGAAGAAGATGAAAAAGGAATCCATGCGATCAACTTCTCTATTTCATGATCAAAAAATCGAGATGTGATATTTCATATGTTTTAAGCACGATGTTTTAAGCAGGCATCCATCAAAAGAAATCAATCAGCGGCCTTTTTCCGATATTTCATTGGGGAAAGGCCGCTTCGATATGGTACAGTAATACTATAGTTACAACCAATCCACGCATCGAGGTGAATGGCACGTATGAGCCTGCACGACCCGCGTAAACGCTACACATACCAAGATTACTTAAATTGGACAATGGAAGAGCGATACGAACTGATTGACGGGATTCCCTACAGTATGTCTCCCGCACCATCACCCAGACACCAGGATATTGTAAGAGAACTGCTGACCGAATTTACACTCTTTCTGCGAAATACATCCTGTAAAGTGTATAGCGCACCGCTTGATGTTCGTCTGTTGTCTGAAGATAAGGCTGACGATCAAGTGTCGAATGTCGTGCAACCGGATTTGACCGTGATCTGTGATTCCTCCAAGATCGATCATAGAGGATGCAATGGAAGCCCTGATTTGCTTATTGAAATTTTGTCCCCATCCACGCACCGAATGGATAAATTAATCAAATACCGCCTATATGAGCAAGCCAAAGTGAAAGAATACTGGATTATCGATCCGGTGAATGAAACGGTTGAAATCCACACATTGAATGACGGGCAACGATACCAAATCCAAAACGTATATACAAAAGAAGATGTATTTGCCGTTGCCGTTGGAATGTTTGAGGGCTTCGTCATCGATTTAAAGGCAATATTTATCTGATCCCAATCATTTTCTAAACTATTTCTAACCTTTTTGTAGTATAATATTTCGGGATAGAAATATTGTTTGAAATTTATAGTAAAATTCCCCGTAGACTTCAGAAGATTTATAGAAGAATAGCTTTTACAGGATATAGAGCCTTGAATCTGCGAAGGTTTAAGATGAAAAACACGTAAAGTGACTTAGGGGTGGTATGAGTACTCGTGCCGCCCCCTGCACCTGGTGACTTTTCATGTGTTTTAGAAGACGTCACGGATTTAGAAGTATACGAAAATGTACCAGTATCTTGAACCCAATATCCCCTCACTTCCATCTATTTGATATAGAATGGTTGTTTTTTGCTTGTACAATCAATCAAACCAACAATTGAAAGAGAAGAGCAGGTGACAGTTTTGAAGAATAAAAGAGTAACATCCATGATTGTACTCGCATCCGTATCGCTGCTTGCCGGCACCGCTTTGGCAGGTTGCGGCAAGGCGGCGTCATCGAACGCATTTCTGGACAAAAAATTGCCGGTGGAAACACAAATGGTGAAAATGTCCGATATCGGCGGCGGGCAGGTCTTTTCCGGCCAGATCACGCCGGAGACGTTGACGAACGTAGCTTCCAAATTGAACGGCAAAGTAACAAATGTCATGGTGCATGTCGGCGATCATGTAACAGCGGGACAGTCCTTGGCGACCATTGATACTAGCCAATTGCAGCAACAGTTGCAGCAAAGCCAAAGCACCGTTGCCGTGGATCAGGCACAGGTCAATCAAGCACAAAACAATCAACAAAATTCCTTAGCCAATGCAAAATCTTCCGTTGAAGCGGACCAGGCCCAGTTGGCAAAAGCGCAATTGGATCACGCCAACAGCATCATTTCCGCACAGCAGTCAGTCGATACGGCAAAGATCCAGTTCGACAAGGCGCAAACGGATCAAGCCAACAGCATCGCACAGGCACAGCAAGCGGTAGCTGTCGCCCAGGCGGCTGTAGAACAAGCCAAAGCCAATCATGCTGCAGCCTTGGCAAGTGCGAATGCATCGGTCGGTTCCGCACAATCGAGTTATGATAATTCCAAGCAAGGAACAGATAACAATATCAAGCAATTGCAGTTGGCGGCCGATCAAGCGAAGACCGCATATAACGATGCGCTGCAGCAGTTTAGCGTCGGTGTCACACAAGGGACGTATGCCCAATATCAGGCGAATATTGATGCGGCATATACCAAATACCTGCAAGCACAGTTGCAATTAAGCCAGGCGGAAGCGCAAAACACCGTCACCGACTCCTCCCTGCAAGCGCCTTTACAGGCAGCACAAGTCGCGCTGCAAAATGCACAAAACTCCAAAGATGTCGATGTGGCATTGGCCAACTACAATCAATCGGTTGTGAAACTGACACAGTTGCAAGGGGATGCCTCCAGTGTGAAATTGAGCCAACAGCAGTTGGCACAAGCGAATCAAAACCTGCAAGTCGCGCAGAATTCCACATCGGGGATTGCCGTGGCAAAGGCACAATTGGATCAAGCGAATCAATCGGTCGCAGCCGCACAGTCCGGCGATGGGGTTGCCGTGGCACAAGCCCAATTGCAAGCGGCAGAAACCAATGTCAATGTCATCAACGAGCAGTTGCAGGACGGCGTATTAAAGTCGCCGGTAGATGGCGTAGTGACAGCGATCAATGCACCGGTGGGGCAAATGGCGGGCGGGACAGGCTCTGTCGTTTCCATCGCGTCTACATCTCCGACGATTGCGACAGTCAATGTGCCGGAAGCGACGATTGGCAAAGTGAAAATCGGCACAGATATGCTTGTGAACATTCCAACGTTGAATCAGTCCATGCAGGGAAAAGTACTACATATTCATCCGATGATGGATTCTGTAACCAAATCCTACGGCGTGGATATTCAGGTGAATGATCCGAAGCAGCAATTGCTGCCTGGCATGTTTGTCGAAGCATCCCTGAAAAGCGAAGGCCGCCAAGCGATCATGGTGCCTGCAGATGCGATCTTGAGCGAGGCCAACGGCAATGCGGCATTTATCATTGATCACGGCAAGGCGAAGAAAGTCCTCGTCCAGATCGGCGAAATGACCAGCACAGAGTATGAGATTAAAAGCGGCCTGCATGTGGGCGATCAGGTTGTCGTCAAAGGGGAAGAGCTCCTGTCAGACGGTGCGCCTGTGGATATTGTAAAGCCTGGGGCAAATGGTTCTTCCGGTAAAAGCAACACCGCAGGAGGAAACAAATGAAAATAGCGAATTTCTCCGTCCATCGGCCTGTTACGATTTCCATGATCATGATTGCGCTCATCATCGTGGGCGTCATCGCGATTCCGCTATTGCCGGTCGATTTGTATCCGAAAATCGATGTGCCGGTGGCTGTTGTCACCACATCCTGGACGGGCGCCTCACCTGGGGAAGTGGAATCGCAAGTCAGCAAACCGATTGAAGCGGCCATGGCTACCATATCGGGCGTCAATGAGGTGGATTCCACGTCGAGTTCAGGGGCGAGCCTCGTCATCGTCCACTTCAATTACGGCATCAATCTGGATCAGGCGACATTGAATATGCGGGACAAATTGGATCGCATCCGCAACGGACTTCCGACAGGTGCGGATGCGCCATTGGTACTGCGGATCGACCCCAATAGCCAGCCGATTCAAACATTGGCGCTATATGGGAACACGGACCCGGTCACACTGCGCAATATTGCCGACAATACGGTAAGTCCCGCACTGCAGCGCGTCAACGGCATTGCATCTGTCAACACGTCAGGTGGACGCGTGCGGCAGGTGCAGGTACTGGTCGATCCCAACAAGCTGACACAGTATGATGTATCCATCAATTCCATCGTCCAAGCCCTCGGCAACGACAACAATTCCTTGGATGCCGGACTTGTGCAAAAAGGCTCGCAGTTGATTCCCCTGCATTTGAATGGAGATTTTCGATCCGTTGCGGAGATTCAGGATGTGCAGGTGCCTTTGAAAAACGGCCAAACCGTTCCGCTCGGACAGTTGGCGAAGATTGTCGACACATATCAGGATGTCACGCTGGAATCCAGGGTCAACGGGCAGGAAAGCGTAAGCCTTTCCTTGACCAAACAGTCTGACAGCAATACGGTCACAGCGTCCGACAATGTGTTGAAAGAATTGCCGGCCATTCAGAAGAAACTGCCGCAGGGCGTACATCTGACCGTTTTAAACGATCAGGCAAAATACATCCGGGATTCCATCAATACCGTTGTGAATCACACACTGCTTGGCGGCGTATTCTCCATCCTGATTTTGGCGCTGTTTTTGCGCAGCATCCGGGCGACGCTTGTCATTGGCGTGGTCATTCCGATTGCGGTCATCAGTACATTCAGCATGATGTATTTCTCCAACCAGTCGATCAATACGATCACACTTGGCGGTTTGGCATTGGGCCTTGGATCCTTGGTCGACTTTGCGGTTGTCGTATTGGAAAGCATCTTCCGCAAACGTCAGGAAGGCCTGATGCCCGAGGAAGCGGCAAAAGCAGGCGCGGCAGAAGTGGGCACAGCTGTCTTTGCATCCGCATTGGCGCAAATCGCCGTGTTCTTGCCGATCGCTTTTGCCAGCGGCCTGGCTGCAGAAATCTTCCTGCCGATGGCCTTGACTGTCAGCTTCTCGCACATTGCAGCCCTTTTTGCATCGATTACACTTGTGCCGATGCTGGCTGCCAAGATTCTGACAAAGCCATTTACCGAAGAACTGCCGGAGGGACCGACGAAAAATCCGGCCATCCATTTTGGCCGTTGGATTCGCGCATTGACTTCTTTTTATGTCAAAGTTCTCAAATGGGCTCTTGGCAATCGGAAAAAAGTCGTGGCGGCTACAGCCGGACTTCTGGTGGCAAGTTTGGCCATCGCGCCGCTTATCGGATTTGAATTGATGCCAAGCTCCGACCAAGGTGTCTTCAATGTCAATATCCAGTTGGCCCAAGGCACGGACTTTGCAACGACGAACAAGCTTGCAACGCGCATCGAAGCGGAAATTCAGAAAATCCCGGAAGTGGATACGATGTATTCCACAGTCGGCAGTCTGGGCGGCGGATTTATCCAGCATGCCGCGACGAATACGGCACAGATCGGCGTAAAATTGAAAGATCTGAGCCAACGAAAACGCAGCACCGATCAAGTCGTCGAGCAGGTGCGCGGCATGGTCAGGGGGATTCCCGGCGCACAAATCACCGTAAGTGCGCAACAGAGCGGCATGGGCGGCAACGGCGCGCCAGTTCAGGTCAACGTGATGGGACCGGATTTGCGGGTATTGGAGAAACTTGGCACCCTGGTGGCAGATCAAGTCCGCCAAGTGCCCGGAACGCGCAATGTGCAAAATACCCTGGACAAAACAGTGCCGGAGTTTGATTTGACGATCGACCGCACGGCAGCGGCGCACTATGGCATTTCGGTGAAAGAGATCCAGTCTGCATTGAATACCATGTTCCAGGGAACAGTTGCAACACACTACAAGACGGGAGATTCGCAAATCGATGTGGTCGTGAAATATCCGGAACAATATTCACAGAAATTAGAAAACCTGAATTCCATGGTCGTCACCAGTGCAAGCGGCATTCAAATTCCGTTATTGGAAGTGGCGAAAATCCAGCCGGGATATAGTCCGGCACAGATCAAACGCCAAAACCAACAGCGTCTCGCCACGATTACTGCGTTTACGTTCAACGCACCGACGGGAACCGTGACACAAGAAATCAACCAACGGCTTGCGCAAATCCGGCTGCCGGAAGGATATCAAATCTCCATGGGCGGCCAGCAAAGCGATATGAGCAAGTCATTTATGAGTCTCGGACTCGTGCTGTTGGCATCGCCGATTCTGGTATACATGGTGATGGCGGGCCAATTCGAATCGCTATATGGACCGTTTATCATCATGTTCTCGCTGCCGCCGACAATTATCGGAGCCTTCTTTGGACTCCTGGTGACACACCGGACGATCAATATCAACTCGATCACCGGCATGATCATGCTGATCGGTATCGTCGTCAACAACGCCATCGTATTGGTGGACTATACGAACCAATTGCGAAAGCGCGGATACACGCTCCAGGAAGCCCTGATACAGGCCGGACAAATCCGTCTGCGACCGATCTTGATGACGACGGCGACGACCGTCCTTGCCATGCTGCCGCTTGTCATCGGCTTCGGACAAGGCGCCGAGCAGCAAGCGCCAATGGCGACTGTCGTGGCATTCGGCTTGATTTTCTCGACGATGATTACACTGGTGTTGGTGCCTGTCGTGTATACGATGTTTGACAATCGGATCGAGAAGCGCAGGCAGAAAAAAGCATTGAAGAAGCAGATGCGGATGCAAAGCGGCGGGTCTGTGTCGATGTAGGGATTTAAACTTTTTTAAAGCGTACCGTCAGCAAAAAACGAATATCGAACGAAATCACAATTTATCCCGGAATTCGCTCTGGAAAAGTCGGTTTTCCTTTCGTAAAGGAAAACCGATTTTTAATTTTATTGCGCCTATCCAAGCTGCTTTGACGGGCACAAGATTCAAGTTTCCTAACGATCCATGAAGTAGTAAATGCTCTATGCTCTATTTACAACGATGTTTTGAATGTCTTAATTATGGTATGCGATACGATGTGAATGACGGAGTAAAAGGGGATAAGCCTTTAAAAATCGGGAAAAATTTATTTGTAGATTCCGCCGCGAGAATCGATTGACTTTATGTAAACTACTTTTCGATAAGTCACGCTCTAATACCTCCCAATCCACCCAGCCAGTATTCTCTTTCATTTGACGCAATTCTTCCTCACTATAAGGTTCGTCTACTTCCGGGATATTTCCGTAAAATTTTTCCACTTCATTACGATCACGACGCTCAACTAGATATTGCACAAAATCAAAGACAGTTTTTTGATCATCAGTTGTTAGTTTGTCAACCCACATATGCAATTCGTTTTTGTCAATCATGGTCTATAAACCTCCTCCCTGATTTAGTCATAGCGGAAAAATGTTTATATCGGTCAATACGTATAGACATACCCTAACATCCTTTCCGTTATGTCTCAATGTGTTGTTGCTTATACGATAACATAAACACGCGCTGTTTTCACATGATATTTGCCAAACCGCTATACCGGGTTGATGAAGTCGAAACCCCATCAATTAGTAATTTTTATAAAAAAATACTATATATTTTGCAAGAAATACTATAAAATAAAAATAATGGAATGCGATGAAAAACTATCCTTATATTGGGCACTTGGGTAGTTTGGAGAAAGTAGTGCAACCGGCCAGTTATCTGTAAAAGGATAGCTGTTTTTTTATGCATATTTTTTTAACTTGCAAAATATTCATGGAATTGGGGGAGGTAAGGTCAATGGGAAATTTGAAAAAAGGATTGTACTTGTCGTTAGCTCTATCGTTTTCCTTGCCGTATGCTGCGAATGCACAGACAACGAATCCATCTGCAGGCGCACAAACGCATGATTCAGGAAAGACAACACTTGTGTTGACGCCGCCGGGTTACCCGGAGCAGAATGTCGGCGGCACGTATGCGATCACCGTATACAAGGACGGAAAAGTGGATACGGATGTTTATGGTGTATATGATGTGACGGTGACGATCCTCAATCAACACTATACGTATACGGCACAAACCCGATTTGAAAAAGGCGTGGGGACGGTCCCCGTCAATATTGTGCTGGAAGGTCCGATAGCGATAAAGGCTGCCATTGACAAGCTCGGGATTACGGGCGAATTGACCGTAAATGTGATGGGGCATTCCTCCAATAACAGCAATTTGCCGCCTAAGCCTATCTGGTGGCCTCAATTAGTTATGGGCGTCACGAACGACAACCAGGCATTGGCTCTGGAATATGACCCAATTGCAGATCAATATCGCGTATTGGAAAATCCGGGTATCGACCATATGGATGCGGCGATTGGCTAAGCAGGCTTGATCTTATGCGAGAACGCTCTTATATGGCAATATCTCATGTGTAGAAAGAACCCGTGTGTAAAAATGTATCATGTTTAGAAATATCTCTTGTCTAGAAATTGCCCAAGTGTATAAATTGCTTGTGTGATCATTTGCTCATTTGCAGTTGCTTCATTTGCAGAATTATTGCATATATGAACTACCTCCTGATCGTTAGGAATGAGAGGAAGAACCAGCGTGATCGAATATTTTCCCTTGAACCGTTCCAAGGCTGCCGAGTTTGTAAGTATGCTGCCTCAGCAGTCCAAACATCCTGTGCTCCTGCAAATGGCGCAGGATACTTTGGCATGGGGAGCAGCGGAAGATTCCCGTCCCGTCGGCTTGGCATTGGCGGAACTTCAACCCGATCACCCGGTACCCGCAGCCAAGCTGCTTTCCCTTTTCGTTGCTCCATCCCATCGTGGACGCGGAGTCGGAAGACGTTTGCTGGCAGAATTGCAAAACGATCGCAAAGTACAAGGGTGCCAACAACTGAACGCGGAATATGTGACAGAAAAAGAAAATGTGGAATCGTCCAGCCGCTTTTTACAGCGCAACGGATTTCCGCCTGCCGAAGCTGTACTTTATGTGTTCATCGGAGATATTCGCCGCATTGGTGAATTGCGTTGGTTTCAAGCGTCGAAGCTGTCTCAGCCATTTTCCGTTTTTCCGTGGCGGGAGTTGTCTCAAGAAGATCGGATCGAAATCCAGAGCGGCCAGGATGTTTGGTACCCTGCTGCATTCTCCCCTTTTATCGAAGAAAAATATGTGGATCCGGAATACAGTGTCGGCTTGCGATACCGGGGAGAAGTCATCGGATGGCTGATCATGCAGCGGTTGGCCGCAAACATGCTGTTATACAAAACACTGTTTGTGAAACAAAAACATCAGGGCGTGGGTCGCGGTTTGGCGCTTGGCATCGAGATGGTTCGAAGTTCCCGGTTGGCGCAGAAGATACCGTTTGGGACGGTGCTCGTGGAAAGCCATAACGAAGCCATGCTGCAAATCGTCCGCAACCGGTTTGCACCTCTGTTGTTGCGGGAAAAAGTATTGCTCCGAACAAGCAAGAAGATTTGATGATGAAAGTTGGTGTTGTTATCTTCCTGATTTTTTTGCTGCCTACAGCACCAATCACTCCTCTTCCACTCCTCCAGCATAAGACTCATACATTCTGCTTTCTTTTCATACTTTTCAGCCTCATCCTCCATATCCACACTGTGGGAATAATATACAATCTTTTTGCAATATACTATATCGATTGAAGTTCATTTTAACTTTAGTTTAACTTTGATTGATGTTTTTCTATATTGTGTTATAATGGGGGTATGAGAGGTGTTTTTTATGTTGAATTTGCAACAAAAACAACTAGCAATTGAAGAGGCAAAAAAGATTTCAGCAATGATTCTAAATGATAAAACAGATATGGATAAGGCGCGGTATTTTTTTATGGCATTTGCCAACTACGTTGCAAAAACTTCCCCAAAATCCGACGTTTTTACAACAGCAAATCTACATAATATCAATATCTTGGAGTGTGAAAATACGGAAGAAGTTCGCCGTGCTATGAAACAAGCGTTGGAACAAATGTTGGTTCATGTAGTGGATGTGGCAACGAATGAATTAGAGTATGCAAAAGTGTATACCACAGGGGATTTGGCAACCTTTTTTGGAGTATCTGTTCAAACGATTAACAATTGGATTAATCAAGGCAGAATACAACCTGTGGAAAAATCGGGCCGTTTTAAACAAGTACGAATATCGGAACATGCTATCTATACATCTTCGAGGGGCGAACGTATGACCATCAAAGATGTAGTTGCCATGTACGAAGAAGAAAAAAAGAAACATGTAATCCGTGAAGCAACACCAATGGAAGCATACAAAGAGTTGGTAGATTCCATTTTGTTTTTTGAAACAAAATATGGTGGGGAGTATTATAAAACTCTTGGAGTAAAGTCTGATCTTTCAACAGAAGAAGCACGAGATGCACAAGAATGGAGATATTTATTGCGTAAAGTTGCCAGGGAGGATCCCGATGAGTTTACCACCGTCTAATTTCACTTTTTTACTGAAAGAGTTTGGAGATATCATTTACAACATCAAAGATGGTGATGGTACTGGACAAAAAAGTTCGATATCATTTCAGAGAAAAACAATCAGATTTATGGACGATTCCAAATTGTATATTACAGAGCGTTTATTAGCACGAAATAATGGCTTTTACATCGATTTTTACTATTACGATTGGGTTGCAAAGAATGAAAAAGAAATTCTTAAATTTCATTCGGAAGTACATCTAAACCCCGCTTATCAAACAGCCACAGAGCCTTATCATGTACATCCAGCCAAACACTTGATTTTGCATGGAAAAGATCGACTGCCTAATTCTCAACATCAAGATTTGTATAGTATTTTGGAGTTTATTCGATTTCATTTATTAGCGATCAAAGCTATTACAGATTAGACCCGGCTCAACAACGGTTGAACCTGTCAAATCAGAGGTCAATACGATTATCGCCAATCACGCCAAAACCAGAAACTCTGGGTGAAATGGTGGAACATATTCAATCCATCAACTTCCGCTTAATCTTCTCAATCGCGATATCGTGCAGCCCGACTTTTTGTACGAGAATCGTTACCGTCTCATTTGTATCCATGACCTTGTCTTTGATCCAGGAGATGTCTTCTTTCATGTCCTGTTGATCAACCATAATCTGGTTGAATTTAGCATCAATACTCTCAAGTCTTTTATCGATACCTTCGAACTTAGCATCGATACTCTCAAATCTTTTATCGATACCTTCGAACTTAGCATCAATACTTTCAAATCTTGCATCGATACCTTCGAATCTTGCATCCATATCTTCGAACCGAGCATGAACCTCTT
Source organism: Fodinisporobacter ferrooxydans (assembly GCF_022818495.1). Lineage (GTDB taxonomy): Bacteria > Bacillota > Bacilli > Tumebacillales > MYW30-H2 > Fodinisporobacter > Fodinisporobacter ferrooxydans. The sequence continues at coordinate 929,001 of NZ_CP089291.1, read as the reverse complement.
CAAATTTTTCGCTCATTTCTTTCCGCATGCTGCCGACCATCTGAATAAGCTGACTAAGCATGGTTTCCATGCGTTCGTTGGACATTCGTTTTCACCTGCCAAAAAGGAAGATTCCATCTATCCTCCAGCATAGCATAATTTATTCTTAAAACATATGCTCCAGAGTGCAAACATAATGTGACATTTTAATCATAGATGTACGTGCATATAAATGTCTCTACTATATAAATAGATTTCTCGATAAATTACTATAGAACTATAGAAATCTGATAGAAATGTGGTGTAAGATTCAGGTTTCCTAAATTTAAATTGCGTATTTTACATGCATGGAAAACTATACCTTAATATATTGCGGAAAATATAGTAAATTTTAGAATTGCATAGTATAATTTACTAGAGTTACATAAGTTGCTTGTTGTTCGTAGTTTCAACACGATTATCAATGGTGAATGTTAAATGATTGCTTACGGATCGATGCCATCGAATTTTCGAATCCGGTGGCGTTCAGTTGCGCACGAATATTTATTTTCGTATGGAACTATGCAACGTGCAGCTTGAGTTATGTGCAGCAAACTATGCGTTTCCAAAAGTTAAGTAGTTTTATAGGATCAGATTTTCACACGACGGATTCACAACGTGCTTTATATGTTGAAATACTAGAGTCTTTCTTCTCGATTGCCAAGATTTGATCTTTTGTTTTACCGCTGTTGGCCAAAAACTTTTTTGTCTAGCGGCAGTAAAACAAGGGTCTTTTACATATTTGCTTGTTTTACTGCTGCTGGATGCCAATTGGCACAGGCAGCAATGTATCCATTGAGAGAGAAGGGATGGGTGGAGAGAAAATCTTAATTTGGCTAAGGAGTGGTGAAATCATTTTTTCTAGGGAGGTTTGGAATTTGTCAGGTCACACAGTCAATGCAAGAAATCAAAGAAAATTTTTGTCTTTCATGCTAGTGGTTCTTATGGTATTTGCACTCGTACCGATTGCGGCTTTGCAGTCGATGGCGGCTTTGGCAGCAACCGGTGCGCCTGCGAGTCCGACTGCAAGTGTAACGGTGGCCAGTGATGTGTACGCTGCCCAAGATAGCGGCGGCAACGCGGTTACAGGTAATGTGTTTAATAATGGCGACACGATCTACGTAAAATCGGGTGCAAGTGTATCATTGAGTGGTGTAAGTGGAGATGTCTACTATACTACTGATGGGACAGCCCCTATTACTGTATCTGGTTCCACTTACACTTTCTCAGGAACGTTGTATACGACTCCTATCGTCATTAATGCTGACACTACTGTTACAGCTCAAGTCTATGACAGTTCGTATGATACGTCCGTCAGCCAAACATCTATATTTTATTTTAAAGTCGGTCAACCACCGATGGCAGACACACAAGCACCAACAACAGTATCCGGTATTACTTATAGCAACTTAACACAAACAAGTGTTCAGTTGGACTGGGGTACAGCAACAGATAACGTAGGTGTTGTAGGATATTATGTGTATCAAGACAATTATTTAATTCAAACAGTTGCCAATAATGTGTATCTGTATGATGCAACCGGGTTAACGGCAAATACCCAATATACATTCTCCGTTGCGGCATTTGATGCTGCAGGAAATGTGGGACCTTTAACACCGATCACAATCACAACACAATCATCAACTCAAGCGAATCCAGCTCCGACTCCAAATGTAGTCCAAGATGTATATTTAACGGTTGGCGGCGGTTCGGCAACAGTACCGGTGACTGCTTTGGCGACAGACAGTGACGGCGACATGTTGATGGTTGCAAATGCTACGTATGATGTACCGGGTGTTGCAAATGTAACAGTAAGTTCTATGCATGACATTCTAATCACACCGGTTGGTGCAGGTACTACAACAGTAACCGCAGATGTGTATGATGGTTTCAATACGGTTCCGGTCACATTCACTGTACATGTAACGAACGTTGTAACAAACAATTTTACCGTTTCGACAACATTTAAAGAAAACAATGCAGCTGTTACAAGTCTTGCACCAGGCGGATTGCTCGAGGCAACTTCTACGGTAACAAATAATCAAACAACAGATCAACAGGCGATACTCATTGTTGCTTTGTATGATAGTCAGGGAACGATGCAAAGCGTTTCTTTCTTGTCAAAAAATGTGGCAGCAGGAGCAACAGAAAACTTTAATGCAGGATTTACACTTCCTTCTGATGTTACGGGTTATACAGTGAAAGCGTTCGTTTGGGATGGCACAGATCTTTTCAACACAACACAGCAGCCATTATCAAATGTGGTACAAATCCCAAGCCCTTAATCATAACTCGAATATCGCAATGGGAATTCCCCACGATGGCCTTTCGCTATCGTGGGGCTATTAAAGGAAGGGAGAAGATCAATGAAGAAGCTATTAACATCTGTTTCAATCGCATTGATGGCGGCAAGCGTTATGAGTACATCCGCGTTTGCTGCTGCCATCAATTCTATCAATTTGCAGCCGGTAACGGTTGATAGCAACAATCAAGTGCAAGTCGACGGAATCATCAGCTCGCAAACGGCTGATCAGATTACGATAAAAGTAATGGATTCCACTGGAGCGCTAGATTATATCAATCAAAAAACAAGTGATGCGAATGGCAGTTTTAGTTTTGAATTCCCTTTGAAAAATCCAATTCAAGGGGCAACCTATCAAGTAACGGTAGGCGGTACAGGCGTTGCATCGCCGCAAACGGCTACATTTATTTATTCGCCGACTACTGGCGGCGGTGATAGCGGCAGCGGTGATGAAACAACTACCACGATTACACCGAATAACCCAACCGTGACACTATCAAATCAACCAACGACGATTACTGTTCAACCAGGACTGAGTCAACCTGCTACAGTGGATTTGAGCCAACTGATCACTGCAAGCAACGGCCAAGAGGTGGCTACGTTGCCGCAAGTTACAGCCACTAGCTCTTCTTCCCTTGGATCGATTCAACTGTCCATCCCAAGCGGAACAAAAATTACTGCACCTGCAGGCTGGGATGGAAAGATCGAATTGCCGACAGTAGTAACAGGTGTCAGTGTCAGTAATGCAAATGTGAATGCGGCAGTTGAAGTGGGTTCGCCGAATGTCCGATTAACATTTGACCATGCTGTTCGGCTTCTGCTTCCCGGACAGGCCGGCAAATCTGCCGGATATATTATCAACGGCGTATTTACTCCGATTACAAACGTTTTATCTGCGGATAACCAGGCAGCAGGCGATGCTTTGGCTTATGATTCAGAAGGAGATATTTCCGTCGGCAACGATTTGGCCATCTGGACAAAACACTTTACAGAGTTCGTCAGTTATACTAATAAAACTTCCAGTTCCTCCTCATCATCTGGCGGCGGTGGAAGCATCCAATCCAATTCCGCAATCATTAGTGCTACAAACGGTGGAACTGTTACATTAAACGGTGCAACGATCCATGTTCCGCCAAATGCTTTTGCAAGCGATATAAATGTAACGGTAAATCAAATTACGGATACATCCGGCTTTACAGTTCCTGCGAACAGTATGCTGGTCAGCAACGTTTTTGACATTACCAAAGACAAAGACGGCACATTCAGCTCTCCGGTGACCATTACATTGCCTTTTGATACGTCAAAAGTGGATACCAGCAAATACAACGTAGGTCTCTACTGGTACAATGATGCGACCGGTCAATGGGTGGAACTGGATAACGTAACACCGGATCTCGCAAATGGCAAAGTGAGCGGTACAGTGCAGCATTTCACGAAGTTCGCCGTACTTGCGACTGCGAAAAACGCTCCAAATCAGCCGCAAGAAACTTTCTCGGATGTAAAAGGGAACTGGGCGCAACCATACATCGACAAATTGGTTTCTTTGGGAGCGATCAGCGGCTATCCGGACGGCACATTTAAACCAGATCAAAACATCACCAGAGCCGAGTTTGCGGAAGTATTGGTAAAGGCGCTGAATCTGAAGCCGCAAAACGGCAAGGTCTTCAGCGACACAGCCAATCACTGGGCGAAAGATGCAATTGCAACAGCCGCTTATTACGGCATCGTAAACGGCTATAATTCTGCGACATTTGGACCGGACAATCCGATCACGCGGGAACAAATGGCAGTGATGATGGAAAACGCCTTGAAGCTTCAGGCAACCAATAATCCAATCATCTATAAAGACCAAGCATCGATTTCCAGCTGGGCAGTTTCTTCTATCGAAACACTGGTAGAAAACAACGTAGTATCCGGCTATCCTGACAACACATTTAAGCCGCAAGCCAACGCAACACGCGCAGAAGCTGCGACAATGATCGTCAGAGCGTTGAACAAGTAAGATTTAATAAATTAAGATATAAAAGACAACACCATTAAGAAACATTTAAAGAAAGTACCCTATTGAAGATACCAGTTTTCAGCCTCCCTTAAGTGTTGATCTTAAGGGAGTTTTTATGCATTTGATAACCGCGGGAAGGATCAAAAAGGATTCTCTGTTTGCTGTCTCCTTGGTAAGCGCTCAATAAAAAGGCGCATTGAAAAATAAAAACCGATACAGTAGTTGTACCGGTGATTCGCTTATTATATGGAATGTGTTAGTTGCGGCAGTAGTTTGGCAGATTTTGCGACCAAGGCATCAAATCTTCTAGAAGCGATGGATTGCTCTTGAAGTCTAACCCTGGCATTTTACTGAAGATATGTACGAGATACATATAAACATTGAGTTGATTCGCTTTTGCCGTTTCTACAATGCTATAGACAACTGCACTTGCTTGTGCTCCTTTTTTCGTATCAGCAAATAACCATCCCTTTCTTCCGATGACAAAGGGCCGGATGGCATTCTCGGCTCGATTATTGGACAATTCAATGCGCCCATCTTCCAGAAACGTATTCAGCGACGTTTTTTGGTTAATAGAATAGGTAATAGCCTCTGCCAGTTTGGAACCTTTAAGAGGGTTTACGGTTTCGAGCCATGACCAATACGCCTCAAGAACGGGTTTGGAGCGTTCCTGACGCTGTTGTTTCCGTTTTTCCGGAGAGAGCTGTGCCAAATCCCTCTCGATGGCAAACAATCGGTTGCAGTATTCAAATCCTACCGCGGCAGCGGAGCCTTCCACTGTTCCACCCTTGGGCATGGCCTCCTGATATTTCCTGCGCAAGTGGCTCCAGCACCCACATCGGGTTACCTCTGGAACCTTGTCATATCCACTGTAGCCATCGGTTTGTAAAAACCCATGAAAGCCTTCCAGAAACCGTCTCGCATGCTCGCCGGATCGTGTAGGTTGGTATTCAAACAGCACCACTGTCGCATCTCCGGTATTCCCCGAGCAGTAGACCCACATTCTCGAATCAGAGGATGGTTTCTTCCCTTCCTCTTTGAGTACCTGGATCACAGTTTCATCTGCGTGAATCACCCCCTGATTCAGGAGATAAGACTTCATGGTCTCCCATAAAGGCACCAGCCAGTCCGTTGCAGCTCGAATGACCCAGTTGGCTAAAGTGGCTCGGGAAAGGATGATCCCCTGATTGGCCCAGTCTTTTTCCTGTCGGTATAGCGGCATGCCATTCACATATTTCTGATACATGACATGAGCCACCGTAGATGCTGAAGCAAGACTCCGTTTTATGACAGGGGCGGGGGTGGGTGCCTTTACGATGGTCGCTTCGCCCGTTTCTTTCTCGCAGCTTTCGCAGACATAGCTTTGTCGGACATAGCGAAGCCGCCTTACCTGGGCCGGGATGATCTCTAACTCTTCCCGGACCGTTTCTTTGCCAAGCACCCGCATGTTTCCGCTGCATTCCTCACAGACCCGTTTTTCTTCTTCCAACTCACAAAGGATCTCCACCACGGGAAGATTTGCAGCGATTTCTTCCTTTGTCCGCTTGGCTTTTCGAGTATGCCCGGAAACAGAGACGTTATCGGGCTCGGGAGTATGACGATTGGACTCGGCCTCCGCTTCGTTGAACAGAGAAAGCTGCTGACTATCCTCACCTAACACATACTTACTTTTTTCGCTGGATTGACCATACAGAGTTTTTTGAAAGTTGGACAGCATATTCATCAGTTGGTCGATACGGATCCTTTGGTCTTCGACCGTTTTCGTCTGTTCTTGTAATTGGGTTTCGAGTTTTAAAATATATTCAGTTATCTCGGGAGAAAGACTCTCCAAATCGATCGTTTTCATAGCTCAATTTTACCATAAAAATGCCCGGAAATCGAGTAATATCAAGGGATGGATGCATTTGAACATTGATAGTCAGTTTCCGAAAACAAATGATTGTCGGCAATGTCGAGGGGGTATTTTTCTTAGCAGAAGTCCCTGGCTTTGACTTCTCCGAAACCTTTGGGAGGGTCAATGGACATGCCTTCCATGAGCAGGCGAAGCTGCCGGATCGTTATAGTTCTTACATCAGCCGGCTCTTTGGGCCACTGGAATCGAGCACCCGCGCCGTCAAGTCTCTTATAATAGAGGACAAAGCCGTTGCGATCCCAACTCAGGCCTTTCAGCCGATTTCGGCTTTTGTTACAGAACAGGAAAAGGTAGTTTCCGAATGGATCCATTTCGAATTTCTGTTTCACGATAATGGACAAGCCGTCTACTGAGAGCCTTAGATCTGTAGCTCCGCAGGCCAAGTAGATCCCGTCATAGTTTGTGATGTCTTTCAGCATACTTCATCCACGACCCGAAGTAAGTCAGCAAGCAGTATGGGATTGAACCCAGATACCACGCAAATCGTCCATTTCCCACAGGTCAGCCGGATTTCGTCCGGGATGTGCTCATCTTTTTTCATTGTTACATTAGCCCATTGTTGCGGTGCATGATGCTCTTCTCGATTTACTTTCGTTGCCCATACAACATATTGGCGATATTCAATGCCCTTTGCTTCGCACCATGCTTTTGCGGTCATCCCGCTAGCTCTGCATTCAGCCACTATCGCCTGTTTTTCGCTAATGTCCATTTCTTTATACCTCCATTTCTTGCTCTTATGGAGGTATTTTCTCATGATTAAAGTATGCTGACCATGCACCGGTTTATTGAGCGCTTACTCTCCTTGGGTATTGGTATTGGGCATTTGTTGTGAGCTATGAACCATGGAACCATGTTTAGAAAATGTGTTGCGAAATTTGATTGTGGGATTTTGATCATGATTCCCTCTAAAATACGAGGATTGTATCGAAGATATATAGTGTGAGGAATTGTTTTCGACATTGTTCAAGTATTCTTTACAAAATTCAACAAAAAATGTCATCGATATTTGTCGTAATTTAATGTTACAATAGATTAGGTCATGAAAGATAAAGTGTGAAATAATCTAACACTGCGTTAGTAGTGCGAACGGTAGATTTTGGTTAACCAAAATACAAACAATGAAGTTTTGTTTTTGCAATTAATATGAGTGTTAAAAGTTATAGTGTCAAAGGATTTTTCCCTGTGAATACATGTATACGAAATATAGGAGGAAATTGAATGCAACATTCAATCAGAAGCAACACTCCAAATCATGCTTTAAAATCAAATGCCAAAATGAAATCGAGTGTTCATTCAAAAATTGCGACTGTTCACATCCCTACATGGCTGCAAGCCATTTGCTGGCTCTTGGTAGCGGGCGTATTCGTAGTCGCTCCGTATTGGAATGGACTGTATTTCTATAACGACTTTTTGCCCGTATCAATTGCAATTTCGCTGGTGGCAGTGATTGCAGGTATATGGCTTTGGACTTCCCGGACGGAGATCGTAGTCAGTGATTTCTGGAAAAGCTTTATTCCATATTTTTTAGGAATCGGGCTTATCTATATTCTCGACATGATGTTTGCACCGGCCCAGAAGGATCTGGCTGTAGAAGGTGTGGTACGGTATATTGCTTTATTCGGTGTAGTCTTTTTGCTGTCCGTGCTTTTGCAAACCCCAAAGGCGCGTAAAGTATTCCTTGGGTTGATCGTTCTAATGGGGACGTGGACATCAGTGTTTGCTTTGGCGAATGGCTATGGCACATTGCACTCACCAGGTGCGTTGATGCAACCGGATAATCGTTTGGCATCCGTATTCCAATATGCAAATACAAACGCTGCTTTTACTGTAGTATTTCTTATCATAGCATTTTTATACCCGCTGCTATTAAAAAATAAATGGCTGAAAGCTGTTGTATCCATCGGTACGTATGTGATGCTGTTAAATATGACGCTTACGTATTCACGGGGTTCTTGGTTAACGTTCGCGGTCATGGCGGTCATTTTAGTGATTTTTGTTCCGAAAGCGATTCGGGGCGTTGTCCTGTATACCAATCTAGCGCCGTTTCTCATGTTCGCCGGGACGCTGACGCTGCAAACGAAGGCGGTATTAACATCACATCCTGCATTGGGGTGGACAAGCCTTGGCGCGGGGATCGCGGCAGCCGTTGTGATTTCGTTTGCCATTCAAGTATGGTTGGAGAAAACGAATGGCTCTTTGCCGAAAATGATAAAATATGCAATGGTAGCTGTATTGATTTTGGGGCTTGGTTTTATAGGCGTTAAATTGGTTCAACACGGCGTTCACAATTCCATCCTGCAAAGGATAAAAGAGATTAATTTCCAGGATCACAGTGTGCAAGAGCGTTTTATTTATTACGAAGACGGTTTGAAAATGGCATTGGCGCATCCTGTGCTGGGAGACGGGTTTGGCACATGGCAAGCATTGTTCCAAAAGTATCAATACTTCCCATACTGGTCGAAACACGAACATAGTTACTGGATTGAATTGGCTGTCGAGACCGGCTTTGTCGGATTGATTCTGTTTGTAGCAGCCGTTGTATTTTATTTTCGTTCGATCTTTCAATCACTCAAACATTCAGCAAACGTTAGTGTAGTAAACAATGAAAATATTGAATCGCAAAACGAGAATGTAACATCCGTTGTAAATCATGATGGGAAAATCATAACGCTGATTTCTTTGTTCTCACTTGTTGCGATGGTTCTCCACTCCGCGATTGACTTTGATATGTCCTATGGCCTGATGAATTTTCTTTTCTGGGGCATGATGGTGGTAGGGGTACAAAACATTAAAATAGCACAGACAGGGAATGCATTGCGGGCCCAACCGCTTCGTGCAAGTACTGTTGTCTATTATTGCATTGGAATTGCCGCTACAGGACTTTGTCTGTTGGTATCTGTAACTGCTTTTGCGGCAAACCACTACTATTCATTCTTGAATGCGACAAAAGGCAATCCTAACACATCTTTGATGATGGTTGATAATGCGAGCTCATTAGCAAGTTATAATTCACAGTACGCACTCGCTGAGGCACAAATTAATGACCAAGTATACGGTATGACTAAAAAAGTAACGTACGGACAAAACGCAATAAAATATGCCGAAAAAGCAGCAGCTTTAGCGCCTAATGATCCTTCTACATTAATGCAAGCAAGCCAAATTCTTTATAAATACGGCCAAGCAAACCTGGCGTTGCAAAACTCGGAAAAGGCGTATCAAAATGGAATTTTCGGATCGAAATATGCGGAACAATATATGATCTATTTGGCATTTCAATCCGAAGAAAACCTGAAGAAAGATCCAAAGCTTGCGAAGCAGGATGAGCAAAAATTATTAGACGCATGGCAACAAGTGCAGAAACGGATGGACTTTGTGAATCATTTGCCGAAATCCATGCCGCCTGAAGTGCCATTCAGCATTACAGATCAAATGAAGCTGCGGGCTGCAGAAGGGTATTTGATGTCGGGGGATAAGAATCAAGCAAGCAACTTAATCAACTCATTGATTGCAACTTCGAAAGATCAAAGCATAGTATTGACTGCGAAAATGCTGTTCAATGTGATGGTGGAGAAGCATATGGCGAGTGGAAATGCGTATCCTATCACACAGCAGGTCTCAACAAATCCATCGATTTCCCATGAGTACCAGTTGTTGCAACAGCTATAACGTGCGATATGGCGAATCTGATAGTGAATCTATAGATGATTTAATAACTCGAAACATCTACTTTCTCAATAGACTTGAAGAAATTAAATGGTATTGGTTTGTACGAATATAAGCTTTCTATATGATATAAATGAAATAACTAAGTGAAATTGGAGGCATTCATTTGAAAACAGCACTGATTACGGGTATTACGGGACAAGACGGTTCGTATTTGGCTGAACTGTTATTAGAAAAAGGCTATAAGGTATACGGACTTAGAAGACGCACCAGTGAGCCGATCATGACGAATATTCAGCATATTGCAAATGACATTGAGCTTGTATACGGCGATTTGTTAGATTTAGGTTCATTGATCGAGGTTGTAAGAAAAGTCCAACCGGATGAAGTGTATAATCTGGCAGCACAATCTTTTGTGGCGACTTCCTGGGAACAACCAGTATTAACAGGACAAATAACTGCCATTGGCGTTACTAATATGCTGGAAGCCGTGCGACTTGTTAAATCGGATGCTCGCTTTTATCAAGCATCCAGCAGCGAAATGTTTGGCAAAGTTGTCGAGACGCCGCAAAGGGAAACCACACCTTTTTATCCAAGAAGTCCGTATGGTGTGGCCAAGGTTTACGGCCATTGGATTACAGTCAATTATCGCGAAAGTTATGATATGTATGCATGCTCCGGTATTTTGTTCAACCATGAGTCGCCACGGCGCGGATTGGAATTTGTGACGCGCAAAGTAACCAATGCGGTGGCAAGAATCAAGTTAGGTCTGCAAAACGAACTGCGGATGGGGAATCTCGATGCAAAACGCGACTGGGGTTTTGCAGGAGACTATGTACAAGCGATGTGGTTAATGTTGCAACAAGAGCAACCAGATGATTATGTCATCTCTACAGGTGAAACTCATGCGGTACGCGAGTTGCTTGAAGTAGCCTTTGGGTATGTCGGGTTGAATTATGAAGATTATGTGGTTGTTGATCCTAAGTTTGTAAGGCCGGCAGAAGTTGATTTATTGTTGGGCGATTGTTCGAAAGCGAAAGAAAAGTTGGGTTGGGAGTTAAAGGTGAGCTTTGAACAATTGATTCAGATGATGGTGGAAGAGGATTTGAAACGGATACGTCAAGAAGTAGCTACAATGCAATTATCCTAAGCTGTTAGGCAGGATTTGATTATGAAAAAAATTTTGGTAACGGGTGCTACTGGATTTGTTGGTAAACATTTAATTGAGCTTCTTTTAACAAAAGAAGATATAATGATTTGGGGAACGACACATAGCAGTTCCCCAAATAAAGATATGCAAGTGTCTTGGGAAACTCTTGATTTGTTAAATACCAACCAAGTCCGAGAAATGATAAATAAAGTAAAGCCAGACGTTATCTTTCATCTTGCCGGACAAAGTAATGTCCGCAAATCTTGGGAACAAAAAGATGATACTTTTCAAATCAATGTAATTGGCACGATTCATCTTTTAGATGCAGTGAAGGAGTTTTGTCCAGAGGCTATCGTTTTAACGGTTGGATCTTCGGAGGAATATGGTTTTGTAAAGCAAGAGAATATGCCAATTAATGAAACTTCAGTTTGTAATCCAATGAATCCATACGGAATCAGTAAACTATCAGTTGCTTTATTGTCAAAGCAGTATTATCAGAGTTGCGGGTTGAACTGTATTCATGTTCGCCCGTTTAATCATATTGGACCTGGACAATCTCTAGGATTTGTTACAACGGATTTTGCTAAACAAATTGTATCGATTGAATTGGAATTACAAGAGAATAAGCTAAAAGTTGGAAATTTAGAGGCGCATAGAGATTTTACAGATGTACGCGATATTGTATGTGCGTATTGGTTATTATCTCAGAAAGGAAAGTCCGGAGAAATTTATAATGTTTCTGTTGGCAAGGGAATTAAAATTTCAACAATAGTCAAAGAGCTTGCTAAAAGAAGTAATAAAGAAATACAGATTATTCAAGATTCGAAAAAATTCAGACCGATAGATGTCCCTTTTTATATAGGAGATTGTTCCAAAATTGAACGGGATTGTGGCTGGATTCCAAAAATATCTTTATCGAAAACGCTTGATGACATTATGAATGACTGGAGACAACGTCTTTCTAAATAGAGGAGTTCTAACTCATATGTTTTATAAGTTTAAAGAAATATATCAGTATCGACAAATGCTCAGAAGCCTAATTCTTACAGATTTACGTACAAGATATAAAGGGTCCTTTTTGGGTTTTTTATGGACATTTATTAATCCATTACTCACATTGATAGTTTATACAGTGATATTTTCAACTATTATGCGTGTGAATATCGCACATTACTCAATGTTTATGTTTGTAGGGCTACTTCCTTGGATATATTTTTCAACTGGATTACAAAACAGTGCTGGATCAATTATTAGACAGAGTAATCTTGTTAAAAAGATATATTTTCCTAGAATTATTTTACCATTAGCTACTGTAGGAGCTGCGTTAATTAATTACTTATTATCGCTTTTAATTATGATACCGGCACTTTATACATCAGGTATTTTTTTAAAGTGGATAGTAATTTATTTTTTATTAATATTACTTGTAGAAACAATTTTGACGGTAAGTCTTTCTATTTTAATATCAGCTTTGAATGTTTATTTTCGCGATCTGGAACATATACTGGGTATTTTATTGATGGTTTGGTTTTATTTTACACCTATTATTTATGTTGATAAAATGATACCTGAAAAATATAAAATGTGGTTTGCATTAAATCCACTTAAGCCAATAATTGAATCATATCAAAATATATTTCTTTACGGCGTTCCTCCTCAATTATCGTCCTTAACTAAGATCGGATTGTTAAGTGTGATTATACTTATTATAAGTATATTAATATTTGAAAAATTACAAAAATGGTTTGCTGAGGAAATTTAATGGAGGATTTTTGAATGGAAACCGCAATTAAAGTAAAAAATGTAACAAAAAAGTTTCGGATATATCAAGAAAAAAATTCAACTTTAAAAGAACGCTTGGTTTATGCAGGTAGAACAAAGTTTAAAGAGTTCTTTGCCTTAGACAATGTTAGTGTTGATATACCTAAAGGAAAAACTGTTGGCTTAATTGGTAAAAATGGTTCTGGAAAAAGTACATTACTAAAGCTAATAAGCCGTATTTTATATCCAAACAGTGGAGAGATTAAGGTTTATGGACGTGTATCAAGCTTATTAGAGCTTGGGGCTGGATTTCATCCTGATTTTACAGGAAGAGAAAATATATATATGAATGCCTCAATTATGGGACTTTCAAAAAAAGAAATTGATAAAAAACTCAACGAAATTATTAGTTTTTCAGAATTAGAAGATTTTATTGACAATCCTGTCAGAAGTTATTCATCCGGAATGTATACACGTCTAGCTTTTTCAGTGGCAATCAGTGTAGAGCCTGATATTTTATTAATTGATGAGGTTTTAGCGGTTGGTGATTATTCGTTTCAAATAAAATGTCTAGATCGAATTAAGCTTTTAAAGAATGCTGGCGTAACAATTGTAATTGTATCACATGACCATAATGTGATAAAAGAATTGTGCGATTTAGTTGTTTGGTTAAAACATGGGAAAATTATGAATTATGGTAACCCAAACGAGGTAGTTGAACAATACTTAGAAGATCTTTGTAAGGTAAATACTAGTGTTTAAAATGGCAAGTTCTTTATAGGCGGTGTTGTATGAGAATCGGTGTAGATGCTAGGCCTCTTTCTGGCAATAGGACAGGTATAGGCAACTATACTCTCCAACTATTACTTAATTTAGTGAATCAAGAAAACCCTCATGAGTATTTTTTATTCGCTCACAAGGAATTTGATTTACCGAAAGAATTGCAGTGCTTACAAAAAGTAATAAGGACTGCGCGATCAGGCACATTATGGATGCAGTATGGTCTGCCATTTTTACTTGAAAAATACAAAATCGATCTTTTTTGGGGACCGAATTACACAATACCGCTGTTACATCTATCGCCAATTAAGACTGTTCTTACAATACATGATATGGTTTCTTTTATATATCCAAAAACTTTACCGAAAAAAACTGTACTTCATAACTTATATGCTTTACCTTTATATGTTAAAAATGCGGATTGGGTAATTACCGACTCGAATTCTACGATGTATGATGTTCAAAGTTTTCTAGGAGTTAATGATGATCGGATATCGAGTTTACCTCTAGGTGTTTCTGAGAGTTATTTCAAGAAACGTGCAAATTCAAAAAATGTAATTAATTCTTATGGATTGATTCCGAATCAATTTATATTATATGTTGGAACAATTGAACCTAGAAAGAATTTAGAAACAATTATAAAAGCGTATTTGGAAGTTAATAAGAAATTAGAGTTTTTACCTGATCTCGTCATTATTGGAAAAAAAGGTTGGGGATACGATTCCTTCTTTGACTGTGTTCAGTCAAGTAAACTTAACACTAAAATTCATATATTAGAATATATATCAGATGAAGATTTAGCATGTTTCTATCAAGAAGCTTTGATGATGATTTATCCTTCTTTATATGAGGGATTTGGGTTGCCAGTATTGGAAGCAATGGCTTCAGGTCTACCTGTTATTACAAGCAATGTTTCGTCATTACCTGAAGTTGTCGGTGACGCTGGACTTTTGGTTAATCCTTATTCAGTATCTGAACTTTCGAATGCTATTTGTTTATTAGTTTATGATGGCAACTTACGAAATGAAATTTCGGGAAAAGCTAGAAGAAGGGCATCTTCTTTTTCGTGGAAGAATACAGCAAATAAAACTCGTGAAATTTTTGATCATTTATTATTGAACAAAAAATATGGATGTTGAAAGTGGGGATACGAATGGAACAAGACCATATGTCATTTAATGAAATAGTTAAATATCTGGAAACAGAATTTGCTAAAAATAATATCTCTGTTCATGAAAATAAAAACATATCAGTTTCAGTATCAGATGATCACTCATTTATTAAAAAACAAGCCTATGATAATTGGGAAGTGCATTCACTTTTTCAATCACTAGGTGAAAACCCACCTAAAAATAAATTTAAAAGGATCATAAAACGATTATCAAGGAAGACTATGCGATGGATATTAGATCCGTTAACACGCCGTATCAATTTTTTTAATCATTCAATTATTAATTGGCTTGAGATTCAAGAAAATACGCAAAATGACCTAAGACACCAGTTATCTAAAGAAATTAACAGTCTCCAAAAAGATGTTTATGATTTAAGAAACTCTGAATTAAAAAATACACAAGAAAAACTCAAAATTTTGGAAGATTCTATAATCGATAAATATGAACCAGCGATTTCTTCTTTGCAAGAAAAACTATCAAGTTTAGAAGAATCTATAATTGGTAATTGTAAATCAGCTATTTCGTCTTTACAAGAAGAGTTGACTGCGTTAAATACAAGTGTTTTACAGCTAAAAGATCCCTACCAACATATTAATCAATTAAATCAAAGGCAAGGATTTTTTACTTGGAGAGTAGGTTATGAGAATGCTCCCATAGTATTTGACCTTGATTTAGGTAAAAATCATCAGTACAACGTGGCATTTGTAAATGAACGAATTTTGGAATTACCGTTTGTAATTCATCATTTAGATAAATCGGCAGTCAAAATCTTAGATGTCGGACATTGTGAAAGCTATTTACCTTTATACCTTGCAAGTCTAGGTAAAAAGGTCGTTGGTATTGATATTCGGGAATATCCTTTTGAACATCCGAATTTATATTCAATAAAGGGTGATATACGATCAAATATTCTTCAAGAGAATAGTTTTGATTCAGTAATTGCTTTATCGACAATTGAACACATTGGAATAGCCTCTCATTATGGTGATCGCACTCAAAGTGATCTGGATGGCGATAGGAACGCAATTCTTGAAATATATCGTCTCTTAAAACCAGGAGGCCAACTAGTACTGACGGTTCCTTTCGGAAATGGTGTAGGTACATCTTGGTATAGGGTTTATACTCCTGAATCAATAAGAACATTGATAAATGGTTTTAATTTGGAAATAATGCAACACTTTGCATATAGTATTGCCGATCTGGGATGGAAAGAAGTAACTGAAAGTGATGCGGGCATTGTTGATTCAAGTGAAAAAACAATGTGTGTTTGTTTATTAAGTTTAAGGAAACCTAACTGATTCGAGTAATTTATAATGGGGGGCACTTGAGTGAAGATTGCATTAGATATTCAGCCAATGCAAACTGAGCATTCTCGTAATAGAGGGATAGGCTTTTATAATTTAAATCTTTTTAAATACATTTTAACTCTCGATAGCAATGAAAATAATAACAATTATACTCTTCTTCATACACAACCGAATTTTATCTTTGAAAATACTGGGTTTGCAAATAATTATTGGATGTATTTTGGTCCATTTCATTTAGGGATAAAAAGTGAATTGCAAAGAGAAATTGGAAAAAATTTGATGAGGAAATTTTTGCGTGATTTCGACGTTGAATTGTTTCATTTCACTTCACCATTTGACGATGTCGATATTTTTTATCAAGAATGGTACAAGGATTATAAAACTATTGCTACCGTATATGACTTAATTCCCTTAATATTTAATAAGCATTATCTTTGTAATCCTGAAATAAAAGCGTGGTACATGAGAAGGTTGGAATTCCTAAAAAGTGTAGATCGATTTGTTGCTATTTCGAATAGTGTAAAAAATGATATGGTAAATTTTTTGGGGATTCTTGATAAACAGATTGATGTTATTTATGCTGGGGTAGATAGTGATTTTAAATCGATTAATGTAGCGGAAAAAGATATCGAGAAAATAAAAATTTCTTATGGAATTACAAAACCTTTTATTATGTGTACCGGAGGAGTAGATTTTCGGAAAAATATTGAAGGACTGATAGAGGCGTACTCACTTCTTCCTCAGGTATTAAGAAATAAATTTCAGCTTGTTATCGTTTGCAAAGTAACGGATTCTGAAGCTGCATGGTTTCGGACTCTAGCAGAAAAGTTTGACTTGCAAAATCAGTTAATATTAACAAATTTTGTTCCAAAAAAAGATCTAATTTTGCTATATAATATTGCAACAATTTTTGCGTTTCCATCCAAATATGAGGGTTTTGGATTGCCGGTATTGGAAGCACTTTCCTGTGGGCTTCCGGTTTTAGCATCAAATGTTTCCTCTATACCAGAAATAGTTGGGGATGCAGGGATTTTAGTAAACCCTGATTCAGTAGAAGATATAGCAAAAGGGATAACCCGACTACTTGAGGAACCAAATTTAAGAGATGAACTTAAATTTAAGGCTATTGAACAGTCGAAGAAGTTTAGCTGGCAAAAAACCTCTGAGTTATTACTTGAATCGTATAGTAAGTTGAGGCAAGTTGATCCTGGAAGAAACTTTATTGAAAAGATAAAAAAACGTATTGCGTTTTTTTCGCCGTTAAGACCTATAAACTCTGGAATATCAGATTATAGTGAAGAACTGTTGAAAGAACTAAAAAATTACTATGATATCGATCTGATAATTGATGACTATACACCGTCGAATGCTTTTATTAAAGCACACTTTAATATTATCAATGCAATAGAGTTCCAACCCCAAAAATATGAAACGATTATTTACCAAATTGGAAATAGTACTTATCACACATACATGTTTCCTTTTATGGAAGTTTATCCAGGAATTACGGTACTCCATGATGCCAATCTTCATGGGTTAATGTATCACATTGGGATAAGCGGGAAAAAAGAGGTTTATATAAATGAAATGGAGTATTGTTATGGTGAACTTGGAAAAGAGGAAGCTATTCAAGTTTTGAGTGGTCAATTACCGCCGCGGTTTGAGGAACTTTCATTATTACAACGGGTAATTGATAATTCCAAGGCCATTATAGTACACAGTCGTATGACATCTGGTAATTTAGCTGTTCAATATTCAAACATACCTATTTATTATGTGCCTATGGGTGTTGATCCTGTGAACGTCTTAAATAGTGAAGAAAAAGAAAATATAAAAAAGAGTTTAGGATATAATGACCATTTAATTATTGGAACTTTTGGAATTATAGCACCTTCGAAACGAATTCGTGAACTTATAGTTGCATATGCCGAAAGCCTACCGTTATTTCAAACAAAAACAAAATTATTAATCGTAGGGCAGTGCGATGAAAGTTATAAAGAAGAATTAAACAGATGTATCAAGGATTTACGATTAGAGTCAAATATTTTGATTGCAGGAGAAGTTTCTAAAGAGAAATATGATCAGTATCTTATGATAAGTGATATTGCTGTGTCACTTCGATATCCCCATAAAGGTGAAACTTCAGCCGCTTTAATTCGTGCGATTAGTGCAGCTAAACCAATTATTGTTACCAATATTGGAACATTAGGCCAGATACCTGATGATTTTAGTATTAAGGTTTCTTATAATGATCAAGAAATATTGACAATAAAAGAAGCTTTAGTAACGCTTGTGAATGATGTTACATTGCGAGAAAAAATGTCCAATAAAGCACTGGGATTTTTCCGGGAAAATCACCTTGTAAAACAATCAGCATATTGTTACAAAGAAATTATTGATTTACAAGAAAGGGTGTCAATTAATAAAAAGTTAGATAGTTCTGTAATTACTAGAGTTTCTGAAGAGTATAAGAAGCATTCGAATACTATTTCGAGACAAGATTTAAATAGGCTAGCTCGTTTGTTAATGCGTTTAAATGTAAGTGTCTTGGGGGATAAATAATGAAAGTTTTTTTGGATACGACGGCTCTTAGAAACGGTAGTGAGTATCGAGGGATTGGACGTTATATACAAGTTCTATTAGGATTGAGAGAACAATTCAACATAGATCTGATCACTACGGATGAAATATACCCCGAGAGCCCTTTAAATGATATAGCAAATGAAATGTCCAATACTAATTTGATTAAGCAGTACTTAAAAACCAAATTGCCTGATCCATTACTTTATCCATTGCGGTTTATGAGCTCGGCACGACATTTTAAACGGACTCATTACCATCCGTCATATATGGCAATTCCGAAAGACGTAGATATCATTCATGCGCCGGCCAATTTTTTTCCGTATTCACTTCAGGATCATCCGGCGAAGAAGGTTGTTTCAATTCTTGATGTTATACCGTTTGTTGAGAACGGTAGATATGTCTCTGAGAAAATAACCTGGTTTACAAAACGGTCGTTTCAATCGGTGAATTTTGCGGATATGGTCATCACAATATCTGAACACTCTAAACTCGATATAATAAAATATTTAAACGTATCGCCAGAAAAAATTGTTGTCACTCCATTGGGGTTTGATCCAAAATTGAGTAAAATTGTTCCTTCGGAAGAGCAAATCAATAAGATTATTCAACAATATCATCTTAATGAACCATATATTCTTTATGTGGGTGCAATTGAAAAAAGGAAAAACATAAACAATCTTATTCGATCATTTGCAAGGCTACAAGATTCAAATTTAAAGCTTATATTGGCTGGAAAAACACATGAAGATTTTGAATCCTTTTTAAGGATTACTTTGGACTTAGGTATTCAAAATAAGGTGGTATTCACTGGATACGTAGATGATTCTGTACTTACTATATTGTATAGGAAAGCAAAAGCGTTTGTTTTTCCGACGTTTTATGAGGGATTTGGTCTTCCGGTTCTAGAAGCAATGAGTTTTGGGATACCCGTGATGACATCAAACACTTCATCATTACCTGAAGTTTGTGAAGATGCGGCGATTTTAGTTGATCCACATAGTATTGATTCAATGGTACAAGGGTTAATGAAATTAGTATATGATGAAAACATTCGAGAATATTGTATAAAAAGAGGATTCGAACGTTCTCAGCTTTTTGATTGGAATATTTTTTTTAATAAAACTTTGTATACTTATCGAAAAATTTTTAATTTTAATGAGTTAATATAAATGGGGTTTGTTGAATATATAAATGACCTAGTATTTACAAGGTATTCCGGTATTGAATCTCAAGATTATACGCAATAATTTGATGTTCTATCACGGAGCCTCCGGACAAGATTGGTTTTAGCACTTTAAAAAATGTTATTTTGGTTATTTATTACAGTTCTATGTAAACGTCGGGATATGCCGATAGGCATTGAACAATCCGTATGGGTGAACTCATAAAAACGGGCAGACTCCTTCCTAGGATTTCTGCTATTTTTTCAAAATTCACTTTATGCAGAAAATCTTGCCCATCCACGGTAAAGTTGTCCCGTTTCCATTACTGAGACAAAAGCTAGCAAATGGGAAATTGTGATGCATCGATCCATATGGGCCTCAACGGCCTGTTTTCCTCTTTTATGAACCCGTCTCATACTGAATCCATCTTTCAGTTGAGCAAACACTCGTTCAATAGCCGTTCGCTCTTTATAGATATCCTTGAAAGAGGACAAATGCTGAGGAAATTCAGGATCAATTTGAGGTGTCAGGCTTCTTTCGATCCGCACAGTCCTACCTGTTTTTGCCTGGTTGCAGCACTTGGTATGGCAAGCTGCCGAGCAAGTTAGACCTTCTTTACGATATTTATCATGAAATACCGGACAGACCCATACAAATTGTTCTTTTGCGGCATCATATCCTTTCAATTGCATGGAGTGGCCACTCATACAAACGGGAACTCCGTAGGAGGTGATCTTTTCCACCCCACGTATATCCACAAGTTTTTCCTTTATCTTGCGTGGATTAATCGGAGCAATTAACTTTGCATTTAATAATTCTTTGGCATGTTGTTGATTATCAGCACTTTGATAAATTCCATCAGCTGTCACATATTTGACTGCTCGTACTACCTGCTCTGGGATGGCTTGTTTGAAATCTTTAAGTGTTTCTTCAAACGTTATGGAATCGGACTGGTTTCCTTTAAACACCGTTCGGGACAAGGGAAGTTCGCCTTTGACTCCGCACACGACAGCTACTTTATGGGCAACATAGCTAACGCTATTACTTTTACGCAGCAACCCTACGTTGTCATCTGTAAGGATCTTCTGACAATTACAGGTTGATTGGTTGATCACAGCATTTTCGAGTTGCATGGAGCGTGGCTTCCGCTTCTATGTGTGACGTATCGACTGCTATGGTGGATTCACTTTCAAGAATACCTTGATCGAAATTATTCTGGACGGTAAGGATACGAACCTTTTCCCAAAGACCACTTTCGGTCATGATTTGGTCAAATCGTTCAAAAGTTTTCAGTGAAGGTATTTTCTCAAAATTACAAACCGTAGCATAGGCCGGATTGCTTACGACTTGTTGATATACACTTTCTACCATGACCTCAACATAGAGGAGTGGAGCTAATAGAAAAGCTTTTAACAACGCATAAAAGTTGGTTCCTTTTCGTCCTTTTGTAGATATTCTTTTCATTGGTCGATCCAACTCGACGGGAAGATCAAATAAACCTTCTGCTTCTTCTTTTTCAGGCTCCTTTTTATAGAAGGCATAGCGAGCTTCGAGAAATTCTTGCTCGCAAGAAGCAAAGACAGTCTTCCATGGGAAGTTCAACGCCACTTTAGCAAAAGGTCGTTCAAGGATATAGTTTGGAAGGGAAGGTTCTTGGAAACAAAAAGAAGATTGAAGGTAGATTACATTCGAATAGGATTTTGGTATAATGGCAACAGTCATGATTTATCTCTCCTTTGTAGTGGCTGTTCGCAACTACCATTTTACCAGAGGAGAGCAGTCATGACTTTAACATGAATTCGGAATGTGGATAACTCGAGCCTGTGGATAAGTGGGTTTTTACATTGAGATTTTGATTTTAATGAGTAACTGGATCGGTGTTCCCTACCGCAATCACAGCTAGCGAACATTCCCCACAAATGTAGGGTACCCAAAGAAGCCCGTTATTTTACGGGTGAATACCGTTCTTCGATTCTGAGAGATCGATCAGGCTGCTCCCGATTCGCTCGGTCGCAGTCGTTCGGCGAACGCTCGGAGCCTGTGTTGCATTACCTTTACGATGGCTTCCAGCTCCGCACACGCTGCTAATCGAATGTGCTGATATCGGCCGGAGCCGACCACATTGCCCGGCGCCTTCAGCACCACCCGTCGGATCGTTTTCACTTCGCAGCGCTGCATGTTCTCTGGCAGTAGCGTCTGTTTGAACCAGACGATCAGATTATACGCGATCACTTTGATCCAACTGAATAGCAGGTTGTTCAGCATCCGATGCTGGCTGTTTTGTTCGACGGCGTAGCCGTCTTTCAACTCGTCGATGCGATTCTCAATCCCACTTTCCGCATGTCGATTTAAGTCGAACTTTCGGAATATTTTGCGGATAAAAGGAAAATAAACGGAAAACCCCGAATCGTTCCTTAAACTTAGACTGGAACCTTTTGAGGAGTTGTTTCAAATGAATCTATCAGATCTTCACATTGAAGTACGAATGGCCAAGTCTGCGCCTATTGTAGCTGGACTCTGTGCAGATTTGCAAATTGCATCCATCATTGATCGATTTGTTGAGTGGGATCCACATCGAACCAAAGTTAGCCCAGGAATTCGTATCGTTGCTTTGATTGTTAACTTTCTCGTACAACGTAAACCACTTTATAAAATTGAGAGATTCTACGCTAATATGGACTGTGAATGGCTGTTTGGTCAAGGTTTTTTAGCAGACGAATTGAATGATGATCGCCTTGCGGCTGCTCTTGATAAGCTTGCAGATGCAGATCCTTGGCGAATTTATCATGAGATCGCTTTAGGTACGCCGGAGGCGCAATTTGATACATTTGATCGGTTGCTCCACTTCGATACAACTTCCATTTCTGTGCAGGGTAGTTACGAGGACTCCGAGTTGGAAGACTCTCCACTTAAAATTGTACGAGGATATAGTAAAGACCTGCGTGCTGACCTGAAACAGTTCATGTATGGACTTGGAAGCATTGGCGGAATTCCATTGTTTGCTGACGTGATGAATGGCAATACGAGTGACAAACCCTGGTACTCCGATTTGACGGGGCGCATCGACAGGTTATTATCTCCTGAGGCTTGGAATTCCATTGTTGTCGTCGCTGATTCCGCATTTGTAACGGAAGAGAATCTGCAAACCTATGAGAAACGTTCGTTTATAAGCCGCCTACCGGATACATACAACCTGTGTAAGCAGCTAAAAGACCGAGCCTTTCAACAGGAGGAGCAGTTTGTAGATCTTGGAGTCTTGGGTAGTGCGAGAAAAAACAGTGCTACGTATCGAATTCAAAGCTTCAAAGAAGAACTCTATGAACGTGCGTATCGGTTTGTGGTTGTCCAAACCTCACATCTGGATGAGCGAAAAGCAAAGCGTTTAATGAAACAAATCGCAGATGAGGCAGAGCAGCTTACCAAGGAAATAGAAAAGCAGCAAGCCATAGAGTTTCATTGCGAACCCGATGCAACCGTAGCACTCACGCAATTTTTGCATGATCACAAGGCGAAGTTTCATCAGATTAACGGCCATGTTCAGTCTGAGAAAGTAGTCAAGCGGCGGCGTGGACGCCCTTCGAAAAACAACACATATGGACAATTAGTAGAGAAAGACATATGGCGAATTTGCATTCAGTTCAACCAGGATGATGAGACCATTGCCCGAACCAAGCAACGAGAAGGGACATTCGTCCTGATTAGTAACGTAGACAAATCAAACAAATCGGATGAAAAGCTAGTAACGGACTACAAAAGTCAGATTCAAGTGGAAAATCTATTTCGTGCGGTGAAGCACCCTTTTCTTATGTATGGCATTTTTCTTAAGAATCCTAAGCGAGTACAGGCGATGGCCTATGTGTTTCTGTTTGCACTTTTGGTTTATGCAATCTTACAACAGCGAATTCGCCGAGGATTGGACACTGAGTCACAACCGCTTATACTAAACGGAGTGAAAATCTTGTCTCCGACAGGGTGGACGATTCTGGAGGAGTTTGAAAATGTAACCCACATCATCGTTCGGCTTCCAGATGGGCAGACCCACCATCGACTAGATGGAATAACCGAAGGTGCGATTCGAATCCTTAGGTGGTTACAATTACAACGTAAATCTTTACTCACTGCAGCTGGATTGCAGGAGCCGACAGGATAGATTAAGAATCACTCATCTGTTTCGGTCTCGTATTCGACATACTTTGACAAAGTAAACCTTAGAATATATATTCACGATGTCATTTTGTCGAATTTTAACAAATGATGTCGTTTGAAAAATCCAATGTTCGACTCCTTTTGACATGCGGAAAATGGGCTCAATGTTCGCCCGCTGATTGTAGGAACGCAGCAGCGACAACGGCTTGTCTTCCGTATTCGTCACAATCGCCTGATACGAGTAGAGCGTCAATGCTATCGTCAATTGATCCTTCGAGGTTTTCTCGGTTTGCGTTGCTTCTCGGTAGATGACGCAACGGCGTGCCTTGTCCCAGCTGGACTGTATGATCTGGATGTCAGCCGCCGCCCAGTGCTCGTCCTCTGCGGCGAATTGGATGCTTTTCTCGTGCTCGACGAGCGTTTCCCAGAAGCGTGGGTGCTGCTCCAGGTAGGCGATCGCCTTCTTGACGGTCGCTTTCTTCGGCAATTTGAACATGTAAAGCCAGCCCTTATCTTCGGCGTATTCCATCACCGCCGGGTCGGCAAAGCCGCAGTCGGCGCGGATGCCCTCGATGATATATTCAGGTGGCAGCAGGGCTTCGACTTCTTTGACAAACGAAAGGAAGTCTTTCATGCCGTTGGTGTTGCCCGGATTCAGTTGCAGGTGGATGAGTTCTCCCGTTCCCGACACAAAAGCGACGCGCACCTTGTACGAAGGCCGACCGTGGTAGCGGGGATTGTAGCCGTTCGTCACCCCTTCTTGTTCGCCAAAGAGCGTGATGACGGTGTCGTCAATGTCAATCCAAACCAGCCGTTTGCCCTCTAGTCGGGCCTTACGGCGCAACAGTTCTTGATTGATCCCGACCAACTGGATAAGGTGACTCCAGTTCATGTTTTTGAGCAGTCCGCGAAACGTGCTTTCGTCCGGGAATCGCCCGATTTCTTTGATTATTTGGTAGCCAGGGTCGGATTGTAGAGCGTTCATGTGCAGAAAGCGCGTGTGCCCCAGAAGCGCGCAGTCCGTCAAGTAATCCATGAGCGCCGCAGCCGAGTAGACGCTGTTACTTCCTCGCTCGAGTTGAAGATGGCTCGACACGATCTCTTTGAAGCCGACGAGTTCTTTAAACAACTCGATAAACTGAAAGTTGCCGGCTTCAGTGACGGTATCGTTATCGAAGGTAATGTTGCGCTGCTTTTTCATGATTTTCTTGATGCGGCGGCGTTCCGCCAATATTTCAATCCGCCTTTCACGGCGTACTTTTTGTTCTAGCGCATGAGTCTGTGTTTGTGTTACCATGTTGCTAGGACACTCCCTCTGTAGGTTATTGTGGGTACTTTAACCATTGGACAAGAGGGGCAAGGTGTCCTGTTTCTTTTGCGAAAAAATTGGCAACTTTTTGTGACGGACAAACCTTGATAGGACGCGGATTTTTCAACTTTTTAAGAAGCTACTTTCCGAATCCATGTTTAATTTTTTTATTAAAAAAAGCAACTTCCTATTTACCATAAAATTCCTGTAAAAATCAGTAATGTTCAATACGTAAAACGGCACAATATAGCAGTAAATTCGCCAAACCCGGGTTTGACAAAAGTAAAAAGTCTCGATCTCCGTTAGGAGCACGGGACCAAAGTTCATCTATTTCACTATTTCAATCAGTATTTACAGGGACTTATAAATTTTGTCGTAGGCTCACGAAAAAACATCTTTAGCGGTCCCTAAATAATAAATACAAACGGTAAGCAAATTATTTAAAATTATGTTATTAATTATAGGGGTGTTTAGTTTTGGTTAAAACGGATTCATTTGCAACAAAATATAAAAGTTATCTAAAATTAATTTTTAATGATAAATGGACAACAATATCTTTAGTTCTATAAATGAGCAAAAATACTTACAAATTTATACAACAAAAAAGTATAGACTGCCTCTAGGCCAGCTTTAATTGTTGCAAAACAGCTTCAATAGGTACTTGATTCTTTGCAGATTCATAAATCCATTGGACGTAGTCCACTTTTACTTGCTTTCGTACCATTATAAGTCCATCTCCAAATTTTGAAGGCTGACCTAAACCGATGGTGCAATATAAATGTGTCAGCGAAAGTAGTATCCAAAGTCGTTCTATTGCACGAATGGAACGAACTTGATATCCATCAAAACCTAGATTTTGTTTAGTTTGCCGAAAGAAAATCTCGATCGGCCAACGGCGACTATAATAATCAAGGATGGTTTGTGTCTCTAAGGATACATCTGTACACAGAAAAGCATGTAATACTTTCGAATTTTGAAACGCATCCAATGGCCAGCAAAGGAGTACCACCGCATTCTCAATGCCATTTAAAGCTCCTTCATATCGATACACCCAATAGGTTGATCCGTTTACGGTCACGAGGCAAACGTCCTGTTTGGTCACATACGATGCGAAGGTACTAAGTGAAACTCGAATCCCTTTGGGATAGAGAATACGGTTTGTTTTGAGTGCACCAATCAGATGGTATCCTCGCTCTGCATAAGTATTCATAAGTTTTGGGCATGTATACCATGAATCGACCAATGCATATCCAGAATAAGGTGGAATCGGCATGGTTTTGGCCAAATCACAAGCGTCATCAATTTTGCTTTGGCTCGATTTATCATAACGGTGAATATCATGAATGAGAGAATGTTCTCCACATTGAACAATCGTAGCCTGAACTTGATGACCCCAAACGGTTTTTCCTTTTAAGTGGGAATGATGGTAGTCTGTTTGTTCGATTGGGTGTTTTGCCTGTGACGAAGGCTTTGTCTTCTCACTAACCGTATCATCATGAATCACAAAAATAGGCTGTTCTGTTTGTTTGGCATGAGACAAAACAAATGAAAGCGATTCTTGTTTTACAAGTCTTTGGATATACGATTCGTCCCAAACACCATCCGAGAGAAAGTGTCCAATGGATGTTCGATGACATGAACTCCATTCCGCTATATCTACCACTTTACCACGATACCCTTTAGCGGTAGCTGCAATAAAAAATTCTTGAATATGCCGCAAGGCAGGCTTTGAAACATATAAGGATAGCCTACGGCTTTTTAAGAAATTGATTATTGCTTCGTGGTTTGGTATGGTAGTATTATGAGACATTTGTGAATCCTCCAGGTATGGTTTTGTGTGGTAACTTAATCTATACCACAGGAGAGGACAAATGTCTCTATTGTTTTTAATTGGTAAAGAAATGGAAGCGAATTTGCTCATTTATAGTTTAGTTATTATTTTTATTTATTTTATAACATCATTAATATTTGAGTTTTGGCTCAATGAACATTGGGGTTATGCTTATGGCAATTTTGGTTTATTCGGTCAATTATCGAATAATGCGCATGGTTACGGTAATATTTTTTATAGTGGAAATTCGCTGAAAGAAATTCCGTTTTATGCTATCGATGGTCAATTCATTTTATATTTAATCAACCCATTTGTTCATTTATTTGGTGTAAATGTTTTATTTTTCATAGAATCGGTAGCTATTTCATTTACTGCATTCATAATTTGGTTATATTGTAGAATGCTAGCTACAGAGAAAATTGCTATTCTTATATTGATTGTTTTTTTGTTTAATCCCGGAGTACTAGGTCAATTTGTTTGGGGCTATGATTCTACTGTTTTAGGTATGGCATTTGTTACCTTAGCAGTTTTTATGTCTCGTTTTAAAGTTAATAATAAAAAAAACTATTTAATAATAATTGTACTAGTAATTCTTTCTTTATTAAGTAAAAATATTTGGTCTTTAGTTTGCATTGCAATTGGATTTTTATGGATTATGAAAAAATCAAATCGTAAATTAGGAATTGTAACTTTTATATTGTCTATTTTTTGGTTTTATTTATTTGAAATAATTATCTTAGGTAAAATTTATGGTGGTGCAGATCCCAATGTTCAAGGCAACTGGGGGTACATGGGGGCGACTACTGCAGAGAAGATTAAATATTTATTAGAGCATCCTTATTTACCATTACATGCAGCTTTAGAACATAAAAAATATATATTTGCTTTTTTAGGCCCTTTTTTTATTGGAATATGGAATAATCCATTATTATCACTTCCAGCTTTAATTATTTTACTGATGAATATATTAGCTTCTACAACACCACAAACAAATATATATACTGAATATTCTTTTTTTGTTATTCCTTTTGTTATTATTGCGTTGATTGAAGAGTTACGAAACTTTAATAAAAAAAATACATTGAAGACAATCGTTTATATTGTTTTAACGAGTCTTATGTTATTAACACCAACGGTTCAATATATAAATTCATGGGTTAAAAATGCAATTAATGATCAAACATCAGCTAGTCTAAATAAAGCAGTTAGTATGATACCTAAGAATTCATTAGTAATTTCATCGAATCAATTAGGTGGACATTTATATGAATTTCCTTATTTTATATGCTCTAGTTATGGGGTATCTCGTATAAAATCTATGATAGAACTTTATTTAAAGGAGAATGAAAATAAATCTACTGTTCTTTATTATTTAATAAGTCCAAACGGTATGTCTTATGAAGATCCGAAAAGTATTTTAGATGTTGTAACATGGGTTAGAGATTATCCTAATAATCAATTAATCTATGATAAAAATAATGTTTATCTATATAAAGTACGAATAAGTAATAAATTTATAACTTTCAATACGCCTTCTAGTGAGGAATACCAGTTTAATGATCTTCTGCATGGTGCACAAAACTATTATAAATTAAAAAATAATTTTAGTAATTTAACACCTTTAGAAATGGAGAAATACGGTGTTTTATCTGGTTACTATGGTGGATTTGGCCGAAATTCAAATAATAAAAACCTAACAAAATTTGGAGGATGGGCTGGACAGTGGTTTAAAGGTTATGGAGTAGGGATTGTTACAAACTATTCAACCGTATTAAAAATCCTAAACAAACAAAAAATTAAACCAGTAAAAGTATACTTTCCCTTTCCAGATGCGTTGAGCCAAAATAGTAATGGAAAAACAGGCTTGTTTTTAGCTGTATATCCTCCAAAACCATAATTCAGAGGCAATTTTTATGGATATTCAATTCCAAATATCAATAAAAGTGGAGGAACAAAAATGTTTAAATCAATTATTATTATACTGGTTATATTAATTACAGGTGTTAGTGGACCACCTCTAATTAAATATGGAGCAATGCATGAAGAAAGCCGAATAGCAAGTTTATTAAAGGGCGATGTTATGTCAGTTCTTTATATTTTGTTAAATCCTTATATACTTACTGGATTAACGATGTATTTTATAAGTGCAATTTTATGGATAATTATTCTAGCTAAATACGAATTGAGTTTTGTTAGCCCACTACTGTCCATAAATTATGTATTTGCTTTATTTGTTGGTTATTATTTCTTTAATGAAAATCTTAATTTATATAAGTGGTTAGGTGTAATATTAATAACGGCTGGCGTTATTTTAATTACCTTTAAAAAGATAAACGTAAACTAAACTGTGGATTTATATGATTTTTTAGGTCTTTAATTTTAAAATTTGGATAAACCGGATAGACATGAGAGGGTATAGTGTAATATGAAAATATTAATTGTATTAAACTATTATTGGCCTTATACAAGTGGTCTTACCGAGGCGGCTCGATGTATTGCAGAGGAATTAGCCGTGGATAATGAAGTAACTGTTTTAACATCAAAACATCTGCCAAATTTAACAAATGAAGAGTATTTAAATGGTGTAAGAGTTATTCGAACTGATATTCTATTTCGATTTAATAAGGGTTATATTAGTCCTTCATTTATTTCGACATTTAATAAATTAAAAAAAGATAAAGATATTATAAATCTCCACTTACCGATGGCTGAGGCTGGTATATTATCATTTTTTTCTGAGAATAAAAATTTAATAATAACATATCAATGTGATGTCTATTTACCTAAAGGTATTATGAATAAAATGATTACAAAATTTATGGATATAACATCAAATATTTCGTTTCGTAGAGCATATAAGGTTATAATTAGTAGTGAAGATTATGCAAATAGTTCAAGGGTTTTGCCGGAATGTGAAGAGAAATGGATTGAAATACCTCCTACCTCTCCAATGTATAAAAAGTTAATAGAGAAAAACAAACAGAAGATAAAGCCAAATAAAAACATAAGAATTGGCTTTTGCGGGAGAATTGTAGAGGAAAAAGGTATTGATGTGTTGCTTAGGGCGGCTCCAATAATTAAAAGCCATATTCCTAATGTAGAATTTGTTATAGCTGGTGATTATAAAAGTGTAGCAGGCGGAAGTGTCTATGAAATATTAAAGGAGACAATTGGGTGGGATGGTTCTTATGTAAGTTTTTTGGGAAAACTTACAGATGATGAAATGTTAAGATTTTACTCGTCACTTGATATATTGGCATTACCTAGTATTAATTCTTTAGAAGCGTTTGGTATGGTGCAGGTTGAAGCAATGTTGTCTGGGGTGCCCGTTGTAACATCTAATTTACCTGGCGTAAGAAGTATTGTTCAGAAGTCACAAATGGGTGTAATTGTAGCTCCTGGTGATGTAGACGATCTAGTAAAAGGAATAAAAGAGATTATTTTGAAAAAAGAAAAGTATATTAAAGAAAAAGAAACTATAAATAAATTCTTTGGAACAAAAGCTTCTGTTAGTAAATATTTAGATTTATTTCAAAGCATAATAATTAATTGAGGGCATATAATATTATTTTTAGTTCAAAGAACTATAGTAGGTGGATAATAATGAAAACAATAGTTCGTTATAACACAAGCATTCTTTTCGGCAGCTTTTGCGTTTTGCAAATAATACGCCCAAAACAATGGATTAAAAATTTTTATGTTTTTGCAGCACT
This sequence comes from Fodinisporobacter ferrooxydans, assembly GCF_022818495.1. Taxonomy (GTDB): domain Bacteria; phylum Bacillota; class Bacilli; order Tumebacillales; family MYW30-H2; genus Fodinisporobacter; species Fodinisporobacter ferrooxydans. Next base: position 898,189 of record NZ_CP089291.1, on the reverse strand, counting down.
GATATTTTCAGGTAATTTATTGAATATAGAGAGAGCGTTGGTTGTTACTTATACTTTTTTGATTTTTTGTTTAATATCAAGTAGTGTATATGTTTTGAACGATATTATAGATGTAAAAAAAGATAAGGAACATCCTGTGAAAAAATATCGCCCACTTCCTTCTGGTAAGATGTCGATACCATTAGCAATTTTGTGGTTAATTATTTTAATAATTTTTTCCGTTTTTACTTCAATATATTTAGGCAAAGGTCTTTTATTAATTATTTTATTATACTTTGCTGTTAATATTGCGTATTCTTTTTATTTTAAACACATTTTTTTGATTGAAGCATTGATAGTAGGTTTTGGGTTTGTTTTGAGGGCTTTTGCAGGTGCCGTTGTTTTAAATGTTCAAATTTCTCCATGGCTTTTTGTTTGTACAATTTTATTATCAACATTTATTATCTTAGGTAAACGAAGAAGCGAATTAATGAGGTTAAGTGATAATGCAAGACATCATAGACGTGTTTTAGAATTCTATAGTATTCAGCTGCTTGACCAATTTATTACAATCATTGTTGCTACAACAATTATGGCATATTCTGTTTATACTTTTTCTGCAGCAAATAGATATGCAATGATGTATACTATACCATTTGTTATTTATGGTTTGTTTCGTTATTTATATATTCTTCATATCAAAGAATCAGGAGATGCACCTGAAGAAGTTTTATTGGGAGATGTTCCAACATTGATAAACATAGGGTTATGGACAATAACCTCATTTTTAGTATTATATGATCCATTCAAATGGCTATAACTAAAAAAGTAAGATTATCTTTGAAAACCACTTTAGTTCTAATCAATGAAATGAGGATTTCTATGAAAGTCGCTTTTGTTCATGATTGGTTAACAAATATGGGCGGTTCTGAAAAAGTATTGTTAAAATTACATGAATTATTTCCGGAGGCACCCATATTTACGTCAGTATATAATCCTGAGAACTTGGATAAAGAATTTAAGAATATAAAAGTAATAAGTTCTTTTTTGCAAAAAGTACCCTTATCACAGCAAAAGTATCAATTGCTTCTTCCATTTATGCCAATGGCATTCGAACAGTTTAATTTATCGGAATATGATTTAATAATAAGCAGTAGCCATGCGTGTGCAAAAGGAGTTATCAGTTCTCCGGATGCTATCCATATCTGTTATTGTCATACTCCCATGCGTTACGCATGGAGCGGTTATCATGAGTATCAATCGAAAGAAAAGATAGGTTTTATAAAAAAGGTTTTAATGATGTCAACGATTCATTATCTACGTATGTGGGATAAGTTATCTTCTGAACGTGTTGATTATTTTATAGCTAATTCCAATGAAGTGGCAAAACGGATAAAAAAATACTATAGAAGAAAAGCAATTGTAATTCACCCGCCCGTATCGGTACCAGAAAATTACACTAAAAATGATTCGAAAGATTTTTATTTAATGGTTAGCAGACTGGTTGCATATAAAAGGGTGGATTTAGCAATTGAATCTTTTAATAAAACTAATAGAAAATTAGTTATAATAGGCAGTGGACCAGAATTAAAAAGGCTTAAAAAAATAGCTGGGCCAAATATTCAGTTATTGGGTAGACAAAGTGATGATGTTGTTAGGAGTTATTTTGAAAAATGTAAAGCTTTTATTTTTCCTGGTGAAGAGGATTTTGGTATTACACCCGTTGAAGCACAATCATTTGGAAAACCTGTTATTGCTTACGGAAAAGGTGGAGTATTGGATACAGTAATAGATGGTAAGACAGGTCTATTTTTTTATGATCAAAATGTTGAAGCTTTAAATCAAGCGGTTGAAGAATTTGAAAAAAAGTCGTTTGATTCAAAATTTATTTTTGAACATGCGCAGTCTTTTTCTAATGAAATGTTTCTCCAAAAAATTAAAATGTTTATTCAAAATGTTATTGATAATAAAACGGGTAATTATCAAGCTTAATTTTAGTTTATTTTTTTAATGTAGTATGTATCAGACAATGAACTATTAAATTAAAATCAGTGCTTATAATAAGGAGAATGTAGTTATGAAACTAATTCTACTTTCGGGTGGCTCAGGCAAACGTCTTTGGCCTTTATCGAATGATTCACGCTCAAAGCAATTCTTGAAGGTTTTAGAAAACAGCGAAGGCAAGCTTGAATCCATGGTGCAAAGAGTATGGCGGCAACTGAGTGCCATTGGTCTTGCTGATTCTGCAATAATTGCCACAAGCAAATCGCAAATAGATATGATTCATAGCCAGATTGGTACACAGGTACCGGTTATTATCGAACCGGAGCGTCGGGACACATTTCCCGCGATTGCTCTTGCAGCTTCCTACTTGTTTTCGAAAGAGGATGTAAGCCCGGAAGAAGTCGTTGCAGTGTTGCCTGTGGATTCGTTTGTTGAAGAGAAGTTTTTTACAAGAATTTTGGAGTTGGAAAAGGTGCTGAAAGCATCTGGTGCAGATTTGGCTTTGGTGGGCGTTTCACCGACGTATCCATCTGAAAAATATGGGTATATCATTCCGAATCAAACCAAAAATTCGAATTCCTATGTCAAAGTGAAAGGGTTCAAAGAAAAACCGACTGAAAATGTTGCAAAGGAATTAATCCAACATGAAGCCCTTTGGAATTGTGGAGTTTTCGCATTTAAATTGGATTACTTGGTATCTCTTTTGCTACAAAAAGGCTTGCCGATTCAGTATGAAGAGTTGCTTCAGCAATATGGTTTGTTGCCGAAAATTAGCTTTGATTACGAAGTGGTGGAAAAAGCGCAAGAGATCGTAGCCATTCGTTATGATGGAGCTTGGAAAGATCTCGGTACATGGAATACACTGACGGAAGAAATGGCAACAAATCAAATTGGTGTGGGTATCATAAGCAAAGAATCAGACAATACACATCTCATCAATGAATTGGATATACCTGTTGCGGTGCTTGGATTGTCGAATGTCGTGGTTGCTGCGAGCCCGGATGGGATCTTGGTCAGCGATAAAGCAGCAAGTCCAAGGATCAAAGAGATCATTGCAGGCTTTGACCGGCGGCCCATGTATGAAGAACGGCGTTGGGGCTGGTATCGGGTTTTGGACTATACAAAATTTGAAGAGGGAAGAGAAGTTTTAACGAAACGGATCGGTGTGATTGCCGGTAAAAATCTGAGCTATCAATTGCATCACAAAAGAAGTGAAGTTTGGACAATCATCAGCGGAATTGGCGAATTTGTATTGAATGATACAATCTATGAAGTAAAGCCCGGAGATGTATTGCAAATTCCGGTTGGGTCGAAACACGGAATAAAAGCGATTGCCGATCTGGAATTTATCGAAGTGCAGACAGGCAGCGAATTGATTGAAGAGGATATTATTCGCATCTATATGACTTGGGAAGATGTCATGGAGCATTGCCAATCGACCGTGTGAAAATATAGAGGATTGATTCGACAGATAAATATTTAAACTCTTGATTCTGCATATGTATTATAATAAAAAAAGAAATGCGCGGGAAAGGAGACTGTGACTCTTTCAATGATTCGGGCATATCAAAAATTATTGAACCGCTTGTTTATGGTATTGGATTCTCTTCTGATCACGTTGTCTCTTTTTCTTGCATGGTATATAAGATTTCATAGTGGTTGGTTTCCTTTTGAAGGACGGTTAAAGGCAGGATCTTACTTTTCCGTTCTCATCTATATTATACCCGTCTTTCTCTTTTTTAATTCTGCGTTTGGATTGTATTCCTCCAAACGTGCGAAACGTTTTCGTGCGGAATTATTGGGTATTATTAAGTCCTTGTTTTTTACCGGTTTTTTTACGATTGCCGGATTGTTCTTCATCAAACAAATTAATTATTCCCGGGCAGTTTTGCTTTCTTGTTTTATCCTTGTGTTTGTATTGATGAGTATCGAGCGTCTCGTATTGCGCATGGTACTGAGAAGGATTCGTGCCAAGGGATTTAACAAAAAACACATTTTAATTATCGGCGCAGGGGAACTCGGTCAGCGTTTCTTGCAGTCGTTGCGGGAACATCCGGAGTTTGGGTATGAGGCGCTGGGATTTCTGGATGATGCGTTATTACATGCAAAAAATACTGAGGTAGATGGTGTACCGATATTAGGAACGTTAGATAAATACAAATCATTGATTGAAAAACACCATCTCGACCAGGTATTTATCGCCCTGCCTTTAAGCGCGCATCCACGACTCGCCGAATTAATCGCTTCATCGGAGCGGATGGGCATTCAGACATTTATCATACCGGATTACTATGGGTATTTGCCGGCAAAACCCCGAATTGAAGACTTTGGCGGCATACCGCTGATCGATGTCCGTCATGTGCCGTTGGATGATGTGATCAATGGGATTGTCAAGAGAACATTTGATATATGCGTGTCTTCTATGATTCTCCTGCTGTTGCTGCCGCTTTTGCTGGTGATAGGGATCGGAATCAAGCTGACTTCCCCCGGACCGATATTTTTCAAACAGGAGCGGGTGGGGAAAAATCGCAAAACCTTTTCCATGTATAAATTTCGTTCCATGCGCCATGCAGTCAGCCGGGCATCACAGAGGGATAAGGGCTGGACAACCGCCGATGATCCGCGCAGAACGCGTTTTGGCAGCTTCTTGCGGGCGACCAGCTTGGATGAATTGCCCCAGTTTTATAACGTCCTGAAAGGGGACATGAGCATTATCGGTCCTCGGCCCGAGCGTCCGTATTTTGTGGATCAATTCAAAGATACCGTGCCCAAATACATGATCAAGCATCGGGTGCGCCCCGGCATCACCGGTTGGGCGCAGATCAACGGCTGGCGCGGCGATACGTCCATTGAAGAGCGGATCAAGTGCGATTTGTTTTATATTGAGAATTGGAGCTTTGTGTTTGATTTGAAGATTTTCTTTCTGACCTTTATCAAGGGGTTTGTCAATCGGAACGCGTATTGATGGTGGCTCCTTTTTTCGTTTGATCCTGATTATGTATAATATGTAATGGCCTTTGACAAGTGTCACTCATATAATGACAAGAGAGAATGGGGATTCTATAATTTAATTATCTAAGTCGAATGATTAGGTAGGTTTATGGACGTATTAAATGTATCGAGTTGGAATATCGATAGTAAAAAACAAGCCTCTGGAACAAGGACTAAATATTGGTTAATTGATCCTGAATCTCAGGAACGTTATTTATTTAAAATTCCGAAGATAATAAAATGGTACTCTGGAGCGATTAGAAATGGACCATCGACCATACCGTTTGTGACTGATCTGGCAGAATCCTGAATCGAGACAACGTTATCATATTGGCACTTTAATTCATGATGACCAAAAGTATGTGTTTCATTATGAATGGAATGAGTACCGACGAAAGTTGCCAGAAGCAATGGATCATGGATATTCTCCACATTTAGCTTTTCGTGATACTCAAAAAATCTATGTTTCCGATGTATTGTTTGGGCCTTTTGCAAGACGGCTTCCTGATCGAAGAAGACCAGATTTTCAATTGTTATTGAAAGAGCATGGGTTATCGATGGATTACACGGAAATGGATCTATTGAGAGTAACTGGAGGAAGATTAGCTACCGATTCGTACGAGTTTGTTGCCCCAATTTATGTTCAAGGAAATCATTTTGATTTCAATGGGACATAAGTTGGGATATATTCCTTCGTTTTATAGTGGATTTATGTATACAGTGTTAAAAAATAATGGATCTTATAAGGCGAAAATTGAGTCGATTCGTCCAGAAGCGAAACCGCAATTAAAAGTCAATATTTCCGTTGTTGGAACAATCCCAAGTAAAGAGTTTGTTCTGGAAAAATACGGATTGCATCCGTTGGAAACTTTGTAAAAAATCATTGTTGCTGTTGTAAGAGTATTTGGCTTTCGGGATAATCAAGAGGATTTTATTTGTGATAAAATGTGAATATAAATTCATCGTGGGCAAGATAAGCGATAAGTGAAACCTTCCATCTGTATCGACATGATGGGAGGTTTTTTCATTCATGCAGTTTGGATCGTACTTATCACATTCGGTGTACGTCATGCATATGGTGTAAATGAAATTTCATAAGATCGGCATTACATGGAATTTGGAAATTTCACGTTTGCCATGTTGAGGGAAATACGATGAATATACTGGTTACAGGCGGCGCTGGTTTTATCGGAAGCAATTTTGTTCACTATATGGTCGAAAAGTATTCGGACGATCAAATCATCAATTTAGACGCTTTGACATATGCCGGGAACTTGGAAAACCTGAAAGACTGTGAAACCAAATCCAATTATTCCTTTATCAAAGGTGACATCATAAATCGCCAGCTTGTCGATTCCGTTTTTCAAAAAGGTGTCGATATCGTTGTAAACTTTGCCGCGGAGTCACATGTTGACCGCAGCATCACAGAGCCAGGTGTTTTCATCAAAACTAACGTCATGGGCACACAGGTGTTGCTGGATGCGGCGAAAACGTATGGGGTAAAAAAATACGTTCAAATTTCCACGGATGAAGTCTATGGCACATTAGGGGCAACGGGTTTATTCACGGAACAAACTCCTCTTGCACCGAACAGCCCCTACTCCGCCAGCAAAGCGAGTGCCGACTTGTTGGTGCGCGCCTATCATGAAACATATGGGCTGCCGATCAATATCACCCGCTGTTCCAACAACTACGGGCCATATCATTTTCCGGAGAAATTGATCCCGTTGATGATCATTCATGCATTGTCTGACAAGCCGCTGCCTGTCTATGGGGATGGATTGAATATCCGGGACTGGCTGCACGTACAGGATCATTGTGCGGCGATTGATCTGGTGATGCATCAGGGAAGAGTGGGCGAAGTGTATAACGTTGGCGGCAATCATGAACGGACAAATCTGGAGATCGTGAAAACGATCTTGCGGGAGCTTGGGAAGCCGGAATCATTGATACAATTTGTAAAAGACCGTCCGGGGCATGATCGGCGCTATGGCATTGATGCGACAAAGCTAAGAACAGAACTCGGATGGCAGCCCAAGTACACATTTGATACGGGGATCAAGGAAACGATTCAATGGTATCTTCAAAATAAAGACTGGTGGCAGCGGATCTTGTCAGGCGACTACCAGGTGTACTATCAGAAGCAATACGGCAATTCGTTGGATATGTAGCTGTGTAGTTTGTAAAAGATTTTCCACCAAGTAGTTCATTGTCCGAAACCCTTGGGGTATTGCAAAGTTAATACAAATGGATGAGGGATTTGAAATGAAAGTTGCAAAAATCGACTTGCAAGGCCTTTTGATTATTGAGCCGGATGTTTTCGGAGATCATCGGGGCTTTTTTATGGAAAGTTACAATAAACAAAAGTTTGCCGGTCTTGGTATCGGGTATGAATTTGTGCAGGACAACCATTCCCTTTCTACCGAAGTGGGCACGATTCGCGGCTTGCATTATCAATTGCCTCCCAAAGCGCAGACGAAGTTGGTCAGGGTTGTGGCGGGGGCGATTTTCGACGTGGCTGTCGATATCCGCAAAGGATCCCCTACTTTCGGGAAATGGTTTGGCGTGGAATTAAGTGCAGCCAATAAAAAGCAATTGTTAATCCCGAAAGGATTTGCTCATGGCTATTGCACGATTGAGCCAAATACGGAAGTACTGTACAAAGTGGATGAACTCTACTCACCGGTGCATGACCGGGGCATTCTCTGGAACGATCCGATGATTGGGATTCCATGGCCGACTGAGTTAGCCATCCTTTCTGCAAAAGACGAGAAGCATCCGTTGTTGCAGGATGCGGAAGTGTTTGAATACAAGTATCTGATGATGCTGAAAAATGACGGTCCATCCTTGAGCGAATGAGTTTCTATTTTTTACAAATTCTCTTTTGTTGGTTTGTGTTTGAGTTGCTTTGCAAAATAAGACTCAATGTTTGAGTCTTATATCATCCCCGTCAAAGTTATTGTTGGGTTGATTGACTTATATCATTAGCTTTTATTGCACTCTTTTCATCTATACAGATATCAATAACTTCTTTAATAACTGTTACTCCACTTACTATCCGAAGAAACATTCGAATAACGATCAATATTCCCAAAAATAAATAGAAAAATAGGATTATGTTAAATACACTATTACTTGTATCCATTTTAAGAAAACTTAATGAATTCGATCCAGTTAAAATACCAAGAACTATTCCGAATACAAACGTGAAAAACATATTAGAATTTTTGTATGATTCTGCAGCTCCTAATGCAGAGGCTTTAAGTAGTTTTAATTCTTCTATACTTAATTTCATTAATTCTACCTTTAAAACACTTAAGTCATTTACTAAGCCTTTGGTTTTTTTCTTTTTTACTAAACCCCTTACAAAGTCAAAAAGGGTAAAATCACTTGTAATCGATAAATAAAGACCGCTTCGATTCCATCGGTTCTGAGGATGATCCGATCCGTTATATTCGTTTGAAATATGAATATAGGTTTGTTCCAGAAAAGAATAAATATGAGGAAAGTCGTAGCTTCCTAGATCAAAACGGAAAAAAGATTCAAGGAAAAAATACAACTGTACGTAAAGAACATTTGTCTTTCTTCCCTTATTTTTATATGGAAACGTTGCGTGACGTTAAGCGTGAGATTCATAATAAATCTTCATTTTGGGGTAAACTAAAAGATTCGCTCGATTATTCTGCCAAGGAGCCGGAAATTCGAGCAATAACAGATCAGTTAAATGAACTTTTGCTTGCTGACAATCGCTTGGGTGAATTGGTGGAGCGTCTGAAACAGATCGAAAATAGCATCAAGATTAGTCAAGATTCGGACAATATCTACTTACAGGCATTCTCGAAGCGAAGTTGGGAACTGTTGGATGGTTTGCGTGTTTATTTGAAATCTGCGAATTCAAATATATCCCTTCCAATCGAGAAACACGGAATGGGTACACAAAATATTGCAATACTGGTCATTTTTAATGCCTTTTTGGAAATTTTGTTGCCTGAAACGATTGAAAATCCAGAAACAACACCGATCATTGGTATTGAGGAACCGGAAGCACATGTATATCCTCATTCGCAACGAGCAATTTTTGAGCAATTGTCTAAAATTCAGGGACAGAAGTTAATCAGTACACATTCTCCCTTTATAGTAGATAATGCTGATATTTACGATTACATCATGTTTCGCAATGTCAACGGAATAACAGAAGTGAAACAGATTTCAGAATATAACATGGGATGGAAATTTAAGTATGGCCTTCCTCAAAGAGCGTATGACTCCAATCGTTTGTTTAAAAAAGAGGAACTTCATTCGTTACGCAGGTATGTACAGTTTAAAAATACTGAACTGTTGTTTTCAACACTATTTTTAATGTGCGAAGGGGATACTGAAAAAATCTTTTTCGAAATGATCGCCCCGCACTATTTAAAAAAACCGTTAGGTGCATATGGTATATCTATAATTTCTTGTGATGGAAAAGCATATTCAAATTTTCTTAAAATCGTGAGAAAAGAAGTTCTGGACATTCCTTGGTTGATTTTTTCAGATGGTGAGGAAGATACAAAGGAGGATGTCAGAAAGGCGGTTTTCACCAATGCATATTCTGGTGAAGAATTTGATGATAATGTCATCTTTTTGCCAAGTGGCATGGACTTTGAAGCATATTGTATCGATTGGCTCGGGGTGGAAGTTATTCAAAATATAATTTCGGACAAGTATGGATCGAAAACATTGGATCAATATAGAAAAAAATTAGAGCAGGAATTAAATTCAAAACATGCAAAAAACTTGAGCCGCAATTATTTCGATGTTCAAGTGGATCAGGAAATACCCTTAAGTGTTGAAGATTATAGCGATACAGAAATCATCAACAAATGGGTTGACAGCCAAGGGAAAACTTTTTTTAGTGAGTATGTTGCGGAGCATATGATCGAAAACCAGTTACCACTTCCAAGGGAATTCCAACTTTTATTTGATAAGATTGCTGAAAAACTTAAGGGAAGGTAGGCGTTGGTATGGAATATAATGTACTGTTGGATGGATTGAACGACCAGCAACGAGAAGCTGTCTTGCATAAGGATGGTTCGCTATTGGTGATTTCTGGCCCAGGATCAGGAAAAACAACCATTTTGACCAGAAGAATAGCTTATCTTCTAAATGAATCAAAAGGCGAAACATTTAAAATCCTTGCCCTCACTTTTACAACGAAAGCAGCCAATGAGATGAAAGAACGTATTGAGAAGTACGTGGGAAACGATGTAAAGCGATTATTTATCGGCACGTTTCACAGTTTTTGTTGTGATGTGTTAAGAAAATATGGGAGCTATATTGGTATCGATAATGAGTTTACCCTGTATGAAAATAACGGTGAATACATACAGTTGTTGATCGAAGCGATACAGGATGAATTGGCACGATCGGATTCCAAGTACCGGGACATTCTGATGAAGTTTAAGGAAGACGCTGTTTTACGAAATAGTGTCCAAGGGATATACGCAAAGATTATCCAGTTGAAAAATCGGCTGATTGCACCTGCTGAGATTCATCAGGTTGGGAGTAATTTTTCTGAAGATTTTCGTGTAATGTATCAGTTGTACAATGAAAAACTGCGAGCAAATAATGTTGTTGATTTTGCAGATCTACTTTTTTTGAGCTGCAAATTATTTCAAGAACGTCCGTTTATCGGCAAACAGTACCGAAACGTTTATCGCTATCTGCTAATTGATGAGGCTCAGGACACAAATAAAGCCCAATTTGAATTAATACAAGCGCTATGTGGACGGGAGCATCGCAATGTATTTGTAGTAGCCTGTGAATTTGCACAATAAATCGGCTTAGGATTTGCAAATTATTTAGGTCCCATATCGAAAGATTTTAGGCCCCTTTTTCAGAATAAATTAGCCAATGATTAAAAAATTTGCACGCTTTCGCGGTCTTCTGGCGAGTATTTCATTCCACTATTATCCAATCCATCCTACTTCAACTACACTTTATCCCAATTCCGCTCTTGTTCAAATCGTTCATTCCCTATATACTCGTCTAATACGTGATCAAGTTTGCTTTTTTCCTAACGCGCTATCGCTTGTTGCACCCAGTAGAAAGGCAATAGCATTTAGCTATTGCCTTTCTACTGGGTCTAAGAAGTAATCACTTGTCACTCTTTGTTAATCGACTTTCACTTCGTATTTCTGTTTTGGATGTAAATAAAATCGAGTTTCCCGAAGGTATAACAGCCATTCACAGCCAAGTTCTATTCTACAAGGGATATACTCATAGCCTACCTTAATCTCGAAACAATCGCCGCAGTGAAGGTCGTAAGAATGGTCTATCTTTTGGATTTGCCAGCGTTCCTTGGCAGGACAATAGACGAGGATTCCTGGTTTTTGGGTTCGGGTCATCATGATTCTTTCCTTTCCTGAGAATATTTGGGGATCAGGGTTGTCCCCTTTGACTCGTTCTAAGCCATCCAAGCTATCTCAATGCCAGACCGCACTCCGGGGCGATGATCCGGATGACTTCGGCATCGATCTGTTCTTTTTTGTTTTGGCTGCCATATAATAGGGCGTGCATAGCCAATAAATTAATCAGGCGTGGATATCCATTGGAACAGGCACTAACAGCTTCTATTGCGTCTTCCGTGAAAATCGGATATTTCGCCCCGGCATAGGCAAGGTGATGCTCCATATATCCCTTGACCTCTTCCTTATCCAGCGGCTCGACCTGATGTCGAACCAAAAGCCGCTGGGATAAGGATCTATGTGGGTTTAACGACAGACGGTCCCGTAAGTAAGGCCAGCCGCATATAAGAAGGACAAAAGGATTCTGGGTATCCATGTGAAAATTAAAGAGCAGGCTCAAATCTTGTAAAAAGACATCTTTGGCCATTTGCATCTCGTCAAGGATGAAAACCGGCGTAATCTTTTGTTCGTAGAACAAACGGCTAATCGCCTGTTGGATTTGGCGAAACAGATCCACTTTCCGACTTTGTGGCTGTTCTCCTAGGCCGAAGGCCAATCCACGGTAAAAGTCAGTTACTGTTCCTGTAGACAACGGGAAATAGATGACCTTGTAGAGCGATTGGCCCAAGCCTTCGGCAAATGCACCCAAGGCGTAGGTTTTACCGGCTCCCGGGTCGCCGACAACAAGTGCCATGCCGCGAACCTGCTTCATGTAGGTTAAACATCCCATTGCTTCTTGAAAGGAACGGGAAGTATAGGGCGACATACCTTTGGTTTCCTTGGCAAAAGGGATTTTGGAAAGGGAATAGAATGCCATGATCATTCCCTATCTTCTCCTTTCCTGTCCATCCCTTGCATATCAGCGAAGGAGATGGCGGGTCGTTTTCGTTTTACATGAGCATTATCATGAAAATTCACTTCAGAAGCGCGAGCGACTGGTTTCCCGTCCTCATAGATATGCACGCCTTGTTCATCGTAACGAATCTCGATCTTTTGACCTATAAATCGCTCGGGAACTTCATACAGCTGGTTATTGAGCGAAAACGTTCCGTCATGTTTGACAGTTCGATTCTCCCGTTTAAGAAAGATAGGATCTAATTTGGCAGGGTCGTCGACCATCCGTACTTGATCAATCTGGGACAAGTACACTTCGAGCGGCATTTTTCCATTGAGAGAAGAATGTGGCTTGCGATGGTAGTCTTCCTCCAACCACTTCCAAAACCGTTCATTCAGTTCTTCCAATGAAGAAGCCGGTTTTGCTTTTAACAGCGAATAGAAACGCGTCTTAATCGTTCCGAACAGGCGTTCTATTTTCCCTTTGCTAGCGGCATCATAGGGCTGCGTGTGCAGGAGGTGTATGCCTAATTCTGCACAAGCCAAATGCAGCGTATCGGAACGAAAGATCTTGCCGTTGTCGGTATACAGCATCTTGGGAATGCCTCTGCGAAGCAAAGCTTCTTTCAAGACTGTGCGTAGCCCGTCAAATTTCTCGGATGGGACAAATTGCGCAAATGTGCATAGGCGAGAGCAATCATCGATCACCGCAATTAAATACGTCTTGATTTTTTTGTCGCCTGTACGAAGATATGGCCCATCTGACAGGTCGGTTTGCCAGAGCATATTGACCGTATCATGAGAAAACCGTTTTCGTTCGGGCGAACGCACTATCCCCTTCCCCAGCAATCCCTCCTTTTTCAGTAAGCGATAGATAGAGGTATAAGATACATCCTGCGGTAAAATCTCTCCTTGTTGCACCAATTGGTCATAAAACACCGTCACTGGCATTCCTTGATTTTCTTTACGCAGGGATACCAAGTGCAGCTGTAATTCACCGGATAACGATCGGGATTGTCCTCGATCCGAACGTGCCTGGGGCTTTAACGCGTCAAAACCATTACGGCGATATTGCCTTAGCCAAGCTAAGATTGTCTTGGGTGTAAATTCTTTGGAACCATAGTAAGGGACTTCGTGGGTTTTGGCAGACACCTCAGCCAAATATGTGGCGCGATCCACCTGTTCATTGAGCAAGGGAGCGATGATCCCATAGCGAAAAAGGGCCACGCGTTCCCGGTTTTGTTCATCCATTGGTTAAGTAGCCTCCCATTGTCTAAATTGGAAAGAACTGGCGCGCTTTCTCGTTCTTCCTTTTCGAAGGCTAGCCGGCTAACCATTACGATGCATTATAAAACCCGTACACGGTCCCTGACGAGGAAAAAGGTATGTGGAAACATTATTCTGTTTTGGCCACGGGTGATCCGTGATAAAATGAATGTGCCATAAAGCTGCTAATGTAATGATTGTGCCACTTTCGAATGAAGGTGACTCTGGGGAGAGTTTCAATCATATTCAGAAGCATTATGGCTTTTTCTATGGGATCTTCTGGGAAGATCTGTTTGTTCCCCTCAAGACGAAAGAACATCTCGATGATTTTGCTTTTGGCCATCAACCGTTTCCGGTAAAAACAAACTAACTGGCGGCTAAATAGCAGTACACAATAAGCCCAGAATAGTTGTAAGGTCTGCAAGATGGAAGAGAGCGTGTTCTGAAAGTAGGGAAGCAGAAAATCCGGAAGAATAGCGAATGTTTTGTTACATTTGGGATTCGGACATTTGTAACGGCAAATGGGAATCCGATATTCTGCATCGGTCTCGATCGCGTAGCGGTTATAAAAACCATGGCGTTTTAACTTCTGTTGGGACTTACAAATCGGGCAAGATTCAATCACAGGGAAATTATTGGCCCTGCCGAGCTGAAAATAACAGGGAAGATCAACTGGAAAATGATGGGTAATAATCACTCGAAACACCGCCCTTATAATTTGCAAAAAGTTTAGCAAATTGAGGCGGCATTAAAATAGCGGTAATCTGTTCCAATGTGCAAATGAGCACTTGTTTCCTGCGGAAACAAAGTGCTCATTCACAGTAGCCGATGAGGATCAACTTATTTATGAGTGGAATGATGCAAGGTTTGAATATTTGTTGCAATTTGTTCAAAAACAAAATGCCAAGATTCTTCAAATGTTTGAGAATTACCGTTGCCCACAAGAAGTGTTGAACGCGGCAAATCGTTTAATTCGCTTAAATTTGCATCGACTTGCAGACAAAAGGGATTTAAATGCAAACAAACTCAGTTCTGGGCAAGCAATTTTTCTTGATGCATTCGAAACCCCAGAGGAAGAAGTTAATAAGATTGTAGCAAAGATTCAAGAGCTTGACGCATTTGAGGAAACATGCATCATTGCCAGAAATCGATTTGTATTACAGCCGTTTGCTGAGTATCTTGTTGCATTGGGAATTCCCTTCCATCAGGCGGCAACAGATGAGAGGTTTGCCTCACGGGAAGTGAAGGTGCTAACTTACCTTTTGCAAGCTGTATTTAATGAACAAGATAAGCTTCATCTCAATCTCGTTTGTGATTTGTTGGGGATTGATGTAGAGGAAGTAATTTTGAATTCAGGTAATGGAACATTATGTATGAGTTTTATTCGTATGCTGGGAGACAAAAAACCAAACTTGGCGAGAATTCTTGGACAATTCATTAACAACAAGGTGAGATTTGAGTTTTATATGGAACGTATTTTGCAAGAGATATCAGGGATAGCGTTGGATGAAGAAACAGATGAGAATCGATTGATCTTCGATGATTTTAAGCAGTTAAAAAGTATTCTTGCGAATTATAAACGGGAGAGGGAAGATGAGGAACGGAACTTGGGAGATTTTCTTGGGTATCTTGCTCTTTCGCCTAAAGCAAACTCGAAACAGATAGGTGTATCTTTACTAACAGGACATGCTGCAAAGGGCCTAGAATATGATTATGTTTTCCTCGTTTCGTTAAACCAGGGTATTTTCCCAGATTACCGGGCAGTAAAAGATGGAAGGCAATTGGAAGAAGAGCGGCGTAACTGCTTTGTAGCCATAACACGAACGAAAAGAAACTTGTTCATAAGCTATACAAAATTAAAGCAAACTCGCTTCGGTTTGAAAACACACGAACCTTCCCAGTTTATCAGGGAGATGGATTTGATTGACGACGAGGGAGCGTTATTAACTACATCCCACCACGTATAGCATCGACTACGGCCCGAGCGTCCGTATTTTGTGGATCAATTCAAAGATACCGTGCCCAAATACATGATCAAGCATCGGGTGCGCCCCGGCATCACCGGTTGGGCGCAGATCAACGGCTGGCGCGGCGATACGTCCATTGAAGAGCGGATCAAGTGCGATTTGTTTTATATTGAGAATTGGAGCTTTGTGTTTGATTTGAAGATTTTCTTTCTGACCTTTATCAAGGGGTTTGTCAATCGGATCGCGTATTGATGGTTTGTACCCAGATAGATTCAGCGCGGGCAAGATGAGCAGCAAATGAATTGCAAATAAAAACCTCCCACTCGTATTGGTGCAATGGGGGGTTTTTGAAATTTATGCATGATTTGCTTAGTTTGTAGTTGCTGTTGTTACGTGGAAATTCTGGATTTGTATTTTTTTATCATACTTTTTCAATTAACGATTCCTCATCAATTCAGACAGGCAATTCCGTTATCATTTTGACGTTTTGGTTCTGTAGATATACTGGATAAACTAGGTTGGAATTGCTTTTTATGTTAAACTTATTTTGAAAGTTTTGATAAAGTTTTCGTATCGTTTAATGGAATTTTAAATTGCAAATACTGAATATTACTTTATAAAATTAAATATTGCTTTATAAAATTAAAGGAGTCCGAGCGCTTATGCTTAAATCATTCTCGGTGTGTCGTTATCGAAATTTAAATATTGACGAATTGCAGTTGAAAAGAATAAATGTACTTATTGGGCCCAACAATTCCGGTAAAAGTAATCTAATCGATGCTCTTAGTTTTTTGTCGAGTTTGATATTAAGTAAAGAAATCGATGGCACATCAAGTATTTTCCTTAGAGAGCTATTGAAACGGGGCTGGGATGATGTTTTAGATCGGCGTGAGACTAAACCGAACGAAGTAAAAATGAGCTGGGTTATTGAGGGTGTAAATGAACTTCCAGAGTTAAAGTATGAGCTCAATTTTCATGTGCCTGTAACAAGCAAACCCCCCGAAGGCTATAATATTTCACTTGAAAAACTAAGCAACACCAAACCAATTGAATCTAAAGATCGCCCATATGAATATTTTCAATGTCATAATGAACAGTTAGGGTTAGGTTGGTTTTCTGGAAAAGCAAGAGGCAACAAACAAACAAAACGGGTACGAATTCAAGTAAACTGTCAAGAAACAATATTTAATCAAATGGATACATTATTGGATCATGAAGAATTTCGAATATCTACGTATCCGGTTTTTAAATCGGCACTTGAAACAGTTCGGAAATTTTTTCAGGGTTTTTATGCTTATTCTAGTACGGAAATCAATTTGAAAAAGGTTCGTCAACCGGTTGGTGTTCAATTGTCTTTGAAATACTTGTCAAAAGATGCTGATAATTATGTTAATGTATTAAGATTTATCGAGGAGAAACATGAGGGATTTTTGGTTCAGTATACCAAAATAATCCAAGAAATCATTCCTAATCTTTCTCAGATGCGTATCATTAATATGGAAGATAATAAAAGTTTTCTTCAATTACAAATTTCCAAACAATGGTATCATCTTTCGGAGATGTCTGATGGTACCATAAAGGGAATGATAATAGCTTTACTCCTTTGGTCACCGGAACGAATGACATTATTGAGTTTGGATGAACCTGAGTTAAATCTCCATCCTGCTTGGCTAAGAGTAATTTCCAATTGGATTATCCGTTCTAATATGCCAAAGCAAATCTTTGTCAGTACACATTCTCCCGATTTACTTGATGGTTTAACCGACTTATTTATGGAGGACAAACTTAACTTATACGCTTTTAATTTAGATGAAGATCAAACTTTAAAATTGGTATCTCCGGAAACTGTACGCTCTTTATATGAACAAGGTTGGCAATTAGGGGATATGTATAGAGTTGGACAGCCAGAATTAGGAGCGTGGCCTTGGTGAAAACCATTCGTTACTTTTGTACAGGAGGATATACCGAAACTGCCGGAATTGTTTCATTTTTACACAAAATAAATCCGAATATTATTTGGAAACGTGATTTTCCCAGTGTAGATAAACCAGGACCCAAAATTACAACAGTTCAACCATCTCGAATACACCGGGGAGTTACGGGTCAACGGCTTGTCCATGAAATGCTTGATCGGCTAAAAAATCCCGCATTTAAGCTTAAAGATTCTTATGATGGGATTTTACTGATTGATGACGCGGATTGTCGATTTAGTACGGTTGAAGATTTTCATTCCTGGGTATCTGGTTTGGCTAAAGAAGTCCAATGTGTCGTAGGTTGGGATGTACCTTTTTATGCATTGCTCGCCTCGCCTGAAGTTGAAGCATGGTTTTTAAGTGACTGGACAAATAGTTTCGAAGAACAGTATCCTGGAACGTTTGCCTTTCAATTAAAGCGAAAATTCATAACTAGTTTTGGTTCATATCCATGGACAAACATAGAATCATTTGGTGGACATCATGTGAATGGTTCTTGTAGTACAAAATTAAGTGCAAAGATTGAAGAGGTGTTTGAGAACCCTTTATTTATGAAACAGTTTATAAATGTAATGAAAGAATGCAATACAAAGTTGGAATATAGCAAAAGAGTGCACGGGGCAGTCATGCTTCAGCATATTGACCCTCAAAAAGTTGATAGGAACTGCAGGAAGTTTTTTAGCGTTGCTTTTCGGCAACTGTCAACATTGTGAATACGATTGATTCTCAATGTTCATAATGTGAGTTTGGACAGGATAAGCAGCAAGTGAAAACCTCCCATCCGTATCGATAAGACGGGAGGCATTTAACGTATGTTTACATATACGATAGATTTCATTCGTCAATGCAATGATGAATGCAGCATGGAACGCAATTTTTCAATTTCACCCTTTGACAAACCGGTAGACTGCATGATCACTTCCGGATCACCCCCAACTTCTGCATCATCCGATGCAGAAACGAAACAGCCTGTCCACGGTCGGCATCCGCTGCGGGTGCAAGTGTATGCGGGCCTGTGCCGACTGTGATGCCTGCTTGAACGGCGATTGCTTCCGCTTCTTTCGCCCATGGCTGTACTTGATTGGCATCCGTATAGGGTGACAGGATCGAAGCGATTTCTTGTTGTGACAGGGTGGCGTGATAGCGGCCGTTTGCCTTCATTGCATTGATGATCATTTGCAGCATTTCTTCCCTTGTCATCTCTTGATTGGGCCGGAAAGTCCCGTCCGGATAGCCGCTTACAATACCTGCTTTTACGGCAGCATTTACACTTCCCGCAAACCAGTCGCCTGTTTTTACATCGGTAAACGGCAATGTTCCTGCCGTGTCTGGCTGGATTCCCAGTGCGCGGATGACCATCGCAGCAAACCTGGCGCGAGCGACAAGTCTGGCCGGATTCTCCAAAAAATTAATGGTGAGACTCGCCAATACCTGCTGCCCCTCTGCAGTCGGATGCACATCATTCGGGCGTACATATCCCAATTGCTTTCCGTCAAACGCTTTGTACGCATCTATAACCGGCAACTGCATGGATGTTGCAACACCTGCGATGATTTGGTTTTCTGTCCCTTCCATTTGTTCAGCCAATGCATGCAGTGCTGCGGCAGAAGCGTCAAATGGGTCGTACAAATTGTATAGAAGAATTTGCGCATTCGGAGCCTGTTTGTGAACCAGTTGCAGGATGATCGGCAGGTTTTTTCCGAACTGCTGAATAGCTCCTTTGAATTGCTGCAGTTGGTCTGGCGTTATTTGTGCATCCGGTGTTTTCAGCAAGCCGAAATGTTCAGCCAGCGACAAGAGATCATTGCTGCCGATATCGACTGTCACTATAGATGCATGCGCCAATGCTTGTTTGTATGTATCACTTGTTAATGCATGTAATAGATCGGTTGAGGTAGAGCCGGGAACGGCAAGATCCTCGACGGAGGCATGCTCCCTCTGGCCGATCAGATACGGATATGCCAATGGGGAAGGCGCTTGGTTGTTTCCGAGATTGAATCCGTAGGGGATCGAATCGCCAAGTGCGACGAGCAATGGATGGACTTGTTCCTTTTGAGTTGGTGTAAAAATGGAAGCTGCCTCCACTGCTGCAGTTGATGCTGTTGATGCTGTTGATGCTGTTGATGCTGTTGATGCTGTTGATGCTGTTGATGTATCAGCAAAAGCGGCCGCCTGAGAACATGCCAGCGACAGGATAACCGCACATGTTGCTGCTTTTTTGATAAATGCCACGTTCTAACACACTCCTCTTTGTAACGGCGGTTCATGGAAGGAAGAAAACATTCAAATATCAATAACTGTACCCGTATTTTGAATCGAATAATGGATCTTAAGGATTTGTAGGAGTACGGTTCATTATGTGTTCTTTGAAGTGGAAAAGTATGAGTATGAGCTTTCGAAATAACGAAACTCTCCCATTTGATTGAACATGACGGGAGAGTTTTAACATGTTTTACCATCTGCGATGAATTATATTCGTCAATGCACTGATTAATGAAGCTTGGAACGCAATTTTTCAATTTCATCCTTTGATAAACCGGTAGATTTCATGACCACTTCCGGATCAATTCCCATCGACAGGAGATTGATCGCGATTTCCCATTTTGCTTCCAGCTTTCCTTCTTGTCTTCCTTCCTGTTTTCCTTCTTGTTTTCCTTTTTGTTTTCCTTCAAGGATTCCCAGTTGTTTTCCTTCCAAGATCCCTTCCATTCTTCCCTTCATTTCTGCTTGCTTTTCCCAAAAAGTTTTTAACTCCATTACGCGTGCCTCCTCTGCAGAGTCTAATTTTTTGAGTTCTTTTTGCAGCTCTTGTTCTTCCAGCTCTGTCCATGCGAGATACGTATCAAAAAAGCCGGCAATGAGCTTCTGTCGGGCAGGATCCAATTGCATACGGATGACCATCCGTAAAAATTCCTTTTTTACTTGCACCCGTTCTTCTTTTGTGTATCCCATCTTGCTTAATAAGGCTGCTGCGATGGGGTTGTCTTGTTTTACATATTCTCGCCAGTTTTGTTTTTGCAACTCCACTGTAAAAAATTGAAAACGCAGTACATCCAAAAATGAAAATCCTAAGTTAAATTCACTCGGCTCATCTCTTGTTGTTTCATAACTGAAAACGGCAATCGGCAAGATCCTGCGACGATACTTCTCATACAATCGACTAAAATAGATAAACATACGCTCAGGAAAAGCAGGCTGTACATAGGATTGGGGCTCGATATGCACAATGACGAGTCCCTCTTCTCCTTTGAGTTTCGTTTCTACAAGTAGATCGACTCGTCGCTTTTCTCCTGCTGTTATATCCGTGAACACTTCTTCTGATAAAAAGGTTAGATGTTGAAAGTCAATTTCTTCGAACGCCTGAGGAAAAAATAGCAGAATAAATTCTTCAAAAAACGTCTGAATCAGCTCTTTGAACAACCGATCATGATCGATCACGACGGAACGCCTCCGCGACTTTGGTTATTAATAGTATAACAAAAGTAGTATTTAACAGTGAATTGGCTTTTTAAAGATTTGTGTATTTTGCGTATTTATAGAAGAATACAATTCGATAAGCACTACAATAAAACCTTTACGTCAAAATGAGATGCGAGCGGCAGGAATTTGGCAAACGATACGAAATATTATAAGAGCAAAATGTATTCCCGGATCTGAAGGATTTGTACGGTTCATTATTATGGAATCGTTGAAATAGAAAAGTATGAGTTTTTGAAATAGAGGATGTTCAACGCACTAATAAGGAGATCACCATGGCGATTTTACAAGCACTTTTTTTCCCGCCGGATGAGCCGGGCGGAGTATCCAGCATGATTCCGAATATCATGCATCGTATGCAAGAAGACAATTGGAAGATGGAGTTATTTTACTTGCCGAAGCGTTTGCGGAGAAAAGGGAAAGAAGAAGTTCCCTTTGAAACGTTTGATCCGGCGCCGTATCAGGAATCACCCATTATTGAGAGATATTTGCAAACGATTAAAGACTACGTATGGTGGACGCGGTTGCGGATTCACGAACGATACAGTCTGATTCACTGCCATCATCCACTTGTCGCCATTGCGATGAAGCATGTGTTCCCGTATATTCCGGTCATTTTGACCATTCATTCGTCTTTTGAGACCGAATTGATGTTGAATGATCGGATTACGCGCACCGGATTGGAGTATCAATTTTTGACCAAGGTGTACCGGGAAGTGGAAGAGAAAGTAGAAGTAATCACGACTGTGTCCCAGTCTTTTAAACGCTATCTCGGACAATATGTCGCCAAGCCGGATCGTATTCAGGTGATCTACAATGGATTTGATCAGACATTATTTCGCCCAAGTGACAATAAATCCAATGCCGTTCCGCAAATCGTGTCATTGTCCAGGCTTGTACCGGCAAAGGGGATCGATGTCTTGATCCGGGCATGTGCGGAATTAAAGCGGCGCGGAAAACCTTTCGTGCTGCACATCATCGGAGACGGCAGGGCGCGGCCGGATCTCAATCAGCTCTGTCAGGAATTGAATGTGCAGGATGAAATCATTTTCTACGGATACATGCTGCATCCGCATGAATTGATGTCGTTTTTTGACATTTTCGCATTGCCTTCGCGGGCCGAGGCATTCGGTTCCGTATTTGCGGAAGCATGTCTGGCAGGTCTTGCCTGTGTTGGTACACAAGTCGGCGGCATTGCCGAACAGATCGTGCACGGCAAGACAGGCCTGCTCGTACCTGTCGATGATGCATTCGCTTTAAGCGATGCGATCCAGACGCTCATCGACGACCCGGCATATCGAAAAAAACTGGCGGAAGCAGGACGCCAGCACGCTCTCCAGCGTTTTTCGCTGGATCGGGTCGTCAAGGAATACGAAGAAATTTATAAAGACATTTTGGAAATCAACTCTTGGGGCAGCATATAATTGATGGGGATTTAAATTAAAATATAAAGATTTTTTAATAATTAATACGAAAATTTCGTGATATAATCAAGCAAAGACACTATAAATCAACTTTCCCAAATTTCAGTTGATGAAAGGAGTGATTGGTTTGGACGATGCTATGATAAAAGAGCATTTTAACCGTTTTGAAAAAATGATTGGTGATGTAATCGCTATTGTGGGTGCAACAAACCACAAATTGGATGGCATCAGCAAAAGACAGGATGCCATGGAACAGAAGATCGATCGCATGGAGAAGCGAATGGATAGCATGGAACAGAAGATCGATCGTATGGAGAAACGGATGGATCGGATGGAGCAGCGAATGGATGCCATGGATCAGAAAATGGATCGTATGGAGAGAAGATTAGATAGTACAGAAGAGAATTTGGAACAGTTAAATCGAAAATTTGGCAATTTTGAAAATCGTCTTGGCATGTTTGAAAAAGATGTATCCTATCTTTTTCGGAAAATGGAAATCCGGACAGAAAAACAAGAAATTCGGATTGTAAATCTCGAAGAAGAATTGCAAATTGCCAGTGAACAATAGAACACGATTCAGTCTGCCCCAATAAATAACATTTTTATCCACGATTCGACATTTTCCCACCCTTTCAAAAATTTGTGTACATGGTATGCTAAGAGTAACAAATACTTACATATACTTAGACTTGGACATGATTTCTTCTGGAGATTCTGTTCCTGCAAGTCAAGAAATTTTGCCGTGAACATAAGTCAGAAAGGATGTACATACTTTGCCGACGACAACACAAACTGCTCAAGAACGTTATCAATCCTGGCTGCACAATCCTGTAGTTGATGCGCAAACACATGCGGAGCTTGAAGCGATTGCGAACAATCCGAAAGAAATCGAAGATCGGTTTTATAAGGATCTTGATTTTGGCACGGGTGGTTTGCGAGGAGTCATGGGTGCGGGCTCGAATCGGATGAATGTGTATACGATTCGCAAAACGGCGCAAGGGATCGCGAATCATCTATTGCAAGCATCCTCCGATACGCAGGCGCTAAGCGTTGTTTTTGCCTATGATTCCAGGCGCAATTCCCAAACATTCGCCGAAGAGGCTGCACTGGTGTTTGCGGCCAATGGGATCAAAGCGTATGTATTCGATTCCTTGCGTCCGACACCGGAATTGTCCTTTGCTGTCCGATTTTTGCAAACATCTGCAGGCGTTGTCATTACTGCCAGCCATAATCCCCCGGAGTACAACGGTTTTAAAGTGTATGGTCCGGATGGCTGCCAGGCAGTGCCGGAATTGGCATCAAGGCTCAAAGAATCAATCTCCCGTGTCGATGAATTTTCAAATGTAAAGACAATCTCCAAAGAGGAAGCGATTGCAGAAAGGCTGTTTGCAATTATTGGCGAAGAAGTGGATGCGGCGTATTCCCGTGCTGTGACGAACATGCTGCAGCGTCAGGAAGTTGTCCAGGCAATGGGGGACCAAGTAGCTGTCCTTTATACACCGCTCCACGGATCGGGGAATTTGCCTGTGCGCCGGGTTTTGCGGGAAGCAGGATTTCAGCATGTCTATGTGGTGCCGGAGCAAGAACTGCCGGACAGCGAGTTTTCGACCGTAACTTCTCCCAATCCTGAAGAACATCAAGCATTCACGTTGGCCATTGCGCAAGCGGATAAAACGGGGACAATCGATGTCATCATCGGTACCGATCCGGATTGTGACCGTGTCGGTGTCGTTATACGTGATGAAAATGGCAAATATGACGTGCTGAATGGGAACCAGACAGGCGCACTTCTTTGCCATTACATAGTATCTGCGCAGAAGGAAAAGGGAGTGCTTCCACATAACGGTGTTGTCATCAAAACAATTGTCACAAGTGAATTTGGTGCAGTGATCGCAAAATCTTTTGGGGTGGATGTGATTAACACATTAACCGGATTCAAATATATAGGAGAAAAAATCGGCCAATTCGAACAAACAGGGGAACACCGGTTTCTTTTTGGCTATGAAGAAAGCTACGGGTATTTGGCAGGAACGTACGCTCGGGATAAAGACGCAGTTGTTGCTTCCATGCTGGTCTGTGAGATGGTTGCCTATTATAAGCAGCTAGGAAAAACATTGCATCAGGCGTTGCAGGATCTCTATCGGCAGTACGGCTATTTCCTGGAAGGTCTGCAGTCGCTGACGTTGAAAGGGATCGAAGGAATCCGGCAGATCGAGCAAATCATGCAGCGTGCAAGGAGTGAAATGCCATCGTCGATTGCCGGTTTTCAAGTGGAGTGGGTCGAAGATTACAAACAAGGTTTATATGGTCTTCCCAAAGAAAATGTCGTCAAAGTATATTTGCAGGGAGACTCTTGGTTTTGTATTCGCCCCTCCGGCACAGAACCGAAGTTAAAGGTGTATTTTGGCACAATGCAGGATTCTTTCGGGAAAGCGACAGAGACGCTGCAAACCATCCAACATGCAGCTATGCAGATGATTGACGGATTTCAAAAGTAATTAAAATCATAGAAAATCATTCAAATGTTAAATACAGCTTTTAATGAGGCTTTGCTAGTATAGAGTTGTTTGTTGTTTATTGCAAAAACAGCACTGATATTCATTAAATCAAATCATCCATAGCAAGCGAATGATCACAGAAATGTGGTCATTTTTGTTTTTTATGGATTCCAAAATATTCCATGTAATTTTTTAAGAATAAAAAGTAATTGAAGGAAGGAGCTAGTAAATTTTTTGTCGAAATATGTTAAGGAAAGAGTCTACTAGGAAAATCAGAAGGAGGTAAAATAGTGCTAGCAGTAAAAAGCAGGATTATTTCGGTTGTTATGGCCGTGTTGATGCTGATCAGTCTGATTCCTGCAGGACTTGTCGAGGCAGCTACGACTTCAAACAATCAATATTTTATTTTTAGTACGATCACCAATGCCAGCGACATCGGTACGCCAAGTGCGTCAAACGTATTGCAGGTGAATCAATCGACATGGACTGTCACTGCAACGTTTTCCGGCAACATCAATCCAAGTTCGATTTATTATACGGTCAATCAGGTTCCGGCGCCGCAGAATGCGACTCCCATCAAAGGGACCAACCCTTCGATTACTCCTGGGACGCAAGTGGCGACGTTTCAAAATGTACAATTGTTTTCCGGTTTAAACGAGATCACGTTTTATGGAACTCGCACAGACACGAATACTGTGGTATCCAGTATTGGGTATGTCTATAATATCAATAGTCCGGTAATCAGCAGTGTGGCGATCAATTCACAAGAATTGAGTTCAAGTACGCCGACCGTTGTGACATCGCCGTATTTTGCGATTACCGTTACAGCACCAAATGCGACAACCGTACAAGCCTATCAGACCTTTGGCAATGCGCAGCCGGTTCAATATTCCGGAACTGCGACATCGAATAATCAATTTATTATCTCTGGAATCAATTTCAACAATACGACCGGTCAATATGATTTTAAAATCGTGGCTTCCAATCAGACGCAAGCGGTAAGTGCGGAACGGCAAATTGTCTATTATCCGAACCAACCGACATTTTATAACGTTACAGCAACTCAATCGGGCAGTGCGGGCGCACAGAGTCTGGAAGCCAATCCTTCCCTTACGACAAATGCGATTACATCCATCAACGGCAACGTATTGTTGGATGATCAAACATTTAATTTGACAAACAATTCGGCGAATTTTCCGACGGTGACAGCGCAGGTCTATGACAGCAGTTCAACACCTGTCGCTTCAGCCGCTTTCAGCTATTCGAATGCCAGCGACAATGGACAATACACCAATTACACGATCAGTGCAAGCTCCTTTACGGGAACCGATACAAGCGGCGGACAATTGACGCTTGGAAGCGGAAGCTATCAAGTGAAGTTTTTCGTGAACAATGTGGCTTATCAGACGCTGCCGTTTTCCGTGTTGGATCCCAATGCATTTTACATGCAGTCCCTCAAGCAGCTGACAGGTGTGACAGGAGATCTTGCAAATACGGCGACTGCAAGCGGCACCGCTCAGGATTCCAGCGGAACGACCACGGATATTGCCAATAACACCGTATCGATGGTGCAACTGCCATTTTACTTGAATGCCCAGATTGGCACATTGAATGGCGGAACACTTCAAAGCGCCGATATCAAGAACCTGATCGTGAAGATCAATCAGAACGGCACCTGGACAACGCTGACCATGGACCAGGATTATAAATTGGATATTATGAGCGATGGAACATTGGGCGTCCGTTTCAATACACTTCCATCCGGTACCTATCAAATTGGCTTTTGGTATAATGACGGAACAAATCCGGTCTATTCCTTGGGGGCGCCTTTGACGGTCAC
The DNA here is from genome assembly GCF_022818495.1 of Fodinisporobacter ferrooxydans. Taxonomy (GTDB): domain Bacteria; phylum Bacillota; class Bacilli; order Tumebacillales; family MYW30-H2; genus Fodinisporobacter; species Fodinisporobacter ferrooxydans. The sequence continues at coordinate 871,490 of NZ_CP089291.1, read as the reverse complement.
GAGCCAGGTAGTACCCTATATTCAAATTTCAGGATTGACCGATCAACAAGGGTTCACAAATGCACCTTTGCAAAACATTTCCGGACAGTTGATCAATTTCCAGGATGTAAAAGATGCAAATTTGAAAGTTACTATCAATGGCGCACCTGTTGCGGTCAATGAATCAACCGATTCCAGCGGGAACTTTAACGGATCCTTTACGATTCCTTCCCTCGGTTTGCAACCGGGCACCAACGAGTTTTTGGTCACAGCCAATTCCAATGGGAATATTCCCGTGCAGTTGAAATATACACTGTATTTAAACATGCCGAGTCAAATCGGTTTCGGGGCTCCCGGCGATCCGAACGTGAACAAATATATACAAGTAACTGCGTATGACCAAAACGGAAATACGACGACCGTAACGAATACAAGCGGGTTTTCCTATACGACAAGCGGCAGTAAAGTAACGGTTACAGGCAAGTTCTTTGGAGTCAATGACCCAAGTCACGTTTCCATCTCTGTCGGTGGGACCGCTTTAAATGCTTCCCAATATACAGTCGATACAAATGCCGGTACATTTACGATCCCCAATTATGTGCTTGTAGCCGGGACTACATCCTTTACAATCACGATTAACGATCCGACAAGCGGGAATACCGACACGTTAAACATTCTCGTCGTGCAGGTAAAAGATCCGTTTACAGTGATTTACCCGCTTGATTTCCAAACAAATCAAGTGTATACCACGAATTCAAACTTTTTTGATGTTGTCATTCAGACGTCCACAGCAGACAGTGTGGTGATCGGCAAGGTCAACGCAGTTCCCTATAATACGGATACTACGTTTGGCACCACCGAATATGGAGCGGAAGTTCCCAATTTAAAAATTGGCGTAAATGCTATTCCCATTCAAATCACCCGCGGATCGAATACGACCAAGGGAACGATTTCTGTCAATTACGTCGCCCAAAATGTACCGGGCGCACGTTATAAAGGGCTATTGACGACTTCAGGCAAGTGGTCTGCATTTAACGGCGAATTCCAGCTGCAGTTTCCGAGAAATACGGTATTCCAGCCGCAAACAGGCGGTTTTGGATTGGCGCAAGGATACCAGCCGCTGCTGGACAACCAACAGATTTTCGCAGGAATTGCAGATCGCAAAAATGGGGATATCAGTCAAATTGTGCTGAATGATGGGACAATCATTCCATTTCAGCCGGTACAGACGACTACATTTTCCAATGGCGTGTCAAACATTCCATTGGATCTTGGCGAGAATTACGCAAGTGATCTGATTTGGGTGGATGCCGGGGATTATGCGCTGCAAAGCTCGATCCAAAATTCAACGTCCGGGATTACTACACCATCGTTTATTCCGGATGGCGGATTGGATCCATCCGGTGTTTTAAATCCGTTTGACATTATCGCATCAACCAATAACCCGAATTTGACGGTCGACAACTATAACTCGCGGATCGGCGATACGACACACTGGTTGGAACCGACGAATCAGGGGAGCATCACTTTGAAGTACGATCCGAATATTCGGAATATGGCAACGACCGATTTGACGATTTTGTACCTGGATCATAATACCGGCAAATGGGATAAGATTGGCGGTATTGTGAATACCGGATCACATACCATCACGGCGCCTTTCAAGGGATTTGGCTATTATGTGGTGGCGCTGGTGAACAGTCAATTGCAGGACGTTGCCGGCATTACAGATATTAACAACCTGTGGGCAAAACCCTATGTGGAGACAATGATCGCCAAAGGAATTATGAATCCGGAGACATCTACATCTTTTGGAGCATTCGATCCGATTACTCGCGGTGAATTTGCGGAAGTATTGGTAAAAGCATTGGGACTGCCGCTCAATTATGATCAAAACAACACGTTTTCAGACGTGGGGTATTCGGAGTATCAACCGGCAGGACAGATGTGGGAATACAAATACATTGAAACAGCCGCTCGTGCCGGCATTATACACGGAATCGGAAATGGGGCATTCGACCCCAATGGACCGATTCAAAGACAAGATGCTGCTGTCATGATTGCCCGGGCAGCCAATTATCCGATGTCCATCGATCCGACGGCTTCTGTGGCAGCTTTGCAAAAAGCCTTTACGGACGCAGGTTCCATTAATGCATATGCTGCGCCTGCCATACTTGCCGTTTATAAAAAAGGCATTATCACGGGCAACCCGAATCCGGTTGTAGGAAAGCAGAAACCAACCTATTACTTTAATCCAAATGGAAATCTGCTTCGTGCGGAAACGGCAGTCATTGCGACAAAGCTGATGCAGCAGTTGCGGTTATTGCCAAGCAAGTTGTAAAATATCTGCGGAATATTCAAATCCAAAACCCGTTTTTCACAATTGAGTGAAAGCGGGTTTTCTTTTTGGCCGTATGATTCCATATCAGACTGCGCATACAAAGTGATATAATGGAAAACGTGTGATTGGAATGGGAATTGTGTGATTGGAATGGAATGAAAAACGTGTAAATCGATTGGTTTTGAATGATTGACTGGTATGGAAGGAGTTGCAGAATGACCCGACAGCAACAGGGTACGTTTCGAACGAGCATGTATTGGGTGCTCGCGGTTTTGGCAGGCCTGTTTTTATTTATCGCGTTTAACTATAACGATCTGTCTTCAACGAAAGGTCAGGTGAAGGTTGGCAAGCGGCAGGCGGAATCGATTGCCAGCACATTCTGGTCAAAGCGGCAAGTGAATCCGGGAAGTTTTCAGCGTACGGCAATTTTACAAGATGATACGGCGGTAGATGGCTATATATCGCTGCATCATTTGGAAAAATCCTATGAGAAGCAGTTTTCCCACATACATCCGTTGCAGTATTGGGAAGTGACATATTACCGCCCGCATGATACAAAACAGTACTTTACTCGCATCAACCCGTTTGATGGCACAGTCATTGGATTTGGCATGCATTCTTCCATTGCCAGTCCGTACATGGATACAGGGCAAATGATTGACAGCGCAAAAGCATATGCGGTCGAACAATTGAAACAACTACAGCAACAGCAACCGCGTCAAAACGTTGACATTGTGTATATCGGGAAGTCTCGTGAAAGTGACGGACTGCACTTTACATTTGCAGACAAGCAGGCGAAAATCGGCCAGGCGCCCATGCAGGTGCATGTGCAAGTGTTTGCAGGTACAAATCAGCCAAACGGATTTGCCACATCTTTTGCCGTGCCCAAGGCCGATCGCTCCTGGTTTGCTTTGCAATCGAAGAGAAGCAAAATCATGACATGGGTGTTTATGATCGGCCAATTTTTGCTGTTTGTCGGTGCGTTGCTTGTTTTGTATCGGAAAAGGCGCCAGGGAGTCCGATATGGAAGAGGGTTTCCTTTACTTGTATTGGCTTTTGTCCTGGATCTTTTGATAAATGTCAATACACTGCCGCAATTGCAAAGTCAAATGGGTTTTGCTGCAATTGCAGCAAGAGGAAATTGGATGAGTGACGGCTGGATTGGCTTTTTTGTCGAAATGACTGCAATATTGGAAGTCGGAATGCTGTATTTTATCACGGTTGCCGGCGGAGCGCTTGCGAAAGATGTAATGGGAGAGGAGCGTTGGCTTTCCTGGCGGCATCCCGATTGGCCGATCAGGGTTCGCAATGCCGCATTTCGCGGATATGGGATTGCGATTATTTGGCTGGGGCTGCAGACGCTGTTTTATTGGATTGGCCAAACGTATTTTCATGTCTGGGAGCAAAACGATATGGGGTCATCCCCGTGGAATAATGTAGTGCCTGCACTCATACCGGCGGCCGCCTGGTTTGCCGGAATCAATGAAGAGATTACGTTTCGGCTGTTTGGTTACGGACTGCTGAAAAAACTGTTCAAAAAAACCTGGCTGGCATTATTGATACCCGCGATGATTTGGGCGCTTGGACATAGTTTATATCCCGTGTATCCGGTGTACACGCGGTTTGTCGAATTGACCATTTTCGGCACGCTGATTGGCTGGTGCATGTTGAAGTGGGATCTGGAAACGGTGATATTTGCTCATGTATCTTTTGACTCCATTTTAATGAGTTTGTCTTTATTGTCCGATCAGCCGGTTCGAATGGCGCCGGCAGCGATTTTCTGGGCGATTCTTCCTTTGCTTGCGGGGGTGGCGGCAGGCAGTTTGCAGAGAATGGGAAAGCATATATTCCAGAAGGATCTGATCTAAAGATGATCATATGATCAGACCTTTTTATAAACGGGGTTTCGTCAAAACGCTTGACGGAGCCCTTGTTTTTTATACAAATTATCTCGATTTTTTATAACATGGTTGACCCATACGTTTTCGATTCTGCATGTCGATTCTACTTGTTTTTATGCAAATCATCCCGGTTTATTAGATAGTTCCCAAAATAAAAAAGCAACAAAAAGCGAGGCATGATTGCACATGCACTCGGTAACAGAAGTAAAGAAATCAGATTTGCATGAAATTGGCAGGAATTTGCGGTTTGAATATGGAATGTGTAAGCAACACAGAAGACGGACAAAGCAACAATCCGAAAAAAGACGGACAAAGCAACAATCCGAAAACATAAAAGTCCGTAGAAACGAGTCGTCAAGGAAAGATAGAAAGCAGTGTTTGTAGAGAAGATGGGAGGAAAATCATTGAAAAAAACGTTACGATTCAAACGTTTGCAGAGATCGGCTCTCGTTACAGGGCTGTCGCTTGGCTTGTCGGGTATGATTGCCGGAGGTTTTGGGGTTCCTATGGCCTATGCCGCTGGGACGGGTCAGACAAGCGGCGGGACTGCGGTTGCCAGTGATTTGAATCTCAATCAATTGTCACAAGACGAACAACGCATATTGGAGATTTTTCAATATATTCATCAATATCATATGGATCCTGTAAAAGCAGATACGTTGACACAGGGTGCGATTGACGGAATGTTGCAGGCGACGGGCGATCCATTTTCTGAATATTTTACCGATCAGGAATATCAGCAATTCATCGATTCGCTCAATCAGACGTTTGTCGGGATTGGCGTGGAAATCAAGCTGGATGGCGATCATGTAGCAGTGTCAAAGACGATTGCCAATGGTCCGGCAGAACAGGCGGGCATCAAGGCGGGGGATCTGTTTGTCGCCATTAATGGACAGGATATACAAGAAAAGTCTTTGGACGAGGTGCGCAATTTGCTGCTTGGAAAAGCGGGCACGAAAGTAAGCGTATCCGTGCAACGGGGCGCGCAGGATCGGCCGTTGACGTTTACCGTTACACGTTCCCAAATTCAATTGCCGACTGTGGTTTCCAAATTGACTCCTGAGCATTTGGGCTATATTCAGTTGGCTGATTTTAGCGAGACGGCAGCCAGCGAATTCATACAGGCGCTGAAACGTCTGGAAGATCAGGGTGCAAAAGGGTTTATCATCGATTTGCGCGGCAATCCCGGCGGTGTGCTGCAGCAAGCGGTGAAAATCGAAGACCAGTTTGTCAAATCCGGTGTACTGCTCAAAACGGCTGAATCGGATGGGACATCCCAGACGTTTGCGGCTGATGGATCGGGCAGTGCCTTGACACAGCCCATTGTGATTTTGGTCGATCAGAATAGTGCAAGTGCGTCTGAAGCATTATCGGGAAGTTTGCAGGCATTGCATCGAGCCACATTGATCGGGACCCGAACGTTCGGAAAAGGCACGATGCAAATCGGGATTCCGATGGAGACTGGCGGTGTTCTGAAATTGACCATCGGCAAATATTATCTTCCTGACGGTTTTAATCCCAACCATACAGGGATTCGGCCGGACATCCGGATCGAGTACCCGGATCTTCAGTACAACGAAGCTGTACAATTGCTGGACCCGCAGCGTCAACAAATATTGCAATACCCATTGGATTCGGCCCTTGCGTCACCGTCCCATGCGGTGAATCCATCCGCTTCATCCGCTGTTGCAGCCAAGGGAGACTCTACATCTGCATCCCACATCGTAAGCGCAGATGTCTACGCGACTTTAAATGGTGTGAGCGTGCAGGCGCCGCCTGTATGGAAACACGGCGGATATACGTATGTACCGTTGCGTTTCACATTGGAAGCATTCGGCTGGCAAGTGGGGTGGGACGGACAATCCCGGACGATTGCCTGTGGAACAGGTGCAAACCAACGATTGTTGACGAATACGACATACACATTTGAAGGATTGACAAAGAACCTCCAACATCCATTGTTGGTGAATGGCGATAGTACATACATCAGCCTGGATGACTTGCGGGGAGTATTCCCGTTTGTGTACAAAACAATCGGAAATATGGTTGCAATCGGCCAGTGAGGTTGCAAAAATTTAGCAGTTGATTTGTAAAAGCAGTGGCAGGGGAACGGCACTTCCACCGAGAATACAAAGGAGAGACCGAGACAAGAGAGACCGAGACAAGTGGAAAGGATGTACACATATGAGATGGACTCGACTTTGCAGTTGGAAGCAGGTCTTTCCCATTGTCCTTGGAGTAAGTGTTGGAGTGCGTGTATTTGATCCAGGTACCGTTCCTGTCTATGCGGCAACGGCAACGCCTGCGATTCCGGTCGTGCTTGATGGGAAGCCGTTATCCTTTGATGTGCCGCCGCTGATCGTGAATGGCCGCGTCATGGTTCCGCTGCGAGCCATTTTCGAATCGTTGGGCGCAAAGGTAGCCTGGAATCCTGCGACACAGACGGTCACTGCGAGCAAAAATCAAACCATGCTAAACATTCCAATCGGGAGCTTCACTGTTTATAAAAATAATCAACCCGTATCGTTAGACGTTCCCGCGCTGATTCGCGGAGATCGAACTCTGGTGCCTGTTCGTTTTGTATCGGAAGCATTTGGCGATACAGTGAAATGGGTCGATCATGGTGTAGTCATACAGACGCCGAACAATGATACTTCTGCCGCTTTCCAGCCCAATTCCGGCGTATCCATTCAAGTCGAAGCCGGGGACTCTGCTGTTACATCGCAACAATTGGATTTGGTGAGACAAACACTCCGCCAAGGGAATATCCCGGTTGCTTTGGAAACGGATTTGCAGGAAAATTTCCAACAGCCCGTGACCATACGTGTGTCAGAAGATCAGCAGGGATATCAATCCTCCTTGGTGAAATATCAGGTTGCCACTTTCAATGCTTCTACGATCTCGCAAGAAAGCAATGGATTGGCGTATGGCAATACGATGTATTTTCCGTTTATGGAAAATAAGAATCCTGGTGAGTTAAAAAACATACTGGCACATGAATTGACACACATTTTACTGAACCAAAACGGTATCGGATCGGTCATTCCAAGCTGGATGAATGAAGGGGTTGCCTGGACGGAAGGGCTGAAGAGCGAATATCAGAATTCCTCTCCCGTGATCGGTCAGGGGCAAATCGACTACATGCGAGAGACGATTTTGAATGCCTTTCAAACAAATCAGTGGCAGCCTCTATTGGTTAATCCGGAGGACACGATCCACTCCACCAATGCGTATGATGTAGAGTGGCAGGATTATTTTGCCGTGAGTATGCTTAGGCAAACGGCCGGTGACCATGCGCTTGTTTCGTATCTGCAGGACTTGCAGCAAGTTTCTGCCCGACAAGCGTTTCAAACGGCATTCGGCATGTCGGAATCCGCCTTTGAGCAAGCGTTTGACAAGCAGTTGGCTGCCTGGAAGCAGCAAGCGGATCATGGGCTAAAGATTACTTTGAAAGTGGACAGCTCCTTCCATGGGGATATTGCTGTCATGCCAAAAGGCAGCCAAACGTGGACGATGTATCGTGTGTCGGCCGGCACTTATACGGTACATGTAATGCCGGACGGTACGATTACCGGATTGCCCAATCTGCTGACGACTTCATTGTCTCCTGACGCACCTGATCCAAATACCGTATTTATCAGTGTCAATCCTGATAATCCGGTTCAAGTCAACGGCAAATATCTGCAGCGGGCCGGATTTGCCTTCTCGGCGAAATACGGACAAGCCTATTATCTGAATTCCTGGACGGTTGATACAAGTGAGCAATCATCCTTCGATAATGATATTTCCCATTTGGGTGTGGAACTGCTAAATATTCAACCGCTCTCGTAACAGGGAATTTAAAGTCTATTAAAGTCATTTCAAGTATGATACAATTTTTCTAATAAATTTGAAACGGTATAAGGTGAGAATATGGCAAATATTTTAATTGTTGATGATGCTGCATTTATGAGAATGATGTTGAAAAATATCATAACGGAATTAGGACATACAGTCGTAGGTGAAGCAGGCAATGGACAGCAGGCAGTGACGATGTACAAAGAATTAAATCCGGACTTGGTCACGATGGATATCACCATGCCGGATGTAGACGGGATTGCAGCCGTGAAACAAATCCGCGGTGTTGACGCAAATGCCAAAATTATCATGTGTTCCGCCATGGGACAGCAAGCCCTTGTATTGGAAGCCATCCAGTCAGGTGCAAAAGATTTTATTGTGAAGCCTTTTGAAAAAGACCGCATACGCGAAGCGATTGCACGGGTATTGTCTGCATAACATTTCTTGTTGCAAATTTCTTGGCATTGGGGATTTTTTGCAGTTGAAGCGGACATTTCACGAAAGGAAAAGGAATCTTACAGCAGCCTTTTTCTTCTGTGTGGCATGTCCGCTTTCTTTTGTGACAGATCCGGCATCTTCGGCATCTTCGCTTTCATCTGCCGCATGCCCGTAGAATGTTCGCAGCATGTGCACGAGATGTGCGCACTCATTTTCCGAGTTATTTTGGCAACACTTCAAAATAGGCAATCATCGGCCCATCATGCTCCTTGTCTCGATGTGTCAGGCAAATGAACGGAAATGTTCCCGCTTTGTCTGCCGTAAACATGATCTTTGTCACCTGCCCCTGCATGGCGATTCCTTTCACATTGTACCCTTCCAATTCAAAAGGATGCGACTTTCCTTTTACTCCATAAATGTGCAGCATGACACGATCGCCTTGATGCAAAACAATCGTTCCCGGATCCCAGCGGTAGACTTCCAGTTTGCCATGCCCATCTTTTGCCGGCACTTTGATTTCATCTGTTACAATCCAGATGTTTTTTATGGAATCTGCTGCATAGGCGGGTTGCGACAGATACGTCGGGAACAGCAGCATACTGATGCATGCGGCAGTGATCAATGCGGTTGCTTTCAAATGTATTTTCAAAAAAATCCCCTCCAACTGTAACTTGTGTTACATGGGAAGGGATTATGCAATCATGTCATTAGCTTTTTTAAAAGTCTCACTTTTTATTTAAGAGGATGTTCAAAAAGTAGTCAAAACTCCACGGCGGATTGCTTTGCCGAATCCCAAAAAGGCTTACTCATGTACCAAGCACGTACACTCCGTCGCCTTTTCGTGCTTCGGCTTCGCACTCCTTGTGTCTTACTTAACCACTTTTTGAACACGCACTTTAAGTGTTATTTTACAAAGTATCTAAATCCAGAGCATTCCACTCGCGAAGTTCCAGTGTTCGCGCTTTGCCTGCTACAACCGGGTCAGCCTCCGCCAATTGCTGTGCATGTGCGTGGTCTTTTGTCTCGTAAACGACCATGCCGCCTTTGCCGTCTGTGAACGGACCGGCATGCACGACAAGACCTTGTCTGTATAATTCCGCGATATACTTGAGGTGGGCAGGGCGCAATTCTTTGTTTTTTTCTGCGTCAATAATGTGCAGCAATGCAACGAATTTCATGTGGTGACCTCACTTTCCATTGTATGGAGACTAGCTCTTTCCTATTTTCCGCTCACTTTCATTGTAAATCAAGTCAGGAAAAGATACTATGCCAAGAAAGAATGCTATGCCAAGAAAAGTACATACTTGTTAAAAAAGAAACTATGCGAAGAAAAGATGCTTGTTACGAAAAGATGCTGTCAAATGCTGAGACGGCTTCATCACCACTGACACGCACGCGATCCAGTGACCACCGGCCCTGGTTCATATCCGCAGAGCCCGGATGTGTTGTGACGGCAAACTCGTATCCTGCTTGCTGCAAAAGCTGCAGGGTAGTAGAGTTATAGCGGCCGGAAGGAAAACAGAATGCGGGAACGGGATGTCCCAACTTTTGTTCCAGTATTTGTTTGGACGCAAAAATTTGCCGTTTTTGCTGTTCGACAGACATGTGGGCCAAATCCAGATGATCCAGTGTATGACTGCCAAATTGAATAAGACCGTCTTGATCAAGAAAATGAATTTGATCCCATGTCAGCATATTGGGACGCCCGACAAAGTTTGTCACAATAAAAATGGTTGCGCGAAAGTTATATTTTTTCAAAACGGGATACGCCGCCTGATAGTTGTCTTCATATCCATCATCAAATGTGATCAAAATCGGCTTTTTCGGCAACGGCTGGTGCTGAAGCCATGCTTGATTCAGGTCGTTAAAACCGATGGGATGGTAACCGGCCTCATACAGGTGTTTCATTTCTTCCGCGAACCGGGCGGGTGCTACACACAAAGTATTTTTCGGATGATTGGAAATCGAGTGGTACATGAGAATCGGGATTTCTTGTGGAGCGGTCTGTGTCGCAGCATAGCTCTGAATCTTGGCGAGTACAGGCGCAGCAGGCATCGCCGGACCAAAAACCAACGGGTGTATTCTGTGGGATGATTCCAATTTATTTTGATTCGCAAGCAGGTTCCGACTCACGCCTGCTTTCTCTGGAGATGTTGATACGGTGGAAGCGGGTGCTGTTTGCCCAACGCCGCATCCGGAAATATTGGCTCCTATGAAAAATAAAGGGACTGCTGCAACAACGGATGGTACGAGATGTTTCCTCCAATTGACCAACTCTATCACCTCAAAGATAGCTTCCAACGCCATTATAGAATGCCAGAAGCCTCTTTGACTACAAAAAAATTTTGCCTCAATTTGGCGATTGTGTCATTTGGCGATCCGTGTCGAAAGGGGTTCGCGACAGGATCCGTTTCCATTCGCAATTGATCGATTGTCTATCCATTGTCAGTCGATTGTCTATGTACTTTCAATGTATTGTCTACCTATTTTTGATTGGCTATCCATCCGTTTTCGGGTTCGGCGGATTTTAAAAAGTGGACAGCCAGTTCTCCGCTTTTCTCTGCTTCTTTCCGCAATTCTTGCAATGCATGCTGCAGATGTGGCTGATTTTCCCGGAATTGTGTTTGACATGCCAGAATTTGCGCGACAAGAGTTTCTTCATCCAGCTGATTGACATGGATTGCTTTGCCCATTCCCATGCGGTGGATAAATCGATCGATCTTTGGATCGTAGGAAATGGGAACAAACGGAATATTGCAAATCGCCGCCAAAATTAGCGAATGCAGCCGCATGCCAACCATGATATCCAAATTTGCGATAATGCTGGCGATTTCGCGAAAGGAAAATTGCCTGTCCAATACAACGGAAGGCTGAACCATATGATCGGCGATCTCCCGTGATATTTCTACATCCCGGGGAAACTGCATCGGCACAAATACCACTTGATAGCCCTGCTGCACCAATCGGTCTGCCGCTTTTGCGAGAATGTCTATGTAAGGAACCGCCGCATTCCATTTGCGAATGGCAATGCCAATCACCTGGCGGGAACGATCTTCTGTCGGGGAAATGTGAAATTCATGAAAAATTGCCTGTCCTGTTTCCGGTTGGAACAAGAGCGGTTCAATGGCCAAAGCGGGATCTGCCGTTACGTGCACAGGCGGTCGAATGACGCCGAAGCTTTGCAGATCATCATGGGATTTGTCATCGCGCACGGTAATCAGATCTACCCGGTTGACAATCGACTTGATCAATCGTTTGCTGAGGGGCTTGTTGACAGGTCCAATCCCTTGGGCGTAAAAAACGACAGGTTTGCCCAAAAATTTGGCCAAAGCGACAATGCCGAGATAATACAAAATACTGCGCGGACCTGTGACATCTTGCAATAAACTGCCGCCGCCCATCACCAATAAGTCTGTTTTCCTCAATTCGCGGAAAATCGTCCCAAGATTCCATCGGTCAACAGCGCGGATGCCAAATAGCGTTTCGGTTCGTTTGGGCTGATTGGATAAAACGGTAAACGTTGCCGTAGGACGTAATTTGCGCAGGCCGGACAAAATACCATATAGGACTGTATCATCGCCTAGATTGTCGAATCCGTAATAACCGGAAATCAAGATGCTTGGCATATCCGTCCCTTTCCTTTCTTACCAATCTGACCAAAAAACAAAATACGACAGGCTTTATACAGTATAGCAGGTTCCCCCCGCATTGGAAAGGCATGTATATTAGGCACGCATATCGACGGAATCGATCTGGGGCAGCTTGTATGGTTTTGTGAACATGGTGATGAACTTGCAAACTTGGAGATGAATTTGCAAACTTGGAGATGAATTTGTAAACATGGAGTCGATCTGATCGGGTCCGATTGATTTTTTTGTGTTGCATTTACATTTTTTGTGTTACACTGCCTTTGGAAGAGCCCTGCGGCTCCTCGGTGTATTCGACTCATTGATACAGGAAATTCATGATAGGATATTCATGTGGAAAAAAGGAAATTCATGATAGGATATTCATGTAGGATGGTGTACAAACATGAACCAGGGCATTCTGCCTACCGTAAACATTTTGGGAATTCCGTTCTCTTTATATACGACAAAGGAAACCGTCAGTTATTGGAAGCTTTTGATTCAAAGCGGCGGCTCGGAGCATATCATTACGGCAAATCCGGAAGCTGTGATGATGGCATTGACTGACGAAAGGCTGTATAAAATTTTTCAACGTGCTGCACAAATTACCCCGGATGGCATCGGGATTGTTTGGGCATCCAAATATTATGGAAGATCCATTTCCGAACGCGTCACAGGCGCGGATACGACACCCCTATTATTAAAGGAAGCGGAACAGGAAGGCTGGTCTGTATTTATTCTGGGAGCATCGCCGGAATCGAATCAAAAAGCATTGGACAACTTGAAAATCCAATACCCAAATCTTCGTTTGGCAGGCCATCATGGTTATTTTGGGGATCAATTGCCGCTGATTTTGGAGCAAATCCGTACATTTCGACCACATATTTTACTCGTGGGTTTGGGTATGCCGAAACAGGAGTTGTTTATTGCAGAATATCAGGAGCAATTGCAAGTTCCGTTAATGATCGGCATTGGCGGTTGTATCGATATATGGGCAGGTACCGTCAAACGAGCGCCCAGGCTGTTTCAAAATTTGCGAGCCGAATGGTTCTATCGCTTGGTGAGCCAACCGAGCCGCTGGCGGCGGCAATTGGTCTTGCCGCAATTTGCCTGGAAAGTTCTGCGGGACACCCGTTTTGGCAAACGCACTCGGTGGCCTGAAGATACTTCCAGATCTTAAAATCCCTGTTAGCCGCTCCATCGATTTGCTAGTGTGGATCCTGAGCAAATGAACCACACTAACATTACAAACTCAAATGGGGAGGCAGAACAATGGCGAACCGTAAACGATCACAACTTGTACCATCGGCACATAAAGCTCTCGATGATATGAAATATGAAATTGCCGCTGAACTGGGGATTAATGTGTACCAAGGCAGTGAAGATTATTGGGGACATGTCACCACACGCGAAGCCGGTTCCGTCGGTGGATCTATGACCAAAAAGCTGGTAGCCTTTGCTGAACAGGCGTTGCAGCAGCAAAATCAGTAATTCAAGATTTTCAAAAGAATATAGGCTAAAAAGCAGGGTTAGGGTGTATATACACTCCCTAACCCTATTATTCCGTTGCAACATTTAAAAATGTGCAAAAATCTACATAATTCTACATCTTTCATTGACATATATATAGAAATGTACTAACATTAGCTTTGATTTTTTGCGGAGGACAAGGAGGGGTTCTGTTTGGCAAAACGTAAGTACTTATTTACATCAGAGTCAGTAACCGAGGGACATCCCGATAAAATATGTGACCAAATTTCTGATTCGGTTCTGGATGCGATTTTAGCCAAAGATCCGATGGCGCGCGTCGCTTGTGAAACATCTGTTACCACAGGTCTGGTATTGGTAGCTGGAGAAATCACGACATCCTGTTATGCGGATATTCCGAAAGTGGTGCGTGATACGATCCGCGAAATCGGCTATACCCGCGCGAAATTTGGTTTTGATGCAGATACATGTGCAGTCATTACTTCGATTGATGAACAATCGCCTGATATTGCAATGGGTGTGGACAAAGCCTTGGAAGCCCGTACAGGTGAAATGACAGAAGAAGAGATTGAGGCAACAGGCGCCGGCGATCAAGGATTGATGTTTGGATTTGCCTGCAACGAAACGGAAGAATTGATGCCGATGCCGATTTCGTTGGCGCATCGTTTGTCTCGCCGTTTGTCGGAAGTACGCAAGAACAAAACGCTGTCCTATTTGCGTCCGGATGGGAAAACACAGGTAACGATCGAGTATGATGGAGACAAGCCGGTACGTGTCGATACAATTGTCATTTCCACACAGCATTCCGAAAAAGTGACGTTGGAAACGATTCAAAACGATTTGATGGAATACGTCATCAAGCCGGTAGTTCCTGCGAATCTATTGGATGAACACACCAAATATTTCATCAACCCGACAGGCCGTTTTGTCATCGGTGGACCACAAGGGGATGCAGGTCTGACAGGCCGTAAAATTATTGTGGATACGTATGGCGGTTATGCACGGCACGGCGGCGGTGCGTTCTCCGGAAAAGACCCGACGAAGGTGGATCGTTCTGCTGCATATGCGGCTCGCTACGTTGCCAAAAACATCGTGGCAGCGGGATTGGCGGATAAATGTGAAGTTCAATTGGCGTATGCAATCGGAGTTGCCCGTCCTGTCTCGATCATGGTCGATACATTTGGAACGGGAAAAGTTTCCGAAGATATTCTGGTTGAACTTGTGAATAAACATTTTGATCTGCGTCCGGCCGGCATTATCAAGTCCCTTGATTTGCGCCGTCCGATCTATCGTCAGACTGCTGCATACGGACACTTTGGACGTACAGATTTGAATGTTCCCTGGGAGCAAACGGATAAAGCGGATCTCTTGCGGCAAGAAGCGGGATTATAGGATCAGGCGTTTGTACCTTCCACATTTCTAATCTCTTGCATCTAATGATGTATACTGGTTAGAAAGGGGTGTGTACACATGTACGGAACATTTGGTGGATATACGCGTTGGGCAGTTGTGTTTTTGATTATTTTCGTATTGTTTATTTTGCTGGTTCCTTATAGCGGTGCAGGAGCCTAATTCATTTGGTTTTCAGCCATCAAATTTTCACATCATTAAAAACGGCTGTCAACAACCCGCATAAACAACAGATGCCCTTCGAATTGTATATTATATCACCCTACCCCATTTTAATGGCAGAGCTACTGTGCAGGCTCTGCCTTTTCACATTTCTCTCCGCACCGTCATGTAGGTATACGCATATAGTGTCAACACAGGGAGGTGTTGGCGGTGCTTACCCTCGTACTCTGGCTGTTGGCAATCTACGGAGCAGTTCTTGCTGCATGGCATGTGGTGATGGCGATTTGGAACAAGAGTCAAACATTCAAAACGGGTGTTCATGTGCTGTTTTTGGTACAGAACGGGGAAGAATACGTAGAAGGATGCATCGATCCTTTGTTGCGCGGTGCAACGCTGTTAAAACGAAAGTTGAGTATTACAGTTGTAAATATGGAATCAACGGATGCTACAGGCGGTATTTTAGAGAAGTTGGCAAAACGGCACACATGGTTCCGGTTTAATACCGTATCGCGGCAGGAAGCGGATGCATTTCTTCTGCAAATGCTTCATGAATCGGAAGATATGGTTTGCGTCGTGGATCTGAGAACCATCCGAAATCCTCATGAAATCGTCATGGCAATCAGCGGGTTGTGCGGGAAATAACGAGCAAATGAATAAACGGAAAAAGCGTTTGCGTGAACGCAAACGCTAAAAAATTTTTTCACGAAGCCGTCACAGGTGAATGATTTTCATGTGCTTCACACAAACCGGCATCAGGATATGACTCTGCGTTCATGCAACATTTGCTCAAGGGCTGAACGCATCTGCTCCAGACTATCCGATGCATGGCGAAAATCTCCCAGATTGCTGTAAACGATCCCCAGATTGGAATGGCATTTCATCAACCCTTGCGCGTGATCGAGATCCCGATATATGAGCATGGCTTGTTGATACATCTCCAACGCCTTATTCAGTTCACCGGATTTTTGGTGAATATTTGCCAACAGGTACAATGTATCAGCTTGCATGACCGTGCGTTTGGGTACTGCCTGCAATGCGTTGATCGCATACTGCAATGCTAGCTCCTCGCAGTGAGTATCGAAAAGAAATTCGGCAATGGCAATGTGAGCTTTTCCTGCTTCTTCTTCTTCTCCATATACTTGTGCCTGCTTTGCCGTATTTTCCAAAAGCTGAATCGCTTCTTCTGTTTGGTTGTTTTCCCCGATATGCTTGCCATAAGCGATTTGTATCGTGAGAATGTCTTTCTGCAAATCGGCTTGACGGCTTAAGATGGAAGCATTCATCGCATACTCGATCGCCACATCAAATTGGCCTTCTTCATGTGCCTGAGTTGCCAGTCGGCGATACGTATCGGCAACTTCCCGATGGGTTTCCGGTGTCGATACATATTGGTGCGCTTCCGTATAATACCGATGGCAAGCATCGAGATCGCCGATTTTATCATAGGCTAACGCAAGCAAGCGGCAAATTTGCGCCAGTTGATACCGATCGGTCAACTCTCTTTCTTTTGCCTGTGCATATCCGCGCCTCCAGTGATGGATAGCCGTCGGATAGTCATGTTCCTGGAATTCCAAATTTCCTAATTCTATATAGCACTGGATGATGCGCTCCGTATTTTTTTGCAATAAAGCATTTTCCAGCACATATTCAAATTTGGCGTGCGCTTCATGGATCTTGCCCGTATGCAATAAGGCCACTGCCAGATAGTATGTGACATCGAGAATCGGTATCACAGGCGGATCATCTTCCAGCAACCGCTGCAAGAACGGTATGGCTTCTTCGTCTTGTTGGCAGTTGATATACGCAATGGCAATACGAAACGCACTTGTTTTTTCTAATTGATTTTGCACGTCAGTAAGAAAATACTCCAATGGCGTCTCAAGACGTTCAGAGATTGCATACAATAAGCTGTACGATGGATTCGCCTTGTCAGCTTCTATTTGACTGATCATACTTGGTGTCACAAGTCCGTTTGCAAGTTCGGTCTGGGTAATTCCCTTGCGCATGCGAACTTCGCGGATTTTACTGCCAACTGTAGCTTTCATCCCACGGTTCCCCCAATTACTTCCTCTTCTGCCGAATTCTTTGAAGATTTCCATGCAAGAGCGTCCAATCTATTGTTAGATTTCATTGTACAGGTGATATAGGTAAGGGTCAATCCTTTGGATGAAAGAATGTTTTGAAATTTCAGGTTAAAAAAGAACCTTTTACAGAAAGTAAAAGGTTCTTTGAAAATGGTTTCTCCCGGGGCAGAATCGAGAGGATTACAGAGAGAAACCGGGGGCAGATGCAGGAATAAAAACGTTCGGCAGCGGGAATGTTTGGCGCATGACACATATGGTTTGCCGCAGCTGTTCGGTAATGGCAACGCCGATTCCTTTTTGGTTCAGACAAGTCATAAAAACTGAAGGATTGTTATGAATCAATGGATTCGTTCCCTCTGGCAACAGGTATAATGCCTGGGCTTCTTCCAAGTCTGCAAAGAATGAAGGGTGGTCCTGTTGGAATAAGCAAATGGACAAGGAGCAACTGCCCGTATCCAGCAGGAAGTATATGTCTAACAAGAGAGCAACTGCCTGTTCCTGCTGTACAATGGAGGAGATCATTTGGGTCTGTGCCTTTTGCAACTGACTTGTACATATGTTTGGCAGGTTGCAGCCGATGATATATGGAATCCGGTTGCGATCGATGATGCAAGAACCGCGTTTTTCTGATGGTACCACATAATACTGTCCGTGCTGACCGTTCATGGAAACTACCCCCAGGCATCCAGAGATTCTTTTGCTTGATTTGTAGTATAACCCATTCAGTTTTAGGATTTTTAAAGATCATTTAAAGAAATTGTAAATCTATCCGCATTTACAATTCCAACATCGTTTGTTTACGATTCCGCAAAATTCGCACAGTACAATAGGAATCATCAAGTGGGAACGTATCCAGTCCAGGGACGATGCAGAGTCGGATCGTTAAGGAGTTCAGAACATGGGGAACCATCCGTTTTCGCGCTGGCTTTTTCAAGTCGGCAAAATGATTCACTTCGGGAGAGGGAAATTTCAGCCTCCGCCGAGTATTGTAAATGAACTGATCCGCTATCATCCGTTAGCGAGACAATTGCAGACGGCATTGGATCACAATCAAGCGATTGTATTGCTTTATGTCGATATTGTAA
Source organism: Fodinisporobacter ferrooxydans (assembly GCF_022818495.1). Taxonomy (GTDB): domain Bacteria; phylum Bacillota; class Bacilli; order Tumebacillales; family MYW30-H2; genus Fodinisporobacter; species Fodinisporobacter ferrooxydans. The sequence goes on along the minus strand of NZ_CP089291.1, from coordinate 853,139 downwards.
AGATGAAAGAAATCGAAAGCCGCGTGGGTGATGAGCTGTCGGCAAAGCTGATTCAAATTCTTTCCGATGCGATTCAAGTGTGTCTTCATGCCACGTTGCCGAGAAAGGACATTTTATCGATTGAAAATTTTTGGGCGGATGATTTTCTGGTTTGCATCGCAGCGCAGAATCCGACCGAACAGCAAATATACGAGTTGTCCAACGCATTGCGGCGGGACATTTCCTATCAGATGAATCAGGAGACCGTGCAGACGTTGGGGCTGCAAGTGGACTTGCATGTCGGATATGCGATTATGTACCAGGACCGCGGGATCTTGGAAAAACAGTTATATGTCTGCATCAAGCAGGCGATGCGTATGGCCAAAAAGGGCGACAATGCCCGTTCCTCTTTGTTGTACGGGGAATTTCAATCCATTTTGTTGCGCAGGGATATTCGCAGTGTCTATCAACCGATCGTAGATTTGGAGCTCTCGCAAGTGATCGGCTGGGAGGCGTTGTCCCGCGGACCCAAAGGATCGTATTTTGAACGGCCGGATGTGCTGTTTGCCAGTGGCGAAGAATACGGAGATTTGTATACGTTGGAACGAATTTGCCGGGAAGCTGCCATTACGAATTTGCAGCAGCTCGGCCGTGATCGAAAGCTTTTTTTGAATATGAATCCAAAAATGATTGACGATGCCAGATTTTCGGCCGGCTGGACCAAGCAAATCTTGCAACAGCGGAATATCAAACCGGATCAAGTTGTGTTTGAGATTACCGAACGGAACAGCATCCGGGATTTTCATTCCTTTCGCCGCGCGTTAAATCATTACCGGGATCAGGGGTATTTGATTGCGGTGGATGACGTAGGCGCCGGCTATTCCAATCTGCAATCCATTGTGGAGTTGGCGCCTGATATCATCAAAATGGACATGTCGCTGATTCGCAATATTGACCAGGACCCCATTCGCCAGGCGATCCTGGAAGCATTTGTGACGATCGCCAATAAAGTAAACTGCAAATTGTTGGCGGAAGGCATTGAGACAGATGAAGAATTGCGCATGATCAAACGCCTGGGCGTGCAGTTTGGACAAGGCTATCTTCTGGGGCGGCCCGATGCCAGGCAGCAAATGGAAGTCCCGGGGCGAGCCTTGCATCTTTTATCAAAGCGGTCGGCAGCCAAACTCCAGTACAGGCATAGACAGACAGCGGAAATCGGCGATATTTGCTCCCGTACCTATACAATTTCCCGCAGCACAGAAGTGCGGGCGTTGCATGAGTTATTCGAACAACAGCGCGATATTTCAAGTGTTGTCGTGATGGAAGGGACGAAACCGATCGGCATGGTGACGCGTCAACATCTGTTCCGGATGTTGGGATGGCGCTATGGAGTGCCGCTGTATTTTAATAAAACCATCGATGAAGTGATGGATGATACGCCACTCATGCTTGACCGCCGCACTTCGGTCGAACGGGCGGCGTCCTATGCGACGGAACGCAGCAAACAGAAAATGTACGATGATGTGATTGTAATGGATGGCGAGTATTATTATGGCGTTGTGACGGTCCACCACATTCTGCAATCGATGTCGCGGATCCAGATCGAACTTGCCAAATATGCCAATCCCCTGACCGGACTTCCGGGAAATGTCAGGATTGAGGAAGAATTGCGGCATCGGCTCGACAGCGGCGTTCCCTTTGACGTGTTGTATGCGGATCTGAATGCATTCAAGGCGTTCAATGACAAATATGGATTTGAACGAGGCGATCGGCTGATATTATTGACGGCGCGGATTTTGCAGCGAGCTATACGGGAATGCGGACATCCGGAAGATTTCGTCGGGCATATCGGCGGGGATGATTATATGATCGTCGTTTCCGCAAATGCCGGCAAATGTGTCGGCAAAGCGGTTATCCGGCAATTTGAACGGGCCAAACTTTTTTTAAAGCGGCAGGAATTGAACAAACATACAGCGGAGCATGTGTCGATCGCATTGGCCGCATTAACGTGTAATCCGCAGTTGATTCAAAATCATTTGCAAATCAGTGAACAGGCGGCCGGTTTAAAGAAAATGGTCAAACAGTATGCAGGAAGCACATTGTTATATCAGGGGCTTGACGGCACGGCGGAGTTGTTTGGCAATTTGCAAAAACGCAGTCTGAGTCTGGTGCGGTAAACAGACGATTGCAGTCGAAGCAATAAAATCATGAATTGTATTTGTGTACGCAAATAAATTTACAAAACCTTTACGTTAGGTTTACGACACTTTCATAAAAAACTGATACTCTAATTACGGTTGGACACACTAGAACAGAAAAACAATTCAACCGGAGATGAGGAGGAAACAAATCATATGAAGTCGAATCGTGTAGCAAAGTGGGTCAAAGTTGCATTAGTTCTTACAACTGTTGCAGCAACTGCCGGATGCGGCGCAGCAACACAAAATCAAGGTCAACAAGCAGATACGACGAAACAAGGCGCTGCAACGGGAAGCAAGTCAGCGGCTGTAACGATCAACGAAACGGGATCATCCTTACTCTATCCTTTATTTAACGGACAATGGATCAGCGCATATAAATCCGTAGATCCGAATGTGAGCATTTCTGCTGCATCTACGGGGAGCGGTGCAGGCATTTCGCAAGCAATCGCCGGCACTGTACAAATCGGTGCTTCCGACGCTTTTATGTCTGATGCTCAAATGAAACAAAATCCTTCCATACTTAACATACCTTTGGCAATTTCTGCGCAACAGATCATGTATAATCTTCCTGGCATGGGAAAAGACCAACACCTCAATTTGGGCGGCGATGTATTGGCGAAAATATTCCTCGGTCAAGTGAAATATTGGGATGACCCTGCGATCGCAGATTTGAACAAAGGAGTAAAATTGCCGCACGAGCAAATCATTCCTGTCCATCGTTCTGACGGCAGCGGCGATACATTCTTGTTCACACAGTATTTGACAGATACGAACAGCACCTGGAAACAAAAAGTCAACTTTGGAACGAGCGTTTCCTGGCCATCCGTACAAGGCGGAATCGGTGCAAAAGGCAACGACGGAGTCGTTCAACAGCTTGCCAACAACAAGTACAGCATCGGCTATGTAGGTATCAGCTGGTTGGACAAAGGAACGCAACAGGGATTGGGATATGCAAGTTTGCAAAACAAAGATGGCAAGTTCGTGCTTCCTACATCGGCAAATATTCAGTCGGCAGTCAATGCGATGGTAAGCAAAGTGCCTGATGACGAGCGGATTTCCTTGATCGATGCACCGGGAGCTACATCCTATCCGATCATCAACTTCGAATACGCGATCGTGAACACAAAACAGCCTGCAGATATGGCAGCGGCATTGAAGAAGTTCTTGAACTGGGCGATCGATACAAAAGGCGGTAACAAAGCGGAATATATGACAAAAGTTCAATTCTTGCCGCTTCCTGCTAGTGTTGAACCGAAGAGCAAGGCGCAAATCGAAAAAATTGGCGGTTAATATATAGATCCTATATAATAGAAACATACGTTTTTCGGGAGCTGATAGGATGTTTAAGGTTAAATCAGGCTCCAAGATAGCAGACAAGCTGTTTCGATTGGCTACCGGCATATGTGCCGGTAGCCCAGTTCTGTTTCTTGTGGCCATCGGTGTCATGGTTTTTATTGAGTCGATTCCCAGCATACGTCTGATGGGATGGCATTTTATTACAGGAATCACATGGAATATGGGGAATATGTATGGTGCAATGATGACAAAAAACGGTGTATCAGCACCTGCCGGGGCATCCTATGGGGCGCTGCCGTTTATTGTCGGTACGATTTTTTCGTCTGTAATCGCACTCGTGATTGCCGTCCCGATTTCTGTACTCACAGCAGTGATTTTGGCATACAAAGTTCAGGGAATCATGCGGTCTGCCTTGTCGATCGTAGTGGAATTGCTTTCCGGCATACCGAGTGTCGTATTCGGTTTGTGGGGGATTATTGTATTGGCTCCATGGGTAAGCCGTCAATTGGGTCCCATATTGATCAATCTTGGTACCATTCTTCCGTTCTTTAAAGGGCCTGTAGGAACCGGGATGGGACTTTTGACAAGCGGGCTCGTCCTCGCGCTGATGATCATTCCTATCATTACCGCTACCACAAGGGATTTGTTGTTGCAAGTGCCCGCTTTGTACCGTGAAGGGGGGATCGGTCTTGGCATGACGAGCTGGGAAGTCGTCCGGCTCATTTGTGTCCCATATATCAAAGAAGGTTTGATTGGCGCCATTGCACTCGGTTGGGGAAGAGCAATGGGGGAAACCATGGCGGTACTTATGGTCAGCGGCAGTGCGGTCAACTATTTGCCGCATAATATCTATAGCCCTATATCCACGATGGCTGCGATCATTGCCGATCAATTGGACAGCGCACTTACGGATGCATCTCATATGGCGGTTTATGCGCTCTCGGAATTGGCTCTCATACTTATGGCGTTGACGCTGATTACCAACCTGACTGCCCGGTTGCTTGTGAATCGTAAAAGTCGGGGCAGCAAAATCGGCATGGGGGTAAAAGCATGATATCGACATATTCGAAACGAAGGAAGTGGAGTTCGAAGATCGGCTGGTCATTCGCATGGCTGGCAACCGCATTCGTATTATTTGGACTTCTTGATATATTGGGAACCATTCTTTACAAAGGCGTCATATCGTTCCGGCCGGATATGCTGACAACTGTCACACACGGAATCGCCGGCGGACTGCAAAACGCGATTTTGGGAACATTTGAACTGATTATCATCTCGACGATCATTGCCGCACCTTTGGGGATTCTGGGAGGCATATATGTGTCCGAATTTGCTCGCAGAAAGACGGCAAACGTCATTCGTTTTTTGACGGAAGTACTGTCGGGCGTGCCTTCCATTGTGATCGGTTATTTTGGCTACCTGCTGATGGTGCTGAGATGGGGCTGGGGTTTCTCTGCGCTGGCCGGCGGCATTGCACTGACGATCATCATGCTGCCGTATATCTTGCGTACGACAGAATCCAGCTTGCAGCAGGTTCCTCTTGCATTGCGAGAAGGCGCATGGGCGCTTGGCATGACGAAATTTCAGGCAATTTCCCGCGTTGTCTGGAAACCGGTCGGAGGCAGCATCGCTACCGGGGTGCTTTTGGCTGTGGCGATCGGGATGGGGGAAACGGCTCCGCTCTTATACACAGCCGGTTGGTCTTCCTTTAATCCGTCCGGACAACTGACAGGCCATCAGGTGGGATATCTCACATATGTAGTATGGACATATATTGATCAGCCATACCCGCAGGCGAGAGAATTGGCATATAGTGCTGCCTTTGTGCTGTTGGTGATCATTCTGTTGATTCATCTGGTAGTTCGAACATTGGTGAACCGCTCTTCAGGTGCGATGAAATAACAACTACTGCTAAAATAATAGTAGAATAGATATATTTGAGACAACCTATAATCGTATGAGGAATGGCGTGTAAATTGTCTGTCAATTTTCACGCCATTTCTTATTTTTTATCCGATAGCAAAAAACTCCACCTGATTCAAGGTTCTCTTTATCCGATCGCGTTTCTCTTTACACAAAATTTAATATTGCTTTACGGTAATACAATCTGTACATGTTACGATGACATTTGACAATGTTTGTTGATGAGATTTGCTGCAACACAATGGAGATGCTGGTGTTCCGGGTGGTCAGACATTGCTTCATTAAGGGGTGGACACATGTTGAAACGAAAAATAGTAGAAGTATTGCGAAACATTCCGGCTCGATTGCGTGGACGAATGAAGTTTATGGGTGCTTGGAAAGGGTTTATGACTCTCGGCATGGAGTTTAAGGTGCTGGGAATGTTATGCATCATGGCGATTGTTATTACAATTACATTAAGCATTCTCGGTTTGACAAGGATCAATCAGGTGATTACAGAGTCCAGCCTAACCAAACTGCAGTCAGATGTCAAAGTGGGACTGACTTTGATCAATAATCAGTACAATGGCAATTGGAGCATCATTGGCGGGAAATTGTGGAAGGGAGATTTTGTATTTAACAATAACGATTCTGTAGTGAACATGCTCGGGCAGGAAATTGGGGATTCCATCGCCGTGTATCAAGGGAATACCGCAATTGCCACTACGATTCGCACAAATGCCGGGAACTATGCGACAGGCATCAAAGCGCCGCCGGAGGTTGTACAGGCGGTATTGCGGCAAGGCAGAAGTTATATCAGTCAAGCGACGATCGCCGGACATATTTATCAGACGGCGTATGAACCGATCAAGGATGGTCAGGAAAAGATTATCGGCATGTGGTTTGTCGGGGTTCCGGTAAGCAATCTTGTGGCCCAGGAAAACGCCTTGCGCAATGAATCCTTTGCAATCGGCGGACTGTTGCTTCTTGTCGCGCTTTTGGCAGGGTGGATATTGACAAGACGAATGGTGAAGCCGCTGAAGAGACTAGTGGGGAATGCCGAACGCATTGGTGCGGGAGATTTTACAAAATTGGAAGAAATACGCACAAAGGATGAAATCGGAAAACTTGGCAGTGCATTTAATGAAATGGTGCTCTCATTGAAAACTTTAATATCCGAAATTAGCGGCGTGTCAGACCAAGTAGCGGCATCATCGGAAGAGTTGGCGGCGATTGCGGAGGAAAACAGCAAAACTGCCATACAAGTGACAGCAACCATTCAGGAAACGGCTTCTGGTGCAGAACGTCAGGTGCAAAATCTTGAGAAAGTGGTGCAGATTGTTACAGATATCAAGAACGAAATCCAGAAAATTGCACAGAATTCACAAATTGTATCGTCATCTGCAACGGAAGCATCCGAAATCGCATTTAATGGAAATATGTCGATCCAGCTTGTCATACAGCAAATGCATTCCATTCATCAAAGTGTGGCGGGATTGGCAAGTACGGTTCAGGATCTGTCCAAGCGTTCCATCGAGATTGGGCAGATTGTCGATGTCATCACGAGTATTGCGGATCAAACAAACCTGCTTGCTCTAAATGCGGCGATTGAGGCGGCAAGGGCAGGAGATAGCGGGCGTGGATTTTCCGTGGTGGCAGGGGAAGTGAGAAAGCTCGCGGAACAATCGGTATCATCTGCAAAACGGATTTCTGCCATCATACATATGATTCAGGAAGAAACGCGAGAAGCTGTGAAATCGACAGAAATCAGCACAAAGGAAGTCGCGGAAGGTTTAAACAGAGTGAACGCAGCCGGAGATTCATTTGAACGGATCAAGCGGGGAGTTCAAGTGGTGGTTGGCGAGATCCGGGAAGTTTCGGCAGCCTTGCAGCAAATGTCGTTAAGCACCGAACAGCTAAAGGAACGGACATATACAATCACCAATGTATCCAGACTTTCTTCGGAAGCCATGCAGGCCTTGTCCGCTTCCAATGAAGGCCAATCCGCTTCCATGGAAGAGATTGCTTTATCCGCTTCATCCCTGAGTGAAATGGCAGAACAACTGCAAAATTTGACCGGTCGCTTCAAAGTGCAATAAAGCAATTTACAATTCGTTAACAATATCAACATATTTTCTTGACATTTGCATAGTACGATAAAAAGGACAATCTTAAAATTTGTGATCGTATAGGCTGGTTATGTGATAGGACGATTTTACTGCGTTTTGATGGAATGCGTAAAGTTTTTGATAGAATCCTAAAAAATTTCGGTAGAATGCTTAAACACAATATGCTTAAACATGATATAGTTTTGTTGGGAATTTTCGAAGATACACGACAAGCACGGGGAGGGGCAGATCTCCGTGCTTGTCGTGTGGTTTGTATGAATGGATGAAAGGATTTTACTACTGCAAGGGGGCAGATACATGTTAGAAGCAAATGACCTGTGTGCAAATGAATGTTCTTGTCGGTTTCACCACAATGAAAATGACGGATTTTATCTGCGAAGTTCCATTCTCCGAATATTTATGGTACGTTTAAAAATAAGAAATTCCGGAGGATACGCAACCATTTAAAAATAGGACAATATATAAACGGTTATGCTAAGATAGCACAATCCCGGGTTTCTTGCAGCATACTTCAAATTGACTCAATGATCGTACTTTTTTATTCGAGGTGGATTATGGAACGACAAATTACTGTGCGTGATTTACAAGCCTGGTATGGGGCTTTGCATATATTAAAAGGTATTTCCATGGATATTGCGGCAAATGAGGCGACCGCCATCATCGGACCGTCCGGCTGCGGCAAGTCAACATTCATCCGGTGTTTAAATCGGATGCATGAATCCATTGGCGGCACCAAGGTTACCGGCGATGTCAAGTTGGGCGATCAGGACATTTATTCATTGGATCCTGTCGATGTACGCCGTACGATTGGCATGGTCTTTCAAAAACCGAATCCGTTTCCCACGATGTCGATTTTTGAAAATGTGGCTGCCGGTTTGAAAATCAACGGCATTCGCAACAAATCGGAAATTCAGGAGCGGGTGGAAAAAAGTTTGCGCATGGCAGCTTTGTGGGAAGAAGTCAAGGACCGTCTCCATGCCAGCGGCATGAGCTTGTCGGGAGGCCAGCAGCAGCGGTTGTGCATTGCCCGCGCCTTGGCGATCGAACCGCAAGTATTATTGATGGATGAACCGGCATCCGCCCTTGACCCGATTTCGACATTACGGATTGAAGAATTAGTAGATCAATTGAAAAGCGATTATACGATTGTCATTGTCACGCACAATATGCAGCAGGCAGCAAGGATTGCCGATAAAACGGCGTTTTTCTTAAATGGGGAATTGATCGAATACGGCAAAACCACAGATCTGTTTACAAGTCCGCAAGACAAACGTACAGAAGATTACATTACAGGCCGTTTCGGCTAATGAGAAAGGGGTACTTGGAATGATCAGCAACCGCCAACACTTTGACGCACAATTGCGTGACGTAAAGCAAAATTTGACAAAAATGGGTGTTCTCGTTGAAGAATCACTGGCAAAAGCAACACAATCATTAAAAGAGCTGCAAGTTCCCCTTGCTTTGGAAGTTATTGCCGATGACCGATTGGTCAATAAAATGGAGCAGGAGATCGACAGCCAATGTGCTACATTAATCGCGACACAGCAGCCGGTTGCCACAGATCTGCGCAAGATTATTTCAGCCATCCGCATCGCAAGCGACCTGGAGCGAATTGGCGACTTGGCTGTCGATATTGCCAAAGTGACGAAGCGGCTGGACGGGGAGACACTTGTCAAACCGTTGGTGGATATCCCCAATATGGCGCGGATTGCCCAGCAAATGATTCGCGACAGTATTCGCGCGTATATTGATGAAGATATCCGGTTGGCGAAAAAAATGTGCGAAGATGATCATCAAGTGGACAAAATGTACAAACATATCGTCGGCGAAATCCTTGAAGCCGTTCCAAAACAGGCCGCACATGCGCAACAATTTATGCAATTGTTGTTCGCCGGGCGCTACATCGAGCGAATTGCCGATCATGCCACCAATATCGGTGAAAGTGTTGTCTATATTGCGACAGGTGTGCGAGAAGATTTGAATCAGTAAGATCTGAATCCGTAACAGGAAATGACGTTTACTCGTAAAAGGAGGAATCCGGATGGCAGGTGAAATGGAATCTGTTGCAGGAACAGTCATCCGGATTACGTTTGAGAATCCGCAAACGGGTTATCGTGTAATAAAAGTACAGCAGAGCGGCTCCAGGGAAGAAATAGCAGTCGTGGGTACATTGCCCGATGTGTTGGTAGGACAGGAGTACTGATTTGTCGGCAAGGTGGTGCAGCATTCCCAATACGGGAAGCAGTTTGAAGCTTGTTCGCTGGAATTTTTGCCGCCTTCCACACAGGAAGGCATGGAAAAGTTTCTGGCTAGCGGATTGTTGCGCGGAGTCGGCCCGTCAACCGCAAAAAAGTTGATGGCCGCATTTGGCGAGCGCGTGTTTCAAGTAATGGAGCATTCTCCGCAGGACTTGCAGAGCATCCCGGGAATCGGCCCAGCCAAAGGGGAGAAGATTGCACAAAGCTACAAAGAACATCAGCATGTGCAGCGCTTGATGGTGTTTTTGCAATCCTATGGGATTGGCTTGGCGCTTGGGTTGAAATTGTACCGAACGTATGGCGAAGAAGCGATCCGTATTTTGCAGCATCAACCCTACCGGTTGGCGACAGATGTCAGCGGCATCGGCTTTCGGACTGCAGACAAAATCGCCAAGACACTTGGCATTCCACATGATTCGCCTGAGCGGATTCGGGCAGGAATCGCGTATTTGCTGCAACAAGCGCTGGATGACGGTCATGTATGTATGCCCTTTGATAGCTTGTTTGCCAAGGTTCGTACAGAATTGCAAGTCCCCCACTTGCACGCGGATGAGGCGTTTTCCCTCATGCAACAAATCAAAGAGTTAGCAGTCGAGCGGGACGCAACCGGTCGGCTTTCTGTATATTTGCGGCCCTATCTGGCGATGGAGGAATATGTGGCACAATGGTTTTTCGATAAAATCCAGGGACCAGGCCAGGGATTTGCCGGTGCGGAATGCATACAACACGATCAATCCGTGGAATCTCTTTTGTCTTCCGAGCAAATGCAGGCAGTCACAGAGGCATTTTCCACACCTGTGCTGATTTTGACAGGCGGACCTGGGACAGGAAAAACCACCACGATCCGGGCGATCCTGCAGGTGGCCCTGCAATTGGGCTGGCAGACCGTTTTGGCGGCTCCGACCGGACGGGCAGCCAAGCGTTTGACGGAGACGACAGGGGCCCCAGCAAAGACGATCCACCGGCTTTTGGAGTATGGACAAGTAGAAGGGGCGGGGGGACAATTTGCCCGCCATGCCAATCATCCTCTTGATGGCGATTTATTCATCATCGATGAAGTATCCATGCTTGATTTGCAGATGTTTTATTATCTCTTGCGGGCCCTGCCGCCACATGGCCGCTTGTTGTTGGTCGGCGATCAAAACCAACTGCCGTCGGTAGGTCCCGGCCAGATTTTAAAGGATTTGCTCGATTCGAAAACAGTGCCTTCCGTCACACTTACGACAGTATTTCGTCAAGCGCAGGCAAGTCTAATTGTGGAAAATGCCTATCGCGTTTTACATGGACAGATGATTCGGAAGGGCGGCAGGGAGGATAACTGTTTTTTTCTGCCGGTCCATGATCTGGATCAAATGGAACAACTGCTGCTTGAACTGGTGCGTACTCGCTTGCCGGCCTTTTTACAATTGGATGATCCTTATGACAGTTATGAACACATTCAGGTGTTGGCGCCGATGCGCAAAGGGCGGTTTGGTGTGGAACGTTTCAATCATTTGCTGCAGGAAGCGATCAATCCGTTCGCACATGGGAAAAGGGAAATTCGCGCACAAGGGATCACCTTTCGGATCGGAGACAAAGTATTGCAAACCAAAAACGAATACGAGAAAGACGTGTTCAATGGCGATATTGGCAGAATTGTCGATGTGGATGCGGAAGATGGGCGGATGACAGTTCTTTTCCCGGATCAGCGAACGGTCGAATATGAACAGCACGAGTTTGACATGTTGCAGCATGCGTATGCAATGACGATTCACAAAAGTCAGGGCAGTGAGTATCCGATCGTGATTTTGCCGATGGTCATGGAGCATGCCATTCTTTTGCAGCGGCAAATGTTTTATACAGCTCTGACGCGGGCGCGCCGGCTTGCCGTCATCGTCGGGCAGGAGGCAGCCGTGAAAAGGGCAATCGCCACATCGAAAATCGCACACCGCTACACCAATCTTGCCGAACGATTGCGGAGAGAATGTTAAGAAAAATGATGGAGGTCATGCTGGAATGGCAAATCGCGTTCTTGTCGTTGATGATGAAGAATCTATTGTAAAGTTGATTACTTACACGTTTCAGCAAGCTGGATTTGAAGTCTTTACAGCAGATAACGGAAAACAGGGAATGGAGATTGTAAAGCAGGAACAGCCGGATCTGATTATTTTGGATTTGATGCTGCCGGAAATCGATGGGATGGAATTGTGCCGGCGGATGCGCAAAGAGGGAATCAATGTGCCGATTATCATGTTGACGGCCAAAGACGATGAGATCGACCGCGTTCTCGGTCTGGAGATGGGTGCGGACGATTATGTGACAAAGCCTTTTAGTCCGCGGGAATTGGTGGCACGGGTGAAAGCGGTGCTGCGCCGATCCGGAGATACGGAGGCAAATGTCAAAAATGGCATTTTAAAATGCGGGGATATTGTAGTAGACGCCAACAAATATGAAGTGATGGCATACGGCAAGCATATCGAGCTGACGCCGCGGGAATTTGAACTATTGTTGTATTTGGCCAAGAATATGGGCCGCGTGTTAAGCCGCGATTTGTTGTTGGATAAAGTATGGGGCTATGAATTCGCGGGAGATACCCGAATCGTAGATGTGCATATCTCCCATTTGCGCGACAAAGTGGAACGGGACCCCCGCAATCCGATCTTTATAAAAACCGTACGGGGCGTCGGTTATAAATTGGTAGAACACGAGTAGAGGGGATAAACGATGATTCGCGGGATTCGCTCAAAAGTCATGTTCACCTATATTGTCGTGATTTTAATCGCACTCGGCATCTTCGGCATCTATGTCATGCAGTTTTTAGAGAGTATGTATATGGATACAGTCAAAGATCATTTGCGCCAGGAAGCGTTATTCATTTCATCGGCGATCACGCCGGAGGACAAATCGGATAGTTTGACCAAGTTGGTGCAGCGGCTGAAGAACAAGACAAATGAAGATGTCACCATCCTCGATGCGAATGGGAATGTGATGAACAGCACGTATCCTGTCCAAATGGACGGAGAAAACCATGCCAAAAATCCGGAAGTCGTGGAAGCCAAATCCCATTCTTACGGTTCGGCGATCCGGTTTGTCCCAAAGTCCAATGTGGAAGCACTGTATGTTGCGGTTCCGATTCGTATCGATGGTCATATCAACGGGTATGTCCAAATCTCCACTCCGGTTGATGCCATTCATTTGCAGTTGCAGCGGTTGACGGAGCGGGTTGGTTTGGGTGCATTCGTTGTGGCGGTGTTGGCGATTTTCATGACATGGCGGGTGGCCTATGTGATCGCGAAGCCGATTGAAGACATCACCAATGTGGCGAAGGAAGTCGCGGAAGGCAATTTGTCCAAGCGTGTCCGCTATCGGGGCAAAGGGGAACTCGCGACACTTGCGCAAGCGGTCAATCACATGGCTGCACGTTTGAGTGAACAGCTGGAAACGGTCACATACGAAAAAACAAAATTGGAAAGCATTTTAAGCAGCATGGTCGCAGGTGTCATCGTCGTGGATCGCTCGGGCAGAATCACATACGCCAATGAGTCGGCCGCCAACATGTTCGGATATTCTGTCGTTTTTTTGAACAACAAATGGCATTGGGAAGTCGGCCACAATTACGGCATGAGTTCATTGGTCGATGATGCCATTCTCTATGCCCGCCATCACAAGCAGGAGATCCACTTTCATGTACCATCCGACCGGACGGTGGAAGTGAACATTACGCCGATTCTGGACGTCTATCAAAATGTAATCGCTGCGGTGGTCGTCTTGCATGATGTTTCCGAGTGGCGCAGGATGGAACGGATGCGCAGCGAATTCGTGGCAAATGTCTCTCATGAATTGCGAACGCCGGTTACAGCAGTGAAAGGATTCGCAGAGACGTTGCTGGATGGAGCGCTCAATGACCCGGAGACAGCAAAAGCATTCATTACGATCATTAACGATGAGTCGGAACGCATGACCCGGTTGATTGCAGATTTGCTGGATCTGTCGAGAATCGAATCGAAACAGACGATCCTCGATAAAGTCACGATCAATCTGGAGCAATTGATTGAAGATACTGTTTACAAGCTGGAGCATCATGCGCAGCGGGCTGGCATCGCGCTTGCATATCGAGGCGTTTTGGGGCGCGCTTCATCAGACACATCGCTCGAATCCGATGTATGTGTGCATGTGGATCCCGACCGCATTTCCCAAGTCCTCATCAATCTGATCAGCAATGCAATCGCATATACGGGTGAAGGCGGCTCGATTGAGGTGTGGATCGAAGAGCAGCCGGATACGTATACGGTTCACGTCAAAGATACGGGCATCGGGATTCCAGAGAGTGATATTCCCCGTCTATTTGAACGGTTTTACCGGGTAGACAAGACCCGTTCCCGCAAATCCGGCGGAACAGGACTTGGTCTGGCGATCGTAAAACATATCGTCGAAGCCCATAAAGGCAAGGTACATGTGTACAGCGTCTATGGCAAAGGCAGCGATTTTTCCTTTACGTTGCCGCGGGTGTAGGCCGTTACTTATGATACGCTTCGGCGTGCTATCTGTAACGGCAAGTTTTTGCTTAGACCAAGCGTCCGCGTTGTTGAACTATGAATTTCGTGGAAAAGCTCCGGGTTTTTCAATAGTGACACGCCATAAGAAGGAATCATTTCTTTTATTTTCGGTTCCCACGCTTTTATATGTTGCGGGAAGCATTTTTTTATTAACTCAAGCATGACGAAAACGGCGGTAGAAGCACCCGGAGAAGCGCCAAGCAATGCAGCTATCGAGCCATCAGCGGCACTAATGACTTCCGTACCAAATTGAAGCGTTCCTTTGCCGTCGGCAGCAGTATCTTTGATAACTTGCACACGTTGGCCCGCTACCACTATATCCCAATCCTCGCTTTTGGCGTTCGGGACAAAATCCCGTAACTCTTCCATGCGTTTTTCTTTCGATAACATAACTTGCTCGATCAGGTATTTTGTCAATGGAACGTTTTTTGCGCCTGCTGCCAACATAGTTACGAGATTATCCGTTTTTACGGAAGTTAACAAATCAAACATTGAACCGTTTTTTAAAAACTTTGGCGAGAAGCCGGCAAACGGTCCAAAGAGCAACGATTTTTTATTGTCGATAAATCTTGTGTCAAGATGCGGAACAGACATTGGAGGAGCACCAACCTTAGCTTTACCGTATACTTTTGCATGATGCTGCGCTACAACATCCGGATTATTGCACACCATAAATAGTCCGCTTACCGGGAATCCTCCAATATGTTTCCCTTCAGGAATACCGGATTTTTGCAGCAAATGCAGGCTTCCTCCACCGCCGCCGATAAAGACGAATTTTGAAGTCACGCGTTCGACGGTGCCGCTATCGATATTCCGCACTTTCAATTCCCATGAGCCGTCGCTGGTACGTTTTATATCATCAACATTATGTTTGAATTTTATATCGACGTTTTTACTCTTTAAGTGGTCAAACAACATGCGTGTTAAAGCGCCAAAGTTGACATCAGTTCCTGAGTCGATTTTTGTTGCCGCTATAGGTTCATTCGATGTGCGGCCTTCCATAATAAGCGGAATCCATTCCTTCAATTTTTTCGGATCATCAGAAAATTCCAACCCCTGGAACAGAGGATTGTTTGAAAGTGCTTTAAAACGTTTTTTCAAGAACGCTACATTGTTTTCCCCTTGTACCAAACTCATATGAGGCAATGGCATGATAAAGTCACGCGGATTACGTATCAGATTGCTGTTTACAAGATAGGACCAAAACTGCTTTGAAACCTGAAACTGATCATTAATTTTTATAGCTTTGCTAATATCTATGGATCCGTCCGGTTTTTCGGGGGTGTAGTTAAGCTCGCACAGTGCCGAATGCCCCGTTCCCGCATTATTCCATTCGTTAGAGCTTTCCTCACCTGCGTTTGCGAGCCTCTCAAACACTGTAATTTCCCAGTCCGGTACTAATTCTTTCAGCAGCGAACCCAAAGTCGCACTCATGATTCCGGCACCAATTAAGATAACGTCTGTTCTAGTTTGTCTGTTGCCCATTTTTACCGTCCTTATATCCTATGATTTGCAGAAAGGATGCAGACGCTCCTGCTTAGGTGTCACAGCAAGCCGGGAAGCAATCTGATCACACACCTTTTCTGGATCAATTATATCCTGATAATAGTGTATCACTATTATTTATAGATTTAAACATATACTAGTATATGATAGTTACTAGTATATAATAGTTATAAGCCATTTAAAAGCTGGTAAAAAATGAGGAGTCCGTCCACAAGGCTCTGAACAGTATGTATTCGAAGACATGAATGCAAGAAACTGTAAAGCGAAAAATATATTCTTATCTGTCAAATTCTTGTACAATAAAAATAATTGGCATCCAATTATCTATTGGTCTGGAATGGTGATGGAATGAAATATACAGGCAGAATAATTGCTTTATTGGCTATGATCAGTAGTTCGATTGGTTGGAGCACTCGACATGTTATTAAATATGGAAATCTATCCGGTTCTCAAATCATTCTTTTGATTATATATGCAACAATTGGTTGGTTTCTAGGAAAACAGTATGATAAAGCCAAATTCTATTCTGAAAAAGATATTCTGACAGGGCTTTATAATAGACGATTTGTTTATGATAAGTTCTCAAAACTTTTTCACAGAAGCTTGAAAAATAGCATGAAAAATTCCCGACTTTACAAAAAAGAAATCGGAGTCGCCATTCTTTATATTGACTTGGATCGCTTTAAATTGATCAATGATTCTTTAGGACATCACATTGGAGACCAAATCCTTACATGCGTTTCAGAACGACTGAAAGTATATGCGGATGAACGGGATATTGTCGCACGTATCGGAGGCGACGAATTTGTTTTTGTATTGTACGAAGCGCAGTCGGATCAGATTAAAAATAAAGTAGAGGCGATCCTGCGCGCATTGTCAACCCCATATTTCCTTGAAGAAAACGAACTGTATCTGACCGTAAGTATCGGAATCAGTCAAAGTCCCGATCATGGGCAAGATATCAACGAGTTGATTGCCAAGGCGGATACTGCCATGTATCGGGCGAAACAACAAGGGAAAAATCAGTATCAATTTTATATTGAGGAAATGAATGCAGACACATTGGAACGTTTGGAACTGGAAAAGCATTTGCATAAGGCAATTGAAAAAATGAATTTCTTTTATATTATCAACCGCGGATAGATTTGAAGACGAACACGATAATCGGAATGGAAGCATTGATCCGTTGGCAGCATCCGAATCGTGGGTTGATTCCTCCCCTAAAATTTATATCCGTTGCAGAAGAGACAGGCCTGATTGTCCCCATTGGAGAATGGGTGTTGTATACTGCTTGTAAACAAAATAAAGAGTGGCAGGATGCCGGCTTTGTTCCGTTACGAGTCTCTGTTAATATATCCGCTCGTCAATTTCAAAACAATTTGGTTGCTACTGTGAAGAAAATTCTAGATAAAACAGGATTAGCTCCACAGTGGCTCGAATTAGAAATTACAGAAAGTATGCTGATGATAAACGTAGAGGAAGCTGTGCAAACATTGCATCAACTGAAAAATTTGGGGGTTCATTTATCGATTGATGATTTTGGAACGGGTTATTCTTCCTTAAACTATCTCAAGCGTTTCCCTATCGATTGTTTAAAGATTGATAAATCTTTCGTAAGCGATGTTTTGTCGGATGCTTCTATTGCCAATGCAGTTATTACGTTAGGACATAATTTAAATCTGCAAGTGATTGCGGAAGGAATCGAAAAACAAGAACAAGCCATTGCTTTGCAAAAGCAAAACTGTGATTATGGACAAGGATACTTTTTCGGCCCTCCAGTTTCTAAACAGCGGTTTGAACATTTTTTGATGGGGAATTCCGACAATGCTGCTTTAAAAATCTCCTCCTAAAGATCGTGCAGAGGGTATCGGAAGATTTAAACATCCGTACAATAGTTTATAGGATTTAGTATTTTGAAGGAGTTCTCAGTTATGTTGAATTGGTTGATTGGAAGAATCACTTCTTCTGTAAAAGAAACGTTACATCCATTGAGTGAACAAATAATTGAACAAATAAGTGAACAAAATCAATCGTTGGAAGAACAAGGGCGGTTGCTGGAAGAACAGCTGAGCAAGCTGACACGTCTGCAATATAAAACCGGTAACGATATACTGGGAAAATTGCAAAATCTAAATGAGTCGATCGGAACGGTTATTCAATGGCAGGAAGTTCAAGATACTGCTGAAAAAGAACGCAACATTCAGACCGAAACGAAACTGAAAGAAACGGCGGAAGCATTGATCCGCTGGCTCGATGATCTGGATTTGGTTCGTTCCCGCACGGAGAGTGAAGAACAGGCGGCATGGAATCGATTATTTGAGCAGTGGAGCGAACAGATTTTGCACGTGCTTGACAAATTGGACATTCACGAAATGCAGGTTCTCGGAAACAGTTTTGATCCGCGATTCGCAGAATCGATCGGCACCGTTCCGAAAACTGACGCAAGAGCACACTTGATTCTGGCTGAAAGCGGACAAGCTGATGTTCCCTACCAAGTCATTGAAGTCGTAAAACGAGGGTTTGTCTGGAAAGACGGATCATTGTTGCGAAAGGCGCAGGTTATCACTTTGGAAAAGGAGAAATTCGATGACAATTTATAATGAAAAGAATGAACATGCGTTTCGACCTATTGTCGGGATTGATCTAGGTACAACAAATTCAGCAGTTGCCTATATCCATAATGGAAGTCCCGAAATCATTCCGTCACCAAATGGCGACCGCATCATCCCCTCTGTTGTTCTTATCGATTTGCGGGACAACGTCATAGTCGGCAATGAAGCAAGAGACGCTCTTGTTGCAATGCCTGACCGATCGATTGCCGCCATCAAGCGCAAAATGGGATCGCAAGAACCTGTTTCGATTGCCGGACAAGCCTTGCTTCCACAGGAGATTTCCGCCCTTATTTTAAAAGAACTCAAATCATATGTTGACGATCTGTATGGAGAGGGAGAAAAGGAAGCGGTCATTACAGTACCGGCCTATTTCACGGATGAGCAGCGCAGAGCAACGAAAGAAGCAGGGGAATTGGCGGGATTTATCGTTGAGCGTATTATTAACGAACCAACTGCAGCGGCTCTCGCTTTTGCGCTAGACCATATGGATGAAGATCGGCATTTTCTTGTATATGACTTGGGCGGTGGTACGTTCGACGTATCTGTCGTTGAGATGATGAGCGGCATACTGGAAGTCAAGGCATCTACCGGGAACCGCCATTTGGGTGGGGAAGATTTCGATTGGAAAATCGTTGATTGGCTGTCGGAAAAAATCATTGCCCAGAGTAAGCTGGACCCCAGGGAAGATCTGCGGGCGCGTGCGTTGCTGAAAGAAGAAGCGGAAAAAATAAAGAAAGCATTGAGTGAGGAAGCAGTCGTTTCTGTTGATTTGCCATTGGTGACAGTGAAAGATAATAAACCGGTCGGACTGTCAGTAGATTTTTCGCGCGATCAATTTGTCGAATTGATTGACGATATGTTGCTGGAAACGATCGAAAGCGTCCGCAGCGTGCTCAAAGATGCCCAATTGCATCCAGATGATATCGATGAAGTGCTCTTGGTTGGGGGATCCACAAGAATTCCCAGAGTGCGGGAACTGATCCGGCAAATATTCGATAAAGATCCGCGCACGGATATAAATCCGGACGAAGCGGTTGCGTTAGGTGCAGCAGTCGAGGCCGGTTTGAAATCAGGAGCTTTATCCGACAGCGGACTTGTCGCAACAGATGTGGCTCCGTTTTCCATGGGGATCGCCGTCGTAAAAGAATGGAAAGGAGTTGCCGAACGTCCGGGCGGGTTTGCTCCGATCATTCCTCGGAATACCACGATTCCGGTAACTAAGTCGCAAACATTCTATACTTCCGTGCCGGGACAGACCGAGGTAGCGATTGAGATTTATCAGGGTGAGCATGATTGGGTGAAACATAACCATAGATTAGGGGAGTTTTTATTGGGAGGCATCCCCGCCAATTTTGAAAAACAGGAAAAAATAGAAGTAACGTTTCGTTATAACTTAAATGGAATCCTGGAAGTGTCGGCGATGTGCCTTTCCACCGGGAAGCAAATGAGTGTCGTAGTACAAGACGCATTGAATCGGGATTCCAAAGCTGCGTTCCAAGAAAGTATGGAACGGCTGGACAGCTTATGGCAGAATGCATCCTTGGTTGAAGCTGATGAAGAGGCAGAGGATTTGGAAGATATCGATTTCCAAACCTTAGATGAATTATTGGATGATATTGAGTTGGAAGAGATCGATGAAGATAACGAGGCAGCACCGACCGTGCTGCACGAAGAGGCAAGGAAGCTGCGGGAGCGTGCCTTTGTACTGATGGACGAGCTGGATGCCAAAGGGCGGGAACGGGCGCAAAAAGTCATTGATTTATTGGATCTTGCGCTGCGAGACGAAGACATCTATCAATTGGAACGGGTGATTGAAGAAGCTGCAGATGAATTGATCGATTTAGAAATTTAAGCGAATGGAGCAGATGGTGTATTCCGATGGAAGCCACAAAAAAACCGACGCGAAAAAGACGGAGCAAGCCAAAGGTCGAAAATTATTATAAGATTTTGGGCGTACGTGCAAATGCCAGACCGGAAAGAATCAAAGAAAGTTATATTCAACTGGTAAAACAGTACCCGCCCCAACAGTATCCCGAAGAATTTCAACGAATTCGAAGAGCTTACGAGACGTTGCGCGATCCTGCAAAACGGCAGGAATACGATTTGATGCGCAAATTCGGCGGTTCCATTGAAAATATGCTAAATGAAGCCGTGGAGTATATGGAGCAGGAGAAATGGACAGATGCCGAGAAATTATTAACGCAAATTCTCGATATTTCTCCGAACATGCTAGGTGCAGGTATTGGACTCATGCATGTGCAAATATTGAAAGGCGATTTGGAACAGTTTGAGCGGCAATCCCGACAGCTCTTGGAACGAACGGACTCAATCGAGGATCAGGTGAAGATACTCGTCATCAAGGCGAAATTCCTTCTTGATGAGGATCATACTGAAAAAGCCCTTGATGTATTGCAGCAATTGCAGGAGCAATACCCGGAATACGCAACCATGTATCGGAGGTTGTATATTCATGTGTATCAGGCATTGGGGCGGGAGGAAGAAGTTTGGAATCTGATTGAATCTGAATTGCCGTCGGTCGAAACGCAGGAACCTGAGCACATTTTCCTGTTTATCGAGTGGATCAATGCGATGGTCCGAACGGGAAAGTGGCAGATCAAAGATAAAGTTCAAAAAAGAGTGCGGCAGTTTTTAAAATCCATTCAGGCGGAAGATGATAAGCTGTTGGTGATCAGCGCTCTGATTGATGAATACGAAGGATTTTTTGAAGCTGCGATGTTTCGTGAAGCGGAACTGTTTATGGATCTGATTCATTTTTCGGATCCGAAACACCCGTTGGTACTGGATGAAAGAAAGGACTTGCAAAATCTGGTCCGCATTCAAAAAGAAATCGATCGCATGGCCATCGACAGGGATTTATTCCCGTTGGTATTCATGAAGGCTTCGAAATGGTTTTGGGATGAATTCGACGACTCTGATGCCTCCTCCATGTATGATCAAATGCTTCCCAAGGAGCTTGTGCAGGAAATGGAATTCATGCATGAGGAAATGGCTGTAGGCATCAATCGCCTGAAGAAGAGGTATCCGATTGTGTATCGACGCTATCAGAGCAAGTGGGATCAATTGTTTGAGGAGAAAACAGCCGGCCTGAACCGTGAAGCCCGACGACGATTGGGCAAATGACATGGTAGAACCCCGAACGCATCTTCGCTGAAACATCAAACGCCGGGTACGTTATAGTGCGTGTTCAAAAAGTGGTTAAGTAAGACACAAGGAGTGCGAAGCCGAAGCACGAAAAGGCGACGGAGTGTACGTGTTTGGTACATGAGTAAGCCTTTTTGGGATTCGGCAAAGCAATCCGCCGTGGAGTTTTGACTACTTTTTGAACATCCTCTTATAGATTGTTGATGGAGCGTGAGATTATGGACGAAAACATTTTGCTTTCACAAATGGCAAATTTGTTGCGTGAAAGTGAAAAGCGGCTGGGAGAAACATTTGAAAGAAGATTGAATGAATCTCTAAAAGACTCAGAAGGCCGGATGCAGAAGTATGTAGATCAATCCCTGGCAGAGTCAGAAGGCCGGATGCAGAAGTATGTAGATCAATCCCTGGCAGAGTCAGAAGGCCGGATGCAAAAGTATGTAGATCAATCTCTGATAGAGTCTGAAAGTCGGATGCAGAAGTATGTAGATCAATCTCTGGCAGAGTCAGAAGGCCGTATGCAGAAGCATGTAGATCAATCTGTGAAAGAATCAGAAGGTCGAATGAAAAAATATGTAAATGACGGGTTTCAGGAAGTTGTAAAACATATGGATGCGATATCTGAAAAAGTAGATGATGTTAAATTTCAGGTCAACGTGTTGGAAAAGCGAGTGATTGACTTGGACAATACGATCCGGTTTGTAAATAACACCGTTGGCAACCTGCAATTGGACGTACACGTACTGAAACAAAAAGTACAATAACTCAAGTGCATCAGCTAAGGTGCAACAACAATGGCGCAATATCTGAATGCGAATCGAAATACCCTAAAATATAACGTCAAACATAACGTATAAAACAACGTATAAAATAACGCCTTTTTAAATTAGGATCGTCAGCCAAGCGCAGGCGGTCTTATTTTTTCGCGATTTTTGTTTGACAAGGAATGAATGTTACACAAGTCAGCTTATGATATGGTAAGATGTCTCTACAGTATGATTGGAGGGAATTCAATGGCCAAAATTGCGATTGTCACGGACAGTACTGCAGCAATTCCACCGGAAGTTGCCCAGGAACTCAATATTTTTATCCTGCCTCTTGTTGTAAATTTGGGGGAAGACAGCTTTAAAGAAGGCATTGATATACATACAGATCAATTTTTTCAATTGTTGGAAAGCGCGCCGATATTGCCGACAACATCCCAACCGGCAGTGGGAGATATGATTCAGACATTTGAAAAAGCGCTTGCAGCACATGATCAGGTAATCGCGGTTCTTCTTTCGTCTGGATTAAGCGGTACATACGCTTCCGCAGTTACTGCAGCCAATATGGTCGGGGGTGATATCACCGTTATCGACTCCCAAATCACGAGCGAACCGATGGCCCGCATGGCAATCGAAGCGGCGACAATGGCACGGGACGGGAAAAACAAGGAAGAGATTCTCGCACATGTGGAAAGATTGATCCGTACAGCAAAAGCATTTTTCGTCGTTGACCAACTGGATCATCTGCATCGAGGCGGGCGAATCGGCGGTGCGGCCGCTTTGTTTGGTTCCCTTTTGCAAATCAAACCGATCCTGACTGTTCAGGATGGGAAAATTGAGTTGTTCGAAAAAGTACGAACAAAGCGCAAAGCACTCGATCGCATCATCGAATTGGTCAAACAAAACATAGACCCTGACCATTTGCAAATCAATGTGATCCACACGCGGCGTCTGGAAGAAGCGCAGCAATTGGAACAGCGTGTGTCAGAGGAATTTCCGGGGGCTATTACAGAAATTCATGAGTTAAGTCCGGTCATTAGCACACATGTCGGTCCGGGTATTTTGGCTTTATTTTATTATCAAAGGCCATAGAACGGTCCCTAGTTTTCTTAGATTTAGCGACACATCTCTTGCGAAATGTGGATCGTCTACTTATTTGAAAATTTTACTGCGTTTTCAAATGATTTGATATCATATTGGAAAATTTCTATGAAAATTTTTCGCAATTGGAGAATCGTCTATCTTTTCTAAGTTTGCGAATGGTATAATACAAACAATTTCAGATAAGCAGGAGTTGTTGATTCTATTAAAACTCACTTAAAAGAATCGTATAAATCTGCACTCAGATGTATCGCTCCATGGTGGAATACAATTCTCAATCTTCTCTATCCGACTCTATGCAAATGCCTCGTTTGTGAAACTTCATTATCCGAAGAACAATTGAAACACATGGGTCTATCAGAGATTCCGGAATCACGCATCTGGTTATGCCATGCCTGCCAAAGTCGAAAAAATCCGATCACAGCTGTAGACTGTGTCATTTGCGGAAAAGTTTTTAATTATCACTCGTATCACAATGATTCAAACAATGATTCAAACAATCGCTCGGGTTTGCTGGTTTGCTCCGAATGCATGGAACATGAGCGGCCCTTTGTTTTTGCCCGTGCAGCGGTTCGCTATAAAGATACGGCGAAAGATCTGATCCGGATTTTAAAATTCGAACGGAATCTGGAAGCGGTTCACTGGTTAGGCATATGGCTGTGTGAAGCTTGGACCCGGTATTTTGCCGAAATTCCTTTTGACTATATCGTACCGGTACCGCTTCATCCAGACCGCTTGCGTCATCGCGGATTTAATCAAGCGTATGTTTTGGCAAAGCAACTTAGCGAATATTCCGGAATACCTATTCTGGAGCCTCTCCAGCGCATTTCCACGCGCAGCAGCCAAGCATCCCGAACTCGCATCGAGCGCTTGCGGTCGTTCGAAGGAGCTTTTCAATGTTCGGAAACATTTCATAACAAGGTTAGCAATGCAAATATTTTGTTGGTGGATGATGTTTTTACAACCGGTGCGACGGTGGAAGCATGTACCAAGGAATTGTTGCACAAGGGATGCACAGGTGTATGGGTGTTGACAGTTGCCCGGTGAATTGATTTTGATCTTGAAAAAAGCGAGTGGTTTAAGATAATGGAAATGGAAATGGATATGTTTCTAGAATGGGAACCGAGCGGATTTGTAACACCCCAATCGTATAAACTATTGGAATTCGTAACCGATATTCGTTGAATACGGAAAGCATAGTGTGAGATTTGCAAAACCATGGTACACTTACAAGAGAAACATATTGTGGAATCGGTTCCTACAACAAAGCCGTGTGCAAATCAAACCATGCGCATACGAGTTGAATATGTTTCTCCATACATATACTTGACTCACATTTACGCTTGGATCACATTTTACCAAGAGGAGTGTACGTGTATCATGGCATTAGCAAACTGTCCTCTGTGCGGGAAGTTGTTTAATAAAGCGTTGCGGGATGTCTGTCCGGATTGCATTCGGGCGGAAGATGAAGCGTTTCATACCGTTCGCGATTATCTGCGCGAACATAAGAATGCCAAGCCTTACGAGGTATCGGAAGCGACAGAGGTTCCTCTTGGCACGATTTACAAATTTGTGCGGGAAGGCCGTTTGATTGCTTACCATTATCCGGGCCTGCACTATGAATGCGAGCGTTGCGGAGCACCTATTACAAAAGGCAAGATTTGTGATGATTGTATGAAAAACTCGCTGCAGCATGTGCAAAAACTGAAAGAAGCAGTAGCGGCAGATCGGGAAATGAAAATGTATAATCAATCGAAATCCGGCTATTATTCGAATATAAAAAATGATTTTGATAAAAAATTTTAGCAGTAAGAAAAGTAACGATACTATATGAAAAGAGAAGCATAATTGAGGAAACGAGTTAATTTAACGCATATTAAAAGAATTTACCCGTTACCATTTCAATAATCTATGCCGATACAGAATGTAATACGATCTGATCGGCATTTTTGTTTGGGATAAACACAAGAGATCAAGAAGGAACGGTCAAGGGGGAATATTTGTGAAAATCAATGAATCGCAGCCTGTCCAGCGCGTCAATCCATATCAGAAGCATTCCTATTCCGGTCGGGACTCAAATCAGATAAAATCGGAACGGAAGACAGATCAAGTGTCGATTTCCGAAGAAGCGATTCACTTGGCGCAGACGCCGGATGCAGAGGAATCGGCAGTACAACAAGCAGAACGTGCGAATCGGGAAAACCGAATCCATGATTTAAAGTCATCGATTCAAGATGGAACATATGCCGTGGATGCACGGGAAGTGGCACGGAAGGTCTATGACGCATTTTCACAATCTCAATCTTGAGACTTTTATGTATTGATATAGTTCCAAAGTTTATAGAAAGACAAACCATAAATCGGGACGAAGCGAACGAACAAATGGAATTGAACGATTTTTGATTGATCTTTTTTCATTTATTTTTCTAAATGGATCTTTTTTAATGTATGTGTTCAAAAAGTGGTTAAGTAAGACACAAGGAGTGCGAAGCCGAAGCACGAAAAGGCAACGGAGTGTACGTGTTTGGTACATGAGTAAGCCTTTTTGGGATTCGGCAAAGCAATCCGCCGTGGAGTTTTGACTACTTTTTGAACATCCTCTTTAATGACATGACGCATGGATCTATAGTACGGCCAAGCCGTTCAATTGGGGGAGAAAAGAAATGAGCCAACTTGCCTTGTTATTGGATACAGTTGAAAAACTATATGATGCACATGTGGAATTGTTGCAATTGGCTGACCGGAAAAAAGATGTATTGATTCAAGGCGATATAAAAGAATTGGATCGGATTGTGCAAGAAGAAATGGGATATTTTAAACTCCTGTCTTCCCTTGAACAAAAGCGTCTGCAAGAGTTGAAATTTATAGCCATGCAAGAGCGAATCCCCGAGCAAGATCTTACATTGTCAAGACTGCAAATACTCACACGAAACGAAGACGAAAAAAAACGAATGAACCACCTGAACAATGAATTTCCAAAAATCTATCAAGA
This sequence comes from Fodinisporobacter ferrooxydans, assembly GCF_022818495.1. Taxonomy (GTDB): domain Bacteria; phylum Bacillota; class Bacilli; order Tumebacillales; family MYW30-H2; genus Fodinisporobacter; species Fodinisporobacter ferrooxydans. The sequence continues at coordinate 826,705 of NZ_CP089291.1, read as the reverse complement.
ATTAAAAGAGAAAAATGACTTGAATGCGCGTCTTTTATACCAATCGTTGCAATTCGTCCATCATACGATGCAATTGCTCTATCCGGATCCGCAAGATGTTACATATCAACCCGCAGATGCGGGCAGCTATGGCAAGCAACAAACATCTTTGTATGATTTCAAGGCATAGTGAGGAGGCTTTCTGATTCGTGATTTCAACATTTCATGGACTCGAATTATTAAAACGCGCATTATTTGCCAATGAGGCAATGATGAATACAGCCGGCCACAATATCTCAAATGCGAATACGCCGGGCTATTCCCGCCAGCGCGTCGACCTTACGGAAGATACCCCCATGTTTGAGCCGGGACTGACCCGCTCCGAGACTGCCGGGCAAATCGGCACAGGTGTAGTGATGTCCGATATTACCCGCATTCGGAGTTCCTTTTTGGATCAGCAGTATAGGGATAATAACAGCACTCTAAGCCAATGGACGGAGAATCAAACGACGATGAATCAGATTCAGGCAGTTTTCAATGAACCTTCCGATACGGGGATAAGTACGGTTATGACACAATTCTTTAATGCGTGGGCACAGTTGGCAAACCCGCAATCTTCCAATGATCCGTCTGCCCGATCTGTTGTTCAGGAGCGTGCTCAAACACTGACAAATACGCTGAATAGTACGGCGAAAAGTTTGCAGGATACACAAACAAATCTGCTGAACGGGGTGCAGGCGGATGTAAAACAGGTAAACGTGTATCTTCAGCAAATTTCCGGCTTAACTCAGCAAATCAATACGATAGAGGCATCCAGCAGCGATAAGGCCAATGATTTGCGTGACCAGCGGGATGAAGCGTTGGATCAGTTGTCAAAATTGACGGATGTCACTGTTGCTGAAGGAAACGGTACATATACCGTGAAAATTGGCGGGCAAACAGTTGTCAATGCCTCCGGTACTGCAACACCGACAGTTACACAGCTAACGGCGGATGCTTCCGGGAATCTGTCTATTCCGGTTGCGAGCGGGGAGTTGAAGGGATACTCTGACTCGATTGCAAATGTCACCAATTATCAGAGCATGTTAAACACAATGGTCAATACTTTTGTACAGGGAAACGCACAAGTAAGTTTGCCGAATACTTATGCGTTTCCGGCCAATACGACAAGTATGCCGTTTGATGCAGTATTGCCGGATGGTACGAAACTTTCAAAAGGTGATCCTGTTTCAAATATTCCCGCAAAATATAACGGTGAATTGCCAACTGGAACAACTATTACAGTAGCAGGATTTAACGGTTTGCATCAGTTAGGGTATACAGCGCAAAGCCCGTCGACAAATGCCCCTGCTTTTTTTCAGACATCCGACGGGAGTTCTACTTTTACTGCTGCCAATATTAAAGTGAGCGATGCTATTACAAGTGATATTCGGAACATTGCTGCAACAACACAAGCGCAACCGGACGCAAATGGGAATTTGCAAGCAGTAGCGGGAAATGGCGATCTGGCCGCGATGGCATCCAATTTCGGCAGCAGTGTATTGGATTTTTCCAATGCCCCTGCGAACGGAATTACATATCCGCAAGGAACGGTCACCGGTTATTATAATGCCATTATCGATCAAATCGGGATTCAAGGGCAGCAAGCAAACCAAAATGTGACGAATCAACAGGCATTAGTGAATCAAATTAGCAACCAGCGTCAATCTGTCAGCGGTGTCTCGATTGATGAAGAAATGGCGAATATGATCAAATACCAACAATCGTATAACGCTGCAGCGAAAATGGTATCCGTTATGGATCAGATGTTCAACACGATCAATAGTATGGTGCAGTAACGCAGAGTTGCCAAGGAGGTTCAGCAAACTGTGAGAATTACACAAACCATGTTAAATCAAAATATGCTTTTTAATTTGGAAAATAACACAAATCGACTCGCTCAATACCAGGAACAGCTCTCTACAGGGAAAAAATTGAATGCTCCTTCCGATGATCCGGTCGGTACGGGATTGGTGTTGCAATATAAGACCGCATTGGCGCAAAATGATCAATACACGCAAAACGCCGGCAATGCACAAAGCTGGTTAAACAATACGGACACGCAGTTGAGTCAGGTATCGACTGTCATGCAACGAATTCGCGAGATCGCGGTGCAGGCTGCCAATGGAACAAACAGTGCGGACGAGTTTTCGGCGATCGGAAGTGAATTGGAACAGTTGAAGGGTCAACTGGTGCAAGTCGGGAATTCACAATTTGACGGCCAATATGTATTTAATGGCCAAATGGTGAATCAGCAACCGTATGATCCGAACAATCCGACTGCCAAAGATCCGGATACGCGAACCATTCAGTATCAGGTGGATGAAAATACGACAATTCCTGTCAACGTGAGCGGTGCAGATGTATTTGGAAAATCGGCGGAAACGGATAATGTGTTTACTGTCCTGCAGAATCTGGAAACCGCTTTGAAATCCGGCAACACCACTACAGCACAGTCAGCTGCTGAAAATTCCTTGAGTTTGATCGATTCACGGATTTCCAAAATAAACAATGCGAGCGCTGATGTTGGAGCGCGCTTGAATCGTGTTCAGTTGATTACAAACCGTTTATCAGATTCGAAGCTGAATTTGACAAAGCTTCTGTCAAATGTCCAGGATGCGGATATGGCGAAAGTCATAACAAATTTAAAAACGGCGGAGAATGTGCAGCAGGCAGCGTTGGCTGCTGGCTCACGTATTATCGTTTCTACTTTAGTAGACTTTCTAAAATAGTGCGATAATAGTGCGATAAGAAATTTCATGCATGCACTAAAATTTTCCTGCTATTTAAACAGTTCTACCGTAAACGGGGTGTGCAGATGGTTCCCCAACTGGAGATACATCAGGTATCCGGATTGATCGCGATTCATCAGACGATTGCCAAAATACACATTCAGCAGTTGCCTGCAAACATGACCATTCATCAACAACCTGCCACAATGCGCATTCATGCGTCTGAGGGGCAGTTGGCCATTGACCAGTCAGAGCAGTTTGCAGAGGAAGGGCTTATGTCTTCCGGTCAATTGGAAAAACAGGCAGCCCAAGACGGGCACAACGCGGCGCTCGCCTATATTGCAAAAACAGCAGCAGATGGCGATCAATTGAAATCCGATTTTAAAAACAAAAATGCAATTGCGGATATGGCTGCCAAGAACTCCCAACCGCCTGTGCATGATTTTAATGTAGGTCTGATACCGAATACACCGATTCATATTTCCTACAAGTCGGCTCCTGTCCAAATCGATGTACAGGCAAACAATCCGCAAATCCATGCATCTCCAAACCCGGTGCGATTTCATACGGAATTGGGAAAGGTTCGGATTTCTATGGCTCGTTATCCGTCTATTACAATACAGGTTGCGGGTACTCAGTTCGATTCCAAAATTTAGGCGTTCGAAAACGATAGCAAAATTTTCGTCGCAACATCAGGAGCTTCTTATTGCTCCTTTTTTAATTTGAAAGCTATAAATGAGCAAATTCGCTTCCATTTCTTTACCAATTAAAAACAATAGAGACATTTGTCCTCTCCTGTGGTATAAGATTAAGTTACCACACAAAACCATACCTGGAGGATTCACAAATGTCTCATAATACTACCATACCAAACCACGAAGCAATAATCAATTTCTTAAAAAGCCGTAGGCTATCCTTATATGTTTCAAAGCCTGCCTTGCGGCATATTCAAGAATTTTTTATTGCAGCTACCGCTAAAGGGTATCGTGGTAAAGTGGTAGATATAGCGGAATGGAGTTCATGTCATCGAACATCCATTGGACACTTTCTCTCGGATGGTGTTTGGGACGAATCGTATATCCAAAGACTTGTAAAACAAGAATCGCTTTCATTTGTTTTGTCTCATGCCAAACAAACAGAACAGCCTATTTTTGTGATTCATGATGATACTGTTAGTGAGAAGACAAAGCCTTCGTCACAGGCAAAACACCCAATCGAACAAACAGACTACCATCATTCCCACTTAAAAGGAAAAACCGTTTGGGGTCATCAAGTTCAGGCTACGATTGTTCAATGTGGAGAACATTCTCTCATTCATGATATTCACCGTTATGATAAATCGAGCCAAAGCAAAATTGATGACGCTTGTGATTTGGCCAAAACCATGCCGATTCCACTTTATTCTGGATATGCATTGGTCGATTCATGGTATACATGCCCAAAACTTATGAATACTTATGCAGAGCGAGGATACCATTTAATTGGTGCACTCAAAACAAACCGCATTGTCTATCCCAAAGGGATTCGAGTTCCAATTAGTACCTTCGCATCGTATGTGACCAAACAGGACGTTTGCCTCGTGACCGTAAACGGATCTACCTATTGGGTGTATCGATATGAAGGAGCTTTAAATGGCATTGAGAATGCGGTGGTACTCCTTTGCTGGCCATTGGATGCGTTTCAAAATTCGAAAGCATTACATGCGTTTCTGTGTACAGATGTATCCTTAGAGACACAAACCATCCTTGATTATTATAGTCGCCGTTGGCCGATCGAGATTTTCTTTCGGCAAACTAAACAAAATCTAGGTTTTGATGGATATCAAGTTCGTTCCATTCGTGCAATAGAACGACTTTGGATACTACTTTCGCTGACACATTTATATTGCACCATCGGTTTAGGTCAGCCTTCAAAATTTGGAGATGGACTTATAATGGTACGAAAGCAAGTAAAAGTGGACTACGTCCAATGGATTTATGAATCTGCAAAGAATCAAGTACCTATTGAAGCTGTTTTGCAACAATTAAAGCTGGCCTAGAGGCAGTCTATACTTTTTTGTTGTATAAATTTGTAAGTATTTTTGCTCATTTATAGTTGAAAGGAAAGTTTTAATTCGAAAGGGAAAGGGTGAATACATACAATGGAGGTACAAACAAGCAAATTTGGTCTTCTTGCGATAGAAGAAACACAAATCGTCTTTTTTGCGAAAGGTGTGCCTGGGTTTCCGCAGGCGAAACGGTATGTCATGATTGATCTGGAAGAATATCGACCATTTCTCTTTATGCAATCGATTGACGAACCGGATTTGATGTTTCTTCTGGTAAATCCTTATCAATATTTTACCGGTTTCCCTGATGTGGAAACGATAGCCGGAGAAGCGGGATGGTCCATGGAGGAGAAGGAACGCTTGCTGGTACGGGTAATTGCCACGATTTCCGAGAAGGAAGGAATTACTGTCAATCTTTTGGCTCCCATTTTGATTCATACGAAGTTTCACATTGGCGAGCAAGTGATACTGCAGAAGCTGAAAGGTCTGATGACCCGCCATCCCATCGCGTTTCAATCGATGGAGGAGTTGGAGGTGGGGTCTTAATGCTCGTTCTGACGAGAAAAACCGGTGAATCCATTGTGATCAATGGGGAAATTGAAGTGCAGATTATAGAAATAAAAGGTGAGCAAGTGCGTTTGGGCATTAAGGCTCCCGATGAAGTAAAAGTATACAGAAAAGAAATTTATTCTGCCATTCTTCAGGAAAACAAACAAGCAGCCAATACAGCGCAAATAGAAAAATTGCAAGATTTGCTAAAAAAAATGAAATAAGTCGAATTAGAAAGATATTCAAAGCATTGGAAAGATATAGTTGTATATTTGGTAAATTCAACAATATATCTCCTTTAATCTTTTAAAACTATTGACCGATATTATAGATTGAGTAGATCGAAAGAAAGTAGATCGAAAAATCTTATCAAGCACAAGGATGTGCGCGAATACATATTCAAGGAGGATGTTACCTATGTCGATGATTATTCAAGACAATCTGATGGGGTTAAACGCCCTGAACAACCTGAATTTTAATCAGTTGCAACAGCAAAATTCGATGGAAAAATTGTCTTCCGGTTACCGGATCAATACTGCCGCAGATGATGCTGCAGGATGGGCGATTTCCGAGAAAATGTCGAATCAGGTCAATGGTTTGAACCAAGCGGCACGAAATGCGCAAGATGCTATTTCTTTGGTTCAAACAGCGCAGGGTGCATTTACTCAGGTAACCAACATTTTGACTCGGATGCGGGAGCTGGCAGTACAGGCGTCGAGTGATACAAACACCACTGCTGACAGAGCCCAGACACAAAAAGAAATTAGTCAGCTTGCAACAGAACTAAATCAAATCGCTTCAACTACTCAGTTTAACAAAAAGAACTTGCTGGATGGTTCGAATGCGTCGCTTACATTCCAGGTTGGAGCCAATAATGGCCAAACTATGACTGTTTCCATGTACAATGTGAAAGGTTCGATTGGCGGTACTGCGATCAACTCAATTTCAGTATCTACATTGACTAATGCGCAGAATGCAATCACAAGTTTGGATGGGATGATCTCCACAGTTTCCGGTTACAGTGCGAATCTTGGAGCTGTACAAAACCGTCTCCAGTTTTCCATTGACAACTTGAATACCGCTTCACAAAATCTGACTGCCGCCAACTCCCGTGTAAAAGACGTAAACATGGCTGCGGAAATGATGAACTTCACAAAGAACCAAATTCTTGTACAAGCAGGCACAGCGATGCTGGCGCAAGCAAACCAAGCGCCTCAAGCGGTTCTCCGTCTGCTCGGTTAATATTTATTGAAAAACAAAACAGATGTGTATTTGCAAAGGGTCGGCCATGGAAGCGGTCGGCCCTTTTTTATATAGTTGCGGAAGCGACGAGCTGGATCTGGCATTTTTATGAATAGATAAAAAACAAAGAAAATGAAAGAAATGTTCAGATTATGCTGATCTATTCCTTAAATTTAAAGAAAACTGTAATCAATTCATAGACGGAAAATGTCGATATAACCATTACATAGATTTTGTGCAGACGGTTCGTCTTTTATACCGACACCGTAAACTCTACTTTTTCATCAACCTAATTCACGAGTTTTTCAATTGAAAGAGGAAATGAAGATATATTAGTTTGCCAATCAATCGAAAGGAGTTATCAGACATGAGCATCAACTCGACCAATTATTCAAGTTTGAACTCTATGCAATTGCTTACACAGATGAACGGTGGAATTGATACAAATACATTAATTCAAGAACTTGACATGGTCAACCGTCAGCAAATCTATCAACCGGGCGGCTTGGAATCTCAACTTACAAAAGTGCAGCAGCAACAAACGGATTGGCAGAATATTAACAATAGCGCAATGACATTGCAAAACCAATTGACTACGCTCATGCAAACGAATTTTAATTCCTATAACGTTACATCTTCTGATTCCACAGACGTTACAGCGACTGGAGGATCGGGCGCAACACCGGGGACATATACGCTCACCAATATAAATGCCGGATCCTATGGGAGTTTGACGAGTAACGGAAGGCTGGGAAACGCGTTGTCAGCCAGCGATGCGATTACGGCGACCAAATTTAGTGCGCTTCTTACAACGGGGCAATTTGCTGTAACGGATAACGGTGTGACCCAACAAATACAGGTGCAATCCGGTGACACGATTGGCAGCGTTTTATCTCGGATTACGAGCACTTTTTCGGATATATCATATACAGTAAATTCAAATGGAAGCATTACATTTTCTGATACTGGCAGTAAACCAGTGACTTTCGGCTCGTCGGGAGATACCAGCAATTTTGCACATGTCTTGGGCATGGATACCTTGCAATTAAATAGCACTAACACTCCAACACCATATCAGGCGACTACACAGATCAATGGACAAGCACAAATAAATGAGACTTTAAATAGCGGTTCTACCAATTTAACAAACATCAGCACATTGACTGTAGGTACACCGCCGTCCGGAAGCTCGGCAACAACCGGACAGTTCCAGGTAAATGGTGTGACAATTACCTATGATACTTCCCAAGACTCGATTGCATCGATTCTGACGAAGATCAATTCATCGTCTGCAGGTGTGACAGCGGCCTATAACCAAAGCACGGATCAAATTGTATTGACATCGAAGTCCGCACAGCCAGTTTCAGTCAATGATTTGAATGGAGGGAATTTGACACAGGTACTGGATTTTACAAATAGTTCTGGCAGTATCGTTGGCACACAGAAAACGGGGAGCAACTGGACATTGAATTATAATGGCACTACGTACTCCAGTGCATCACCGAATTTTACTAATGTGATTCCTGGCCTTACGATCAACGTTTTAAATACGCCTGCGGTGCCTTCAGGCCAAACACAGAATTCCGTCAATCTGACAGTTGCTTCTGATACGACATCTGCCGTTTCTGCTGTGCAGAATTTTATCTCTCAGTTTAATTCCCTGTACTCCCAAATTAATAATCTGACTGCAAACGGCGGAGATTTGCAAGGCGACAACATATTGCAGAACTTGGGTTCCAATATGATGCTTGCCGTGACACAGCAAGTGAAAACAATCGGTTGGGATTCGAACAACAATCCAATTCCATTGCCATCCTATCCTTATAATTCTGTAATGGGCATTGGCATTTCAACGGGAGCTCCCGGATCTGCCGTCAGTACATCGTACAGCTTGCAATTGGACAGCAATCAACTGACTGCCCAAATTCAGCAAAATCCGCAAATGGTGCATGATTTGCTGCAGGGAATGTCCATTAGTTTAAACAATGTATTGACCGGCATAACAGGAATGACGAATTCATTGAATGATCCAACGTTAAATGTTTCAAATGTAAGCGGATTGGCTTCTTCACAAAACACCATGTATACAAATATGATTACCGACATCAATGATCAAATTCAGCAGGTGAACGATCAGGCGGATCAACAAAAACAACTATTGATTCAGGAATTTACAAATATGAACCAAGTATTGAGCCAATTGCAAACGCAAGGGAAATCTTTAAGCAGTTTTATCGGCTAGAATCAGGAGAATCAAGATAAACGTATTCTTTTTTGGGGAAATTCAGAATGAGGGGCGCTGGAGGGCATTTAATGACACAATTACTGGAGGAAAACCTCTTTGCATTGAATATATCAAATAAAGAACAATTGAATCTTTTTGGCCCACTGCTTAAACCTTTTGAATCTTATAAAGCCGAACCGGCGAAAAATGGCGAGACTGCCTTTTCCTTGCTGACAAACGGGAAGTGGCAGGCGTTGACAAGTAAATACAATCCGATTCAGGAAGCGGCGATACAAGTGGAAAAGCAGTGGCAGGATGATTGTGACCTGTACATTGTTTTCGGTATCGGAGGATTCTATCACATAGAGGAAGTTCTAAACCGAGTCAGTGAAAAAAACAAAGTACTCGTAATTGCCCATGATATCGAATTATTTCACATGATTTTAACATGCAGAGATTTGAAAAAAACTCTTGCCGATTCAAGATTAGAGTTGTTTCTTGGGCAAAGTTTGGAAAACGTCAGTGATCGGCTGGAATTTGAATTTAAGCAAGACGTGTTTTATATTCCAAAGGTTTGTATCATTGAACATCCTGTAGAGTGCAAACTGGCACATGAGTATTACGATATGGCGAAAAAATTGCTCGTAAACAACTATCGTGGAGCACTTGCAGATATGGGAACAAGAGTCAGGTTTGGCGACCAGTGGGCAAGGAATATACTAGGCAATTTGCCGTATATCCTGCAGTCGGCAGATTTGAAGGAATTGTTACATGCTTTTTCCGGCAAGCCGGCGATTCTGGTGTCTGCCGGCCCTTCCCTGAATAAAAATATCCAATTGTTAAAAGAAGTAGGCGATCGGGCGTTGATTGTCTGTGTAGATACGGCGTACCGTTCTCTCTATCGCCAGGGAATCGTACCTCATTTGCTGGTTTCAGTAGACGGGAGTGAGAGCAATGCTCATGATTTTGAAGGTGTGGAGTATTCCGGGATTCCTTTGGTAATGGAAATGACAGCTCATGAAAGTATCGCCGCCAATCATACAGGCAAAAAGCTTATGCTGCACTCTGTTCGTGAATTGACTCCTTGGCTTGAAAAGATTTTGGGAGAACCCTTGAATCCTACCTACATGCCTACTGGTGGATCTGTTTCCTGTACGGCATTTTCAATTATTGAACATCTGGGATGTGATCCGATCATTTTCATTGGTCAAGATTTGTCTTACCCGGATGGACAGGCTTATGCACAAGGGGCCGTTCATGATCAAAGCAACATTGAGGAAATTAAAAAACACCGAAAGTTGATTCCGTTGCAAGATATATATGGGCAACCCGTTTATACAACCGAGGACTATCTCATATACCTTCGCTGGTTTGAAGAGAGAATCCGTACAGGGAATCGGACGCATGTAAATGCAACGGAAGGAGGAGCGTTGCGAGAAGGATTGGAAATCATGACTTTGCATGATGTGTTGGATCGCTATTGCCAGGAAGAGATCCCTATTCAAAAGATATTTTCCATGGCAAACTCCAAACCTTTATCGTTAAATATGAGCCGGCGGATCATTCGAAAAATCCGCCAAACCATGGCGCAGATGAGACACATGATTCATGAACTGCAGGTCATCATGAATACGGCTCAGGAAATCATTGCAAATATTGAACAAAACAGTATCGATCGAATTCAGATAGAGCGATGTATGAGTACGATTCATGAGTCGCAGCGGAACATATTAAAATACCAGTTTGCATTGCTGTTCATTGATGCAGTGTCGTATCGGGAGATTTTGTCTGATATCAATACAGAGCGTTCTTTGGAGCTTGAGAATTTGTCGCAAAAGGAAAAAGATCTTATATCTTTTCGTCAAGCTTTTGCATTTGCATCTGTATTGCTTGAGGTATGTATACAATCTCACTCAATCCTTGATAAATATTTGAAACAATTCTGTGAACGAGTGGGAATGAAGGGTGAAGATAAACAGTGAAAGGGATTCAGGCGTATCAACAAAGTGCGGTACAGACAAGCCCAAGCAAATTGCTGATCATGTTATTCGACGGATTGATCAAATTCAGCAATTGGAGTCAGCAAATGATGAGGGAAAAAAAGTATGAACTTGCTCATGCAAATCTTTTGCGGGCACAAAATATCCTGATTGAATTGATGACTACATTAAATAAGAAAGCAGCTCCGGAATTATGCGACCATTTGTATGGGTTATATGATTTCATGTACCGTCGCCTCATTCAGGCGAATATGGAGAAAAATCCGGAATTGATTGATCTGGTCATCCAATATTCGACTGAGTTGAGAGATACATTCAATCAAGCTGCTTTGATTGCTTCGCAATCCAGGAACGGGAAGTAGGGAGTGTCATGATGCGAGTAACGATTGATGGAGTAGAGTATAAAGAATTATCAAATACAACCGGCGACCTTCTGTGGGAAGAGATTCGCAAAACGATAGAGAAGCAAAACCGCCTGATCCATCAAGTATTGGTAAATGGCGATTTGCTTACCGAGAATACCAATATCCCTTATAACGAAGTCGAGTTAGTTGAAGTTGACACCATGAGTCCACAAAAATTATTGTTGGATACATTTCAGTCCGCGATCGAATATCTGCCAAGACTCATTGAGGGAATATCCCAAATTTCCGAGCATTTTCGAAGCGGGGCAGAAGGGGAAGGAGTCAAACTCTATTTACAAGCGGAAGGCGGTCTAAATTGGAATACGCAAGTATTTCAAAACAGCCTGGTTTTTTTGCCTACGCAAACCTTGCAAAGCTTGTTTGTCAGGTACGGTGAAATTCTCAATGAAATTTTAATGGCATGGAAGAATCAGGATTATATTTCAGTGGCGGATTTGTTGGAATATGAATTGATTCCTTGCATGCAAGAATGGATCGAGTATATGAAACAGCAAAGAGAAGAACATATCCTATGATCCAAATCGTACCGACCAGAACGGGTTGTCTTACTGCATGTTGGACTGCGGAGGACGGTCAAACCATCTATCTGCATAGCCGGTATGAGCCCGAACGTGAGGCGCTTTTGTTGATTCGGGATTGGAAAGTGCCTGATAATGGTGTCGTTGTCGTGTACGGTTTGGGATGCGGATATCATTTGCAAGCTCTATTGCAGAAACTACATCCAACCCAAAAAATGATTGTATTTGAATGCAATCGGGATTTGGTTCATTCGGTAACGAAAAAAGGATTACTTTCTCCGCTTCTGGAAGATGAACGGTTTGAATTGCATGTATACTCGGAAATGGAAGATTTTCTTTCGAATTTTGTTCAATATTTGGAATTGGCAGAAGAGGGGAAAGGGGCGTTTTTTATCCACCCTTCATCCGTCAAAATTATCCCGAAACAGATGGAGCAAGTAAAAGAATTGCTGGAAGAGTATCGGATTCGGATCCATACAATTGAAAAAAAGCGAGCGCTTTTGGAAAACAATCGGAAAATGGTGGCGGATGTTCTTCTCGAAAATCCGAATATCGGAATCGCGAAGGATAAATTTTTGCATATGCCTGCCATTTTGGTAGCTGCTGGTCCTTCTCTGAATCATTCGGTACGATTGCTTTCCCAATTGAAAGGGCGGGCGTTGATTGTATGTGTTGGTACGGCCCTAACCCCCTTATTGCAAAATGGGGTTGACCCTGACTTGATTGTTGTGATTGAGGGAGATGAAGCAGTTTTAGGACAATTTCCCGATAAGGAGTGCGACATTCCGCTCATCGCATTTCCCACTGCTTGTCCAAAGCTTACTTTGCATTATAAAGGACCCGTGATTTGGGCATATCCGGAAGGCGATGATGAACTTGTTTCATTGGCTGATCGATACGGTTTTCCTGTGATATCCAGCGGCGGTTCCGTGGCGACAGCAGCTTTGTCGATTCTAGACCTTATGGGGTGCAACCCAATCGTTTTGGTGGGCCAGGATCTTGCATATATCAATGGACGATCGCACGCGCAGGGAACGATTCATTCGGCGGCAAATGAAATTACGTCACAGTATGGATTATTTGCAGAGGCTGTTGGTGGGGGATTGATTCAAACAAGCCGGAGTTGGAATATCTTCCGCAGATGGATCGAAAGATTTATCAGAAACCATAAAGACATACATTTTTATAATGCCTCACATGGGGCGCGGATAGCAGGAGCCGTTGAACGATCGTTGGAAGAATTAATGTCAACCCGGCTGTTCTCCGAGCTGTTCTCCGAAACATATGAAATTGCAAAAAGAATCGATGCATTATTTTCCTGAATGAATGGAAGGCGTTCCTTGATGAGAGAAACCCGAATTGAAGAGTTGGCCGGACAGTTAGTAGACTGCTATAAAAAACTGTACAATCTCTCGAAAAAACAGCAATTGATTATGACAGGACAACTAAGCATAGACTTGCAAGCGATCTTGTCAGAGCGAAATGAGCTATTTGCAACGATTGGGGAATTGCAAGTGGAGTTTCAGCAAGCGGAAGAACAACTTTTCACAGGAGATCCTGAGACCGATAGTAAAATCGTTGAAGCAATCGGCTCATATCGTGAAGCATTTCAAAAGGAAATTGATCGCATTCTCAAAAGCGATAGTTATATACAAGTTATTGTAGATGAAAAAAAACGGAAAATTATTGATTCGATTCAATTAATCTCAAGGACACAAAATGCTGAAAAACAGTATATTAAAGCCAGTAAGAATAAGCGATTCGGGTATCTGTTTCCGGATCAATCCAGATTTTTTGACGACAAGAAATAAAAGAATGCCATCTCTTCCAAGATGGTTGCTGTTAAAATTTGAATTCTGGTCTTTGCATGGAACTGTTGATATACTTGGCTTACATTAAGAGTGAGTGTACATTGTCGCGCAACAGCCTGAAGCAATATCATTCTAGTCTTGCATAGAATTTCGCCCAACTTTATAGATGCGAATTAAAAATTACATAGGATTATATAGGAATTTTTTAAAATACATGAAGTTTAAAACAGAAATATTTATGAATTTTGAGGAGCCGATTCGTATGAGTGAGCTAACGATTGCCGGCAGGAAAATAGGGGACAACCACCCTCCGTTTGTAATTGCAGAAATAGGAATCAATCATGAGGGAAGTTTTGAGAAAGCGATTCGAATGATTGATGATGCTGCTGCAGCAGGCTGTGAATGTGTAAAATTTCAATCCCATGTGATTGAGGATGAAATGATTCCCAATGATGTGATTCCAGGAAATGCAAAAGAATCCATTTGGGACATCATGAGCCGTTGTGCGTTAACTGCTGAAGAAGAAGAAAAACTAAAGTTATATACGGAATCGAAGGGTATGATTTTTTTAAGCACTCCGTTTTCCAGAGCAGCTGCCGATCGTTTGGAGCGAATGGGCGTTCTTGCTTTTAAAATTGGTTCCGGAGAATGCAATAACTACCCCTTAATCGAACACATAGCCAAATTTGGCAAGCCGGTGATTCTAAGTACCGGCATGAATCATCTTTCAAGTATTCAACGATCCGTAGATATAGTAAGAAAATATAATATCCCTTATGCGGTTCTGCATTGTACAAGCATGTATCCGACTCCCTATGATAAGGTTCGTTTGGGAGCCTTGCAGGATTTGCGCAATTCCTTTCCTGATGCGGTGATCGGTCTTTCTGATCATTCTTTATCCAACTATCCTTGTCTGGGAGCTGTAGCTCTTGGCGCCAGAATCTTGGAAAGACATTTTGCTTCAGACAAAAGCTGGCCAGGCCCTGATATTTCTATTTCTATGGATCCTATAGATTTAAAGGAATTGGTAGAAGGTAGTCAAATTATCTTTCAATCTTTAGGCGGAAAGAAAGAAATATTGCCGGAAGAACAGCCGACGATTGATTTTGCTTATGCCTGTGTTGTCGCCATCAAGGATATTGAGGCAGGCGAGACATTTTCGGAAGAAAATATATGGGTAAAGCGTCCGGGAACGGGTGAGATCAAAGCGGGATCTTTCAATCAATTATTAGGGAAAAAAGTAAAAGCGAACATTCAGAAAAACGCACAAATCAAGTGGGAGCAAGTAGATGCTTAAAAAGATTCTGTTTTTAACAGGGACACGCGCGGATTTTGGAAAATTAAAACCGTTAATGCGTGCAGTTGATCATGATGATCAGTATGAGTGCTGTATTTTTGTGACCGGCATGCATACACTTTCTCGCTACGGCTACACGGTTGAGGAAGTATACAAAGCGGGTTTTTCCAATATTCATACGTTCATGAACCAAATTCACGGCGAACCGATGGATTTGATACTTGCGAATACCATTGGCGGTTTATCCAGATTTGTGAATGAGTACAAACCGGATTTAATCGTTGTGCATGGGGATCGTGTGGAGGCGCTCGCAGGCGCGATTGTCGGTTCTTTAAACAATATTTTGGTTGCACATATTGAAGGCGGGGAAATTTCAGGGACGATCGATGAATTAATTCGGCACTCTGCATCCAAGCTGTCGCATATTCATTTTGTTGCAAACAAAGAAGCAGCGGATCGCCTTGAGCAATTGGGGGAGAGTCCGGAAAGTATTTATAGTATTGGTTCACCTGACATCGATGTGATGCTTTCCCCGGATCTGCCGAATTTACAAGATGTGAAAGAATATTATGAAATACCCTTTGACGAGTATGGCGTTGTGCTTTTCCATCCTGTAACGACAGAGAAAGATTACATCGAACAATATGCAAATACGTTAGTAACCGCCTTGGTAAAAAGCCACAAAAATTATATTGTCATATATCCGAACAATGATGAAGGCAGTTCGGACATATTCAAGGCTTACGAAAAAATTAGATACAATACACGATTCAAAATTTATCCATCCATTCGCTTTGAGTACTTTTTGACTTTATTAAAACATTCGGAATTTATTATCGGAAATTCCAGTGTAGGCATGCGGGAGGCTCCTGTTTACGGGGTGCCTTCCATTAATATAGGAACCAGACAAAACAATCGATTTCAGTATTCATCCATCATCAATGTTAAAACGAATGTTCAGGATATTTTACATGCCATCCATAACGTACAATATGCTCCACCCAGCAAACCCTGCTACAGTTTTGGAACCGGGAAAAGTACAGAGCTTTTTATCCAAGCATTAAAGGAGGAGCGGTTATGGGAAACGCCAAAGCAGAAACAATTTCGCGACCTCGTATTGAAACGATGATTCCCGCAGATCTTGTTGCCATTATACCTGCACGTGGCGGATCGAAAGGGATTCCCAAAAAGAATTTGACCGATTTAAACGGACGTCCGCTGATTTCCTATAGCATTGAAGCTGCATTGCATTGTCCATTCATCCACCGATGTATTGTAAGTACAGAGGATGAGCAAATAAAAAATATTAGTTTGCAATGGGGGGCCGAGGTCATTGACCGTCCGGATTCTTTGTCTACTGATGTATCGTTGACACAAGATGTGGTGGAGCATGTACTCGATGTTCTGCAACAAGAAGGTGAATTGCCGGATTATTTTGTATTGCTGCAACCGACATCTCCGCTTAGAAACGCAAGCCATATCGAGTCATGCATTGAGCAATTTTTCGCTCATGATGCTGCTTGTGCCATCAGTGTTACGGAAGCGGAGCATCACCCGTATAAAATGTTTTTCCTGGATGACGAACAATCTTTGCAGCCATTTCGGGATGAAGCAACGCTAAGCCAGCCAAGGCAATTATTGCCCAAGGTATACAGGCAAAATGGAGCTATTTATCTGATGAACACGTCTCTGTTTTTAGAGAAGAAATCGTTTTTTGCACAACCGGCGTATCCTTTTGTGATGTCGAACGAAGAGAGTATCGATATTGATACAAAACGGGATTTGGATATTGCTGCTTTTTACTTGCGCAATGAATTGATTTATTCATAAGATTGCTGGGTTATTTAGTTTAATAGATGAATAGTCTTTCGATTGTTTGGTTTTTACAATCATTTTTAAAATCTATACATTCGTGTTGAATAAGGAATGGTATGCAGTGTTGAAAACATTGTCAGCACTTATTATATCCGATACGATTGTTGATCCGATCGTTCGGTTTCTTAAAGAAGAAACAGCTTCTCTCAGCGTAGATGCTATAACCGCACCATATAATCAGGTCAACCAAATATTAATGGATCATTCACATCCGGTTTGGAGCAACACTCCTGATGTTGCCGTCATCTGGACAATACCGGAGCGAATCAGTCCATCCTTTGATTCATTGCTTCAATTTGAACCGGCTGATCGAAAGCAAATTATGAATGATGTCGATCAATTTGCTGCTATGGTCATAGAGGCATCGAAACGCAGCAAATTTACTTTTGTCGTTTCCTGGTCATTGCCGCCGCATTATCGCTGGGTTCAGACATTAGCTTGGAAACACAATATCGGAATTACCAATGTGGTCATGCAAATGAATTTGCGCTTGGCAGAGCACTTTGTTAATTATCCGCATATTGTCATGCTGGATTCTCAATATTGGTATACCGCACTGCAAAAACAAAGTTATGACGCAAAAATGTATGCACTTGGGAAAATCCAATATTCACGAGATTTTTTTGTCGTGGCTGCAAAGGAAATAAAAGCCATTTTGCCTGGTGTTATCGGACAAGCGAAGAAGCTGATTGTTTGTGATTTGGATAATACGTTATGGGGTGGCGTTATCGGCGATGACGGAATGGAAGGGATCAAGCTGGGGGGAATTGATCCCATTGGGGAAAGTTTTGTTGCGTTTCAAAAGGGTTTAAAAGCCCTGAAAAACCGTGGAATCCTGTTGGCTATTTGCAGTAAGAATGAAGAGCCGATTGCCTTTGAGATGATAGAAACGCATCCTGAAATGGTGTTAAAGAAAGAAGATTTTGTTGCCTGGAGAATTAACTGGAAGGATAAAGCAGAAAACATAATAGGGATTGCAAATGAACTTAACTTGGGATTGCAATCCATTGTCTTTCTGGATGATAATCCGACGGAACGGGAAAGGATTCGACAAGCTTTGCCGGAAGTATATACTCCCGAATTGCCGAAGGATTTTGTTCAATATCCGGTTTTTATACAGACGTTGGATTGTTTTGAAACAATCGATATTACTTATGAAGACTTGGAACGGACGACTATGTACCATCAGGAGACTGCAAGGAAATTCAATCTCTCAACAGCATCTTCCATCGTTGAATGGCTGCAATCATTAGAGTTGCAAGTGACTGTTTTACAATTAAATCGAAACAATCTGGCAAGAGCCGTACAGTTACTAAACAAAACAAACCAGTTTAATCTGGCAACCAGAAGAGTAAGTCAAGAAGAATTTTGGCTTTGGTCTCAAAATCCCAATAATCACGTATATCTGTTTCATGTGCAGGATAGATTTGGCGAACAGGGCATTACTGGTTTAGTCAGTGCCATAGTATATGAAATGACTGAAATCGATGAAATCGATGAAATCGACACAAAAGCAGTCTGTGTAAAAGAAGCGGAAATGATAGATTTTGTGATGAGCTGCCGTGTAATGGGAAAAGGCGTTGAAGACGCTATGTTGCAATTCGTATATCGCCACCTCAGCGATGCGGGTGTTCAACGGGTAAAAGCGATATATCGTGAAACAAAGAAAAATAAACCGTTTTTCGATTTTATACAAAATAAATATAAAAACCAAAGATCAGGGAAAATGGAAAACACCACTGATTTTATTTTGGATATGAATTTGGCTGGTTTTCCTTCCCACATCACTTGTATTGATAACACCAACAAGGAGCAAATAGATGAACTATTTTCATGAAATTCAAGAAATTGTCGCAAAAGTGATGGCAGTTGATGTCTCCGCAGTAAAAGTAGATTCAAAAAAAGAAGATTTCGAGCGTTGGGATTCTTTAGAACACTTAAATTTGATTATGGAAATTGAAGCGGAACTGAGATGTTCATTTTCAATAGAAGAAATTGCCGGTATTCAGTCAGTACAAGATATCGTAAGTATTGTTGGAGAAAAACTAGGATGACACATTAGTAGTAATACACCTTCATTTCAGAGGTGATTTCGGGTGCTGAAGTTACATTTTTTCGGTGAAAATACCAAGTTTCATCATATTGGTTTAGGGATTGAAGATGTCGCGAAGATCAATTTGGACTCAACTTTTTTGACACATGATCCGATACAAAAAGTAAAGGTTGGTTTTGTACAGGTGGGGGACTGTTGCGTCGAGATCATTGAACCGGTTGGCGAGCAATCACCTGTTCGAAACAGCATTAAAAAAGGGAATAAATTGATGCATATTTGTTTTGAAGTGAATGATCTCGACGAGGCGCTTCGTCAAGCAGAACAAAACGCATTTAAAGTGATTCAAAAACCGGTGCCTGCAGAAGCATTCAATCAGCGCAAAATTGCCTGGGTGTACCATCCAAATTGGGGGCTGTATGAACTGTTGGAAAGTGGTAAAGATTCATGCTGATCCGAAAATATACAAATGAGGACTATGGCAAAGTAATCTCGTTTTTGCAAGCCAATTGGGCTCTAACGCATGCATTGTATGACAAGAGAATTTTTGACTGGCAATATCTGGTAGCACAAAAACAACAACAGGGAATCAATCATGCATCAGAGCAAGAATCTCTTGTGATTTTGAAAGAGGACAAGATTGTTGGTTTTTTAGGAATTATACCGAATCAATATATTTGGAATGGACAAGCATTAAATGGGGCAGCCCTGACCATGTGGGTGATTGATGAAAAATTGCGAAATAGTGGTCTAGGTATCCTGTTAATACGTGAAACAGAAAAAAATAACGAGGTAACTCTGACACTTGGCTGCAATCCAGCGATTGTCCCGCTCTACAAGAAGATGGGGTACTCATATTTGGAACGCCTTAATCGTTATGTGATGCCACTGGATCCGGAAGGGTATTTGAAGCTGCTTTCTGCTGATGTGGCACCGGAAGCGATACAAGGGTGGCAAAGATCCATTGAAAAAACTTTCGGAAGTAGGGATGACGCAAATTTGCATATAGCAGCGCGAACGGAGCAAATAAACCTGCACGAACTTGAGAGTTTGTACCGGGAAAGTATTGGCCGTTCATTAGTTTTTTCAAGAAACCGTGATGCGGATTTTTGGGAATGGAGATACCTCAACAGCCCCGGTTATCGTTATTTCTTTTTTGGCAACCCACAAGCAGAGGGGATTGTTGTAGCTCGTGTTGAACGAATCATAAACAACGAAAATAGCGAAATGGATGGTCGCAAAGTATTGCGTATCATTGAGTGTATTCCAAAATGCACGGATGTTTGGAATGGACATACAGATCCATTATTCACAAACTTAATTCGTAAAGTATGCATGTGGGGTAAACATCAAGGATGCGTGGCTGCAGATTTTCAAATCAGTACGGGCCGACTTGAATCTACACTATTTGAAGCAGGTTTTCGCAAGCAAGAGGCTGATTATTTGCCTGACATTTGCAGTTTGGCCGGCTTATTTCAACCCTTTCGCTATAGAGTCACCCCTATAAATTTTGTCTGGAAAGTTAAACAATCTGGTAAAGAACCCATTCAGATCGATCCCAATGATACTTACTTTGTAAAATCCGACTGTGACATGGATCGCCCAAATATCTGGCCGCTGGCGGAGGATTGGAGATAGATCTAAGATTGGAGATAAACAAATGTTAACAATCGTCATGTATCATTACGTGCGGGAACTCAAGCAATCCCGTTATCCGGAAATCAAAGGATTAGAATTGCAGCTGTTTAAAGAGCAGATCGAATACATTTTGAAACATTATACAGTTGTAACAATGGAGGAAGTGATTGCTGCAGTTTCCGATCCGCAAATGAAGTTGCCAAGCAACGCATTGTTATTAACATTTGATGACGGATATATGGATCATTACCAGTATGTCTTTCCCATATTAAATGAAAAAAAAATACAGGGCAGCTTTTTTCCTCCTGCAAAAGTTGTGACAGAACATCAGGTTTTGGATGTAAACAAAATCCACTATATTTTAGCCTCTGTTCTTGATAAAACAAAACTAGCAGAACAAATTTTGAGAAAAATCGAACCCTATCGTCTGGAATATGAGCTGTTATCGGATAATGAATACATAAAGAATTATGCAATAGCAAATCGTTTTGATACAAAAGAGGTTGTCTTCATTAAACGGATGTTGCAAAAGGGATTGCCGGAGAACTTGCGCAATATCATTACCGATGAGTTGTTCAAAACGTTTGTTTATGAGGATGAACTGACGTTTTCCAAAGAGTTGTATATGAATCTCGACCAAATTCAGTGTATGAAACGTAATGGCATGTTCATCGGAAGTCACTCCTACGATCATTATTGGCTGGATACATTAAGTTGTGAAGAGCAAAAGCAGGAAATCGATTTGTCCATGGAATTCCTGCGGCAAATCGGCTGTGACATGGATAATTGGGTCATGTGCTATCCATATGGCGCTTATAATGAATCTTTACTGCAACTTTTGAAGGAACGGGGTTGTAAAGTCGGTTTGACGACGCTAGTGGCGATTGCCGATTTAAACAAGGATCATCCTTTAACGTTGCCCCGGTTGGACACGAATGACTTGCCGAAAGACCGGAATGGGGAAATGAATGTATGGACACGGAAGGTATTCTTTTAGTGTTCAAGCGGATATAAATACTGAACAGCCATTTATAGCTGAAAAATATAGTATAAGGAAATTCGGGAAAGCTGGCATAGGGAGGTGTCTGACAATGCGAAAAGAAGTCGCAGTTATTATATGCAACTGGAATAAGAAAGACTACGTATTAAAATGTATTGAGTCTGTCAAACAATCCACGTTTACAAATTATGATCTGTATGTGGTGGATAACGCTTCAACAGACGGGTCGGCACAAGCAATCAGAGAATTATATAAAAACGATGTCATTTTAATTGAAAATGAGGTAAATAAGGGTGGTTCCGGCGGTTTCAATACTGGAATTAAAGAGGCATTAAAGAAAGATTACAAATATTTATATCTTTTGGATAATGATGTGTTTATAGACAGTGAGGCTTTACAAGAACTCTATCGATATTTAGAGAATCATGAAGAAGTTGGTGTTGTTGGTTCAAAGATCTATGTAATGGATCAACCTGATTTGGTGCAGGAGATTGGAGCAAGAATTAACTGGAAAACATTTGATATGGAGTTAAATTATTATAGATATATAGACGATGGAACTCTTCCAGAAGTTGTGGAATGTGATTATGTACCTGCTTGTTCCATGCTTGTCCGCGCGGGTGCAGTGAAGAAAGCCGGAACAATCGATGAGGAATATTTTCTGTATTGGGACGACATCGATTGGTGTTATCGGATCCAGTTAGCTGGATATAAAATTGTGGCTTATGCTAAATCAAAGGTTTGGCACAAGGGCGGCGGAAAAGGCAGAAATGATACGTTCGGCAATTATTTTATGTGGAGAAATCGAGTCCATTTCTTTAAAAAATATTGCAGTCAAGATCAATTAGAAAGCTTTTATACAGTTTTAGTTGAGGATTTAAACAAGGTTACTTTTTTTTGCAATTATAAAGGGCAATTTAGTGTGGCGAAGTCTATATTGTTGGCTGTACGAGATGGGCTTAATCTTGTACGGAGGAAAGCTACTGAAGACAAAGTTTTTGTTAAGGAAACTTTGCCGAATCATTTTAGAACAGTTTTTCTTAATAAAAAACATATAGGTATTATAGATTGTAATGAAATTCAGGTTTTGAGAAATGTCGTTCAGTCAATTCTGGAGAACCATGAAGATGTGGATATTACCCTAATTGCAAAAAATCTTGAAAGAGAGTTTCTTAAATGCCAATTTGAGGACTTTAAAATAGTCGAGTATACAGAAGCAAAATTAGATTCATTTGATATACTCTGTCAAACGTGTGAGCATATTGCGGCTATTCGAAATGAAATGTCTGATGAAGTTGATGTATATATCGATAAATATTTGCATTTTGTAAGTTCAAATGATGATAGAATCTTACTTGAAAATTATAACAATATATTTAAGATGTTTAAAAATATTTATTTTCCAATTCTCTCAATCTGACTTAATAAATGTTAGCGAGTAGAAATATAGGAGGAATGTATGATAACTCCGCTTGTAAGTATTGTTATATTATGTTGGAATCGAAAAGAGGATGTGCTTGAAAGCCTAAGAAGGATTAGAGACATCGAGTATGAAAATATCGAAATTATTGTTGTAGACAATTGCTCTACTGACGGAACACAAATTGCAATTGAAGAGCAATTTCCTGAGGTAAAATTAATTAAAATGTTTAAAAATATTGGGATTGAGGCTTATAATATTGGATTTAAAAATGCAAAGGGAAAATATATTGTTATACTTGATGATGACTCTTTCCCAAGAAGAGATTCGATTGGGCGAATGGTTGAAAAATTTGAAGAAGATGAAAAATTAGGCGTTGTTGCCTTTGATATCCGAAACTACTATCAATATGATGAAATTATAAATAAGAAAATAGACGAAATAGATAATAATAAAGCTATTGTTTCCAATAATTACATAATGTCATTTAATGGTGCAGGTGCAGGTGTTCGAAGCGATGTTTTTGAAAAAGTAGGTTTTTATCCGGAAGAGTTTTTTCTTTATTGCAATGAGCAAGATACTTCATTTCGTATTCTTGATAGTGGTTATAAGATACAGTTCTTTTATGACGTTGTAGCTTATCATAAATATTCCCCCAAAAATAGAGCTTCTTGGCGGGCACCGTTTTACTATACAAGAAATGCATTCTGGTTAATTTGGAAAAATTATCCTTTTTATTTTGCGCTTAGGAGTACAATTCATCTAATGTATGATTGTATTTACCATTCGATGGAGCAGAGTACATGGATCTATATAAAAGCCATGATTTCAGCGTTTTTGTACATGAACCAAATTAAAGGGAAGAGAAAACCTGTTCAAATACATATTGTAGAAAATTTAAGAATACCATTCAATCTTTCATTTACATTCTATAAATGAATTGTCTTTTAAGGAGAAAATATTAATTTATAGTGGGAGTATAAAGTTATGAAAGATGTGCTAATCATTCGCTCAGCAGGTTTTCAACAGTTGGATATGAATATGAAAATAATTGAGGAGACTTTCAATGATTATAATATTCATATGTTGACACATGAGCATGGAGTAAAGCTGGCTAAGAAGTACAAAACTCTTCAAAATATTTATGTATATCCTTACAAAGAAGGATTTTCATTTAGAAACAAGGTGAAAGAATTAGTAAATACGAGATTTGATGCTGTGATTATTCCTGTTACAAATATATCGGCAGTTGGATTTTTTAATGTTCTGTTTTTTTCGCTATCTATTAAGACTAGGAAAAGGTATATTTGTAATTTAGTTTCGGATATTTGGGAGATATCTACGTTTGAAATTTTTAGTATAGGCATTAAAAATGTATTGGCGTCAAGTATTTCGTTTCTTTTGATGATTGTTTTATCAATTTTCACCTTGTTTTTTTTACCTCTTCAATTAAGAGCAATCAGAAAGAAGACAAATTTCAATTAAGGGAACAATCGTAATCGAGTAATGAATGCGAGGTTTTAGTGTGGTATACGACTATTTAATTGTGGGAGCCGGCTTTGCAGGGTGTGTCACGGCAGAGCGGCTTGCAAGTTCCGGTAAGAAAGTTCTCCTTATAGACAAAAGACCCCATATTGGTGGTAATGCGTTTGATGAGTTTGATCAATATGGGATTTTGATCCATAAATATGGCCCGCATATTTTTCATACCAATTCAGAGCAAATTTTTAAGTATCTTTCAAAATTTACGGAATGGCATCATTATGAACATCGTGTACTTGCTAAAGTTGATGATCAATTATTACCGATTCCTATTAATCTTGACACGATAAATCGTTTGTATCATTTGGATCTGGATGAAGAAAGTCTCAAAGATTTTTATGAAAAGGTTCGTGAACCTCGTGAATTCATAAGAACAAGTGAAGATGTAGTATTAAATACAGTTGGTAGGGATTTATATGAGAAATTTTATAGAGGGTATACACGAAAACAGTGGGGGATGGATCCATCTGAATTAAGCGCGAGTGTAACAGCGCGAATACCTGTTCGAACAAATCGGGATGATCGTTATTTTACTGATACTTATCAGGTTATGCCATTACACGGATATGCAAAGATGTTTAAAAAAATGATTGATCTTCCAAATATTGAACTTAAGCTTGAAACGGATTTTGAGGCAATTAAGGATTATGTTCAAGCTTCTCATATCATATACACAGGTCCTATAGATACATATTTTAATTATCGTTTCGGTAAACTCCCGTATCGTTCTTTGCGTTTCGAACATGAACATGATGATTCAATTCAACAGTGTCAACCAACAGGAACAGTGAATTATCCAAATGATTTTGATTTTACAAGGATTACAGAATTTAAGCATTTGACCGGTCAAACTCATTCAGGCACTTCAATTGTTCGGGAATATCCTCAAAGTGAAGGGGACCCCTATTATCCAGTCCCAAGATCTGAAAATGAATTTTTATATAAAAAATATAAATCTCTTGCTGAAGAAGAAAAAAATGTAACGTTTGTTGGCAGATTAGCACAATACAGATATTACAATATGGATCAGGTAGTGGGAGCAGCATTATCAGTTGTGGAGAAACTATTGGAGGCAGGTTCTGTTTAACACTCTAGTAACAGTTATGGAGGAAAAATATTGAAAGTTGCATTAGTGTATTCCAAACCTGTAGGTGGAGTAAAACGATATATTGATACTTACAATATACTAAGATCCTGAAATATGCTTTGAATTTTTTGGGAGAATCCTATTGTTAATAACAAAGAAAGGGGCGAAACTTAATGAAAAATAGTAGACCGATTTTATCGATATGTATACCAACTTATAATCGTGCAGAACTCCTAAAATATTCATTAAAATCAATTATTCCTCAAGTAAATGAATTTAGTGATGAGGTAGAATTAATTGTTTCTGATAATGGGTCGGATGATCACACGATAGAAGTGGTTAAATGGGCACAGCAAATGGGTGATTTTAAATTCCATAGAAACATAGAAAATTTAGGAGTAATAAAAAACATCTTTAAATTAACACATGAACTGTCATCTGGTGAATATTGTTGGGTGCTTGGTGACGACGATATGCTTGTAAATGGAAAATTGGGAAAAATTTTAGATTGTATAAAGACTTATTCCGAAATTGATTACTTTTTTGTTAATTTCTTTGGTAAATCAGTAAAAGAAAGAAATGTTCTTATAGATAATTTTGACTCGAAATATTCACCTAAGTTCAAAGAATATTTTATGAAGGATTTAGATGATAAAGTTTTGGATACATGGGAAGAAATATTAGGGATTAAGAATACATTACCTGCACAATCAATCACTTTCATAGGATGTCATATTTTTAGAAGACAAATATGGAATAAATATACATATCTAATAAAGCAACATATAAATAACGGATTTTCAACATTAGAGGCGACTTTTCCGCACAATATAATTCTTACTCATGCGATGAAAGGTAAACCTTCATATTATATTGGTGATCCTTGTGTATTATTTGGAACCGGTGCGCATGAGTGGTCAAAGTATTTGACAAAAATTGAGTTGGAAAGAGTTGAAGAGCTAATTCAACTTTACGAACAAATAGGGATTGATAAGAAATTAATAAAATACTGCAAGGATGATTTTTTAAAAAGATCAGCGAAAAACGTCATAAGGACTATTTGTGATGAGGATAAATCAGAAATAAAAGTTGATTTTAATAAACTATTTAACAAATATGGTTCTAAACAAAAATTTTACGTTACGTTAATGTCTGAGATGGGAAAGAAGTTGCCCTCTAGAAATGAAGAGGTATTCAATAATTTCACAAATAAATTCTTCGAAACAATATTAAGAAAATATATAAAGAAGAATTCAGCTTTAGCAATTTGGGGTGGTGGGGAAATAGGTTTAAGTTTATTAGAATCTAACCTTATACTAGACCATTTGAAAGTAGTAATTGATAAAGATAAAACTAAAATTAATAAAAATTTTGGTCCGACTCATATTAAAATTCAATCTCCTTCATATTTGTTGGAAAATCCTGTAGATGTTATTCTCGTGGCATCATTAAAATATGCAAAGGAAATAATTAAAGAAATAAAAAATGAACATAATTTCAAGTCAGAAATAATTAGTGTATTTGATTTCTAAAATATATAGAATTTAGGTGATTTTATGAAAGTAGTTATTCTTGCTGGTGGTTATGGAACAAGAATTATTGAAGAATCACATATAAGGCCGAAGCCAATGATCGAAATCGGAGGAAAGCCAATATTATGGCATATAATGAAAATATATTCCCATTATGGATTTAATGAATTTATAATTTGTTTAGGATATAAAGGCTATTATATTAAAGAATATTTTGACCATTATTTTTTACATGAATCTGATATAACATTTGATTTTACTAATAAAAATCAAAAGATAATTCATAATCACTCTGCTGAACCATGGAAAGTCACACTTGTTAATACCGGTTTAGATACAATGACAGGGGGGCGCATAAAAAGAATTAAAAATTATGTCGGAAACGAGCCGTTTTTATTAACGTATGGAGATGGAGTGTCAAATATCAATATCCATAAACTCATTGATTTTCATTTTTCATACAGAAGAACTTGTACTGTTACATCTGTTCAACCAAATGGTAGATTTGGTTCGTTAGAATTAAATCAAACTAATGAAGTTACTGGGTTTCAAGAAAAGCCTAAAGGTGACGGTGGATGGATAAGTGGAGGATTTTTTGTATTTGAACCAGAAATATTTAAATATTTAGAGGATGATAATACAATTTTAGAGAAGGACCCTTTGGAGAAATTAGCCAAATCAGGTGAGTTAGTTGCCTATAAACATGAGGGTTTTTGGTATGCCATGGATTCTTTACGTGATAAAAATTATTTGGAATCTTTATGGGATTTAGGTGAAGCGCCTTGGAAATTATGGTAAACACTACAATGGAGAATAGAATGGATAAAAATTTTTGGGAAAATAAGAGAGTTTTTATTACAGGGCATACAGGTTTTAAAGGATCGTGGTTAGCACTTACACTGCATTTAATGGGCGCTGAAATTGTAGGGTATGCTTTAGAGCCATCAACCACACCTTCGCTTTTTCAGTTATGTAGAATTAATACATTAATTAAAAGCATTTACGGTGATATAAGAAATAAAGAGAAGGTAGAATTTGAAATTAATTCTTTTAAACCGGAAATCATTTTTCATCTATCCGCTCAACCTTTAGTTAGAAAATCTTACTTAGATCCATATGAAACTTTTTCAACTAATGTTATGGGGACTGTAAATATATTAGAAGCAATAAGAAAATGTAATAGTGTCAAGGCGGTTGTGAATGTTACAACAGACAAAGTTTATGAAAATAAAGAATGGGTTTGGGGATATAGAGAAATTGATAACCTTGGCGGCTATGATCCTTATTCCAGTAGTAAAGCTTGTTCAGAATTAGTTACGGCTGCCTATAGATCGAGTTTTTATAATTCAGAAAGTAATAATAAGCATGTTGGTATTGCTACGGCTCGTGCTGGAAACGTAATTGGTGGTGGAGATTGGTCAAGTGACAGATTAATACCAGATTGTATTCGCTCAATTTTAGAGGGTAAAGAAATAGTGATTAGATCTCCAGAATCTTCAAGACCTTGGCAACATGTTTTAGAGCCAATAAAAGGTTATTTAATTTTGGCTCAAAAGTTGTATGAAAATGGGGAAAAATTTAGTGGAGCTTGGAATTTTGGACCTGATGATAATGATGTAAAGACAGTTAAGTGGATGGTAGAAGAGTTATATAAGCAATGGGGGGGGGCAGCAACATATAAAATTGAAAAAAAAGATCATCTACATGAAAGCAAAATACTTAAATTAGATAACTCAAAAGCTAAATCGGGATTAAATTGGTATCCTAAATGGAACATTGATTATTCCGTTGAAAAAGTTGTTGAATGGGTGCATGCATATAAAGAACAAAACGATTTAAAAGAAATCAGCATCAATCAAATAATTGAATACTTTAATTTTTAGTTAACTTTGTCAAATCTTAAAATCGTATGTAAAAATGAGTGAAAATTTAGAAGGGGTTACTACAAATGGATGTTAAGGTTGTTAATAGAAGTACATGTCGAGTATGTGGTAGTAATAACTTAGTGAAATGGGTTAGTTTGCCTGATATGCCATTAACAGATGATTTTAGAAATAAGGAGCAATTCCTGTAATGAAGTAATTTAAGCTTTGAACGAAAAAAGCACCTCTTGTATACTAGGAAACGTTCGACGCAGAACAATACCTACATACGAAAAGAGGCGCTCACATGAAGTATAAGACGAAGCAGAAACAGAATCAACGGATTACAAGAATTACCGAGAACACATTGGTGGTTGGAGCTGACATCGCAAAGAAGATACACGTAGCTCGAGCTGTGGATTTCCGTGGAATTGAGCTTGGGAAGGACTGTGTGTTTCACAACGACCAGGAAGGGCTGACGAAGCTGGCAGCGTGGATGAAGGAGCTTGGCCGAATTCATGAGAAAACAGACATTATATTCGGCATTGAACCGACTGGACACTACTGGTTCCCGTTAGCGGCGTTTTTGAAGGAGCAAGGCATTCAGGTTGTTGTTGTCAATCCGCATCATGTGAACAAGAGCAAGGAGCTCGAGGACAACTCACAGACCAAAAGCGACTACAAGGATGCAAAAGTCATTGCCGACCTCATTCGGAATGGAAAGTACTCAGAACCTAACTTACCGACCAAGGAATACGCAGAATTACGCATTCTGATGAATCTTCGCGAGAAGGTCATGGTGAGCTTGATTCAAGTGAAAACACGGATCACAAACTGGTTTGACCGCTACTTTCCAGAGTATCCACAGGTATTTAAGGACTGGGAAGGGAAAGCGTCCCTCATGACCATGCGTCAGTTTCCAACTCCAGAGGAGATTGTCTCCGTAGGCGCCAGAGGCGTTCTCTCACATTGGAAGACGGAAATCAAGCGTGGGGTGGGCATTAAGAGAGCGGAGCAGCTCTATGCGACCGCAACGGCTTCCATCGGGCTTACCGAGGGACTGGCAGCGGCTCGAATCGAGCTGACTATCTTGCTGCAGCAGTACGATCTGTATGGCAAGCAGGAAGAAACCATTATGGCGCAAGTCTTGCAGATTCTTGAGAAGATCCCCGGAACTCGGCAGATGCTGAGCATCCCAGGGGTTGGTGTTCTGACCGTCGCCGGTTTCCTAGCGGAGGTTGGCGATCTCAACAACTATGATCACGGACAGCAAATCATCCGCTTGGCTGGACTGAATTTGACTGAGAATAGTTCTGGAAAACGGAAGGGGAAAACGGGGATCAGCAAGCGGGGTCGTTCTCGATTAAGAGGCATCTTGTTTCGCGCCATGCTACCGATGGTGGCCAAAAACGAAGAATTTAAAGAGCTGCACAAGTATTACACGACACGTAGTCAGAATCCGTTAAAAAAGAAGCAGTCGATCATCGCCTTATGTGGAAAACTGGTTCGCGTACTTTATACATTGGGGACAAAGCAGAAAGAGTATAACGCAAACGATGTACTGGGGCCAGTCCGACAAGCCCAGCTACAACAAAGTGCAGCATAAAATAAAAAATAGAACACGTATCAACAGCTTAGTATCTGGTTTTTAATAAATGAAATATCCACAACTGGATATTTCACAAATTCAACATTATCAACAAACTGAAAACTCGATTATTCAGATGTGCACAACTTTGACAACGGAAGCACCGGAGAAGCCGAAGGATTTTATCCATAAGGGCAACGACCCAGTCGAGGAGCAAGAATCGGCCTCCACCCCTTGAGAGGTAGAACGAAGGAATGTAAGGGCATAGACCCAGCGTGACATGGGAGGGTAAACCCCGAGGGAGAACGTGGAGATCCACTGTGCGATCATACCATTTTATCCACAGTTTGGAAAACAATGATTTCAAGCTTATTCCTGCCACCGGCCTTTACAGAAAAATATGGGTTCTATGCAATCTTTCACCAACACTCTCTAGGTGTCAAAGTTGTAAAACTAAGAATGAGCGAGAAAACAGGAGAAAACATTACTTTATAGTGGGAGGATTTAGGAGAAGAATTTTTGAACGATATTAATATATTTTTGTGCAATTCATGTAAAACAGCTCAAATATTACATGACATAAGTCTGGATGACTACTATGAGAATTATAATTATACTTCTGCATGTTCAACGTTCACAAAAAATTTCATGCAAAAACTTGCGGAATCACTATTTGAAAAATATAATTTGAAAAAATATTGCTCTGTTCTAGAAATAGGGTCTGGAGATGGAACACAATTATCATTTTTTAAAAAGCTTGGAGCAAGAGTGTTGGGATATGAACCATCGGATGCTTTATGTAAGAAGAGCCTTGAGACAGATATTCCAGTAATAAAGGGGTTATTTACGGAGGAATCAATTAATTTGGTTCCTAAAGAGTATCCAGACATCGATGTGGTTTTGCTAACTTATACTTTTGATCACATCCCAGAACCGATTAACTTTTTGAAAACTGTTAACAAGATTATAAATAAAAAGACAGGGTTATTAGTTATAGAAGTACATGATTTAGAGAAAATTATAAAACGAAATGAATATTGTCTTTTTGAACATGAACATTTTGTTTATTTAACTAAAGAAACAATGAATAATTTGTTGGCTAGAGAGGGCTTTGTATTAGTCGAAGCAGAACTTATACCGGAGAAATATAGAAGAGGAAACTCACTTTTAGTAGTGGCAGCAAGTAAGGAGTCGATATATGCCAATAATAGCAGGATTCAAAATAGTAAAAAGGAGGACTTGGCTCAGTATATAGTAATAAACTTTAATAGGAAATTACAAGAAAGCATAAAAAAATTGGATTATTTTATTGAAAGTAATCTTTCAAATGGAAAAAGTATTGCAGGATTCGGTGCCGGTGGAAGAGGTGTTATGACACTTGCAGCAATGGAAACAGGTAATAAGTTCAAGTATTTAAGTGACAATAATTCTATGATGCACGGTTTATTTACACCAAAAACACATATACCAATAGTTCCACCACAAACATTAATAGATAATCCTGTAGACATACTTATAGTATTTAATTACGGCTACATTGAAGAAATCAAATTACAATTAAGTGAAATTAAAGACAAAACAAATATAGTTTCACTGCTGGAGATACTATGAATAAAAATCCATTAAACTATATCGTTACAGGAGCAACAGGGTTTATTGGGAGTCATTTGGTAAAGGTATTACTTGAAACAGGTGGAAAGGTAGTTGTATTTGTTAGAAGTGATTCAATAAAATTATCTGTTCTGCCTAAACACAAAAATTTAATCATTTTAGAAGGGGATTTTAACAATATTGAAACCTGGCATGAGAAATTAGAAAAAAATATTAATTTTAAAATTGATGTTTTTTATCATTTGGCTTGGAAAGGAGTATTTAATTCTCTAAGAAATGATATTCAACAAATCATGAATATAAAGCCTACTATTGATACTTTATTCTTAGCCGAAAAAATAAAGTGTAAAAGATGGATAGGAGTAGGTTCGCAGGCTGAATATGGACCGTTAAATAAAAAGATTTCTGAGGTCGACCCAACAAATCCTACAACATTGTATGGTTCCGCAAAATTATCATCATGTATGCTTACCCAAATGCTGGGGAGACAACTTAGTTTAGAAGTGGGATGGGTAAGAATCTTTAGTACATATGGTCCGGAAGACAACAGTGGTTGGTTCCTTATGCATGTTATTGACCAACTATTAAAAGGACAACGACCAAAATTAACCTTGGGCGAACAGTTTTGGGATTATTTGTATATAACCGACGCTGTTAATGCATTAAAAGCGTTAGGTGAGTGTCAGGAACTTAATGGAATTTATAATTTAGGCTCAGGTAAAGTATATAAAATAAGAACAATTGTTGAAAAGATAAGAGATATAATTAACCCAAATATCCAATTATTATTTGGAGAGATCCCATATAGAGCTGATCAAGTTATGCATCTTGAAGCAAATATCGATAAAATTCACAAGGATACAGGTTGGTACCCAAAATTTAGTTTAGATGAAGGTATAAGAATTATATTAAACTATTCAATGGGTAAAGGCGTTGAAACTGGATTGAATTAAAAGGAGTTATCATTTAATGCTAACAAATGATATTAGGAAATCTATCCTACATATGATGCACTATTCTAAATCATCACATATAGGCGCATGCTTCTCTATTGTTGAAATATTATATGTGCTTTACTTTAAGATATTAAATATTGATCCAGCCACCCCATTTATGACAGAGAGGGATAAATTTATACTAAGTAAGGGACACGCCAGTGCCGCTTTATATGCTACTTTAGCCGAAAGAGGTTTTTTCTCTAAAGAGTTGTTAAATAAATATTATATAAATTCTGGTGTATTGCCCGGTCATTTAGATAAGAGCTCAATTCCTGGAATTGAAGTATCTACGGGTTCACTAGGTCATGGGTTACCAATAGGGCTTGGAATGGCAATAGCTAATAGACTGAATAGTAATAAGGGTAATATTTTTGTTTTATTAGGTGATGGCGAATGTAATGAAGGTAGTGTCTGGGAAGCTATTATGCTTGCCGCACATTTAAAGTTAAACAATCTAACAGCAATAGTAGATTATAATGGTCTTCAAGGGTTCGGTGAAACTAAGGATGTCCTTAACCAAGAAAATCTATTGGAACGGTGGAGGATATTTGGATGGGAATCTTTTTTTGTTGATGGACACAACATTGATGATTTAACAACTATATTAAAACTCCAAGTACAAAAACCAAAAGTAGTTATTGCAAAGACTATTAAAGGCAAAGGTATTTCTTTTATGGAAAATAAATTAGAATGGCATTATAAATCTCCAAACGATCTACAATTTCAATTAGCCCTTAAAGAATTGGAAGGATGACGATGAGAAGTACTTTTGTGAAATGTTTAATTGAACAAGCGAAAGCGGATGAGAGAATTTTTTTAATTACTCCTGATCTTGGTTACTCGGTGCTGGAGGAGTTTGCAAATCTCTTTCCAAATAGATTTTTGAATGTGGGAATAGCAGAACAAAATGCTATTGGTATTGCTTCTGGCTTGGCTCTTTCTGGGAAAATAGTGTATGTATATAGCATCATACCTTTTATTACTATGAGATGTTTTGAACAGATAAGAGTAGATGTGGCGTATATGGAGACAAATGTCAGAATTGTCGGTGTTGGTGCTGGCCTTTCATATGGACCTCAGGGTGCAACCCATCATGCAATAGAAGATATTGCAATTATGCGTTCACTACCTAATATGACTGTATGTTGTCCGGGGGATCCTGTAGAAGTAAGAAATATAATGGAACAAAGCCTAAGCATAAATGGACCAATCTATATAAGGTTAGGTAGGAATGGCGAAGCGAGTATCCATAATGATAATGTGAAATTCAAAATTGGACAGGCAATAAAAGTTTCAGAAGGAAAGGATTTGGTACTATTTACTACAAGTAATATGCTTGAGCAAGGGGAAATATGGGTTAAGAAACTAAGGGAAAAAGGTAAGAGTGTAACTCACATTAGCATGCCTACAATTAAACCGATTGATAAAAGTATAATAAATGAAGTAATAGAATTAGGCGTACCCATTATTTCGTTAGAAGAACATAGTATTATTGGTGGACTTGGAAGTGCAATTTCAGAAATTATTGCGGAGAGTGGTAAAGCAGTAAATTTTAAACGTATTGGAATAAATGATTCCTACTCACATTATGTTGGGAATCATGAATTTCTCCGGTCAAAATTTGGATTGGAAGATATACTCGAAGAGGTGTTACCTTGTGAAAGAAAATCAACCAGTACTATCGATTTGTATACCAACATATAATAGAGCAGAGTTATTGAAGCTAAGCCTTGAATCATTAATACCACAAGCAAGTGAATTTAACGGAGAAGTCGAGATTGTAATTTCAGATAATTGCTCGACTGACCATACGAAAGATATTTGTATGGAGTATAAGGATGTGGACTATTTTTGTTATTCTAGAAATTCAGAAAATATTGGGACTACCAGAAATATTATGACTTTAACAAGTAGTTTAGCGAAAGGTGAATATTGTTGGGTAATTGGAGATGATGACCTAATTATAGATGGTCAATTAAGTAAAATCATTGGCAGACTTAAATTGCATTTGGAAATAGATTATTTCTTTGTAAATTTCTTTTTTAAATCAATAAAAGAAAGAAATGAGATTATTTTAAATAAAAAATCAAAGTATATCCCGACATCCGAAGAAGTAATGTGTAAAGATACATCAGAAAAAGTATTGGAAAAGTGGGAAGATACCTTAAAGATTGAAAATTTATATCCAGCAGAACTACATACTCACATTGTAAGTCATATTTTTAGAAGAAAAATGTGGAATGAATTAATAAATACTATCGATGTGAAAGATGATGCTTTTTCGAGCCTTGATAACACTTTTCCACATATTAAAATTTTAGCTACGGCATTAACTGGTAAACGTATCTATTATTTTGGTGAACCAAGTGTTTTATTTAGTTATGATTCACAAGAATGGACAGGTTATTTACCAATTATAATTATGGATCGTGTTCAAGAATTATTAGAGCTTTATGAAAGCTTAGGAATAGATGAAAATATCATAAACCATTGTAAAACATATTTCTTTAAGCGTAATGGTGAAAATATTATAAAAATAATATCAAATAAGGATTTGTTATCAAAAAATAATCAGTCTCTTAAAAGGTTCTTGCAAAGAAATCTGGATAATGAAACTTTTATTGATGCTCTAATTGAGGGAATTCAAAAATATACATTAAATATAGATGAAAGTATTTACTCAAAATTTACAGTTCAATTTTTTTTATCTATAGTGAATGGTTTCTTAAAGGAAAAAAAGAGTATCGGAATATGGGGAAGTGGAGATGTAGGAAAATCTCTACTGCAGTTTGAAGTTATTAGAAATAATATCTCATGTATTATTGACACAAACCCTAGGAAACAAGGACAAAAGTTTTCAAATACTAATTTAGTTATTCAACCTCCTGAATATTTAAATGAAAATCCTGTAGATGTTCTTATAATAGCCTCATTTTCATTTGCAAGTAATATCTTATATGAAATTAGAAACCTATATAATATCAAAACTAAAGTTGTTTCGATTGACGGTGTTTGTGTAAATTAAATTAGTTACTATAATATAGTGCCAATTATTAGGGTTCTGTTAATTTATTTTAAAAATTAAAAATTCATGAAATTATTAAAAATTAGTGTCATTCAACCAATTTAACAAAGTATTACCATTTTGGTTTCTTGAAATAAAAAATTCAGTAAATTAATGTCATTAGGTATTAGTTTTTCTTAATTTTATTACATGGTGCACTATTTGACACCATACCAATAGTATAGCTTATTGGACATCCTAGGTCGTGTCCGATTTCCTGGGCCCATTATAGTATCAATTTGTACGTAGTGTCGGACATATTACAAATAAGGATCATTTAAGATGAAAGCGAATGGGGACATTGCATAATTGTCTCCATTTTTATCGAATGATTTTGGCGATTGCTGTTTTCAACTACGATACGTTACGGGACGAACCAATTGAATTTAAATTGATATTCGGATGTATTGCGTTTCAGTTTTACACGGTAGAATTAAAAAATAGAACTGGTAAGCATCTGTCATGTAAAATAGTCTGATAGCGGCGGCATTGTTAAGCAAGATGGGATACTCAAAAGAAGAACGGATTCAAGTAAAAAAGAATTTTTGCAGAATGCCTAAAAACATATTAGGTGACGAAGAGTCAAAATCTCCCCTGTCATCCCATATTTAACTTATAATTTATTTTTGCCACATCCTCTTGCATATTCATTCACCATGGTGTATGATCATATCTGTCCTTTGCCCACCGTATGCGGACGCCATTTACTTAACGTGTATAAATATTCTGACAGAAAATTCTTTTTTGTCGACACTAGCAAAACGGAAATCTTGCAATTATAATGTAAGAATCAGAGATTTATGCGTTTTTCTATGTGAATTTTTCTATTTAAAAAGAAAAATCAGGGGGTTCATCGAGACATGAATAAGTTCAAACGTACATTTGCAGCAACAGCTATGATTGCTGGCTTGGGGCTGTTGGCAGTTGGCTGTGGGTCTTCTTCCAACGCGCCATCCGGCACAGCGGATAATTCGAAAAATGCCGGCAGTTCCGCACAGACAGAGAAAGTCTACAATGTAGGCTCGGATGCTTCTTACGCGCCGTTCGAGTATGTGAATGACAAAAAACAAGTTGTCGGCTTTGATGTGGATGTGATGAATGCAATCGCAAAAGCGGAAGGTTTCAAAGTGAAATACAACAACACCGCTTGGGACGGAATTTTCCTGACATTGGATCAAAACACGAATGACATGTTGATTTCTGCGATTACGATTACAGATCAGCGCAAACAAAAGATGGATTTTTCCGATCCGTATTTTGAAGCGACACAAATGATCGCATATAAAAAAGGAACAAACCTGACGACTTTAAATGCCTTGAAAGGTCATACAGTTGCTGTCCAAAACGGAACGACTGGCGATGACATCGTAAGCAAGGCGTTCGGCAAAGCAAATTCGGATATCAAGCGTTTTGACGCGATGCCGCTCGCGTTGCAAGAGTTGGCGAACGGCGGTGTCGATGCGGCAGTCGGCGATAACGGCGTAGTTGTCAACTATGTGAAAAACAATGGCGCCGGCAAATTTGACACGGCAGTTGACCCGAACTTCCCGAAAGAGAATTACGGAATTGCTGTGAAGAAGGGCAATACGGCATTGTTAAACAAAATTAATGATGGCATCAAGAAGATCAAGTCAGATGGTGAGCTTGATAAAATTTACGAAAAATGGTTTGGCAAGAAAAAATAAAGAACATGCTGCCATGCGTAGCCTATCCTGCATAGGCTACGCATTTTGGGTTTAGGAGGTAAACGGATGGATCAAACATCATGGCAGGCGATCAAAGACTATTTTCCAATGCTGCTGCAAGGCACCGGCGTAACACTTGAGTTGACGTTTCTTTCTGTTATTTTGGGTACGATATTAGGGTTGCTGTTGGGGCTGGGCAGACTCTCTTCATATGCATTGGTTCGATGGCCTTCTGTTATATACATTACGTTTTTCCGTGGCACGCCATTGTTTGTGCAAATCTTGCTTGTGCACTTTGCATTTTTGCCGGCGATTTTTGGACATGGGGTAGATCCCTTTTATTCCGGGATTGTATCGCTTACATTAAATAGCGGTGCCTATATTGCAGAGATTTTTCGTGCCGGCATTCAGTCAATTGACAAAGGACAAATGGAAGCTGCAAGATCTGTGGGCATGTCCTATACGCAAGCCATGTGGAACGTCATCATTCCGCAAGCGTTTCGCCGCATGCTGCCGCCTCTTGGAAATGAAGCGATCGCATTGTCCAAGGATTCATCCTTGTTGGCGGCGATTTCCGGCGGAGAACTGGCATACCAGGCGAAAACCATGTTTGGTGCTACAACGTTGACATGGGCATCCTTTTTGACGGCTGCCCTGATCTATCTCTGCATTACTATGATTTTGGCGCAAATTGTTAGTCTGCTTGAGAAAAAATACGGTACGGTAAATACAAATCTATAAAGAATGAAAGTTAGAAGGTGAATACGCATGACAAATTCATCATTGTTAAACAAAGAAGACAAAGCAGCTGCTGCACATATGCATCAACTCGGATCTGTGATGATCGAAGTGAATAATCTTCATAAATATTATGGCAAGCTGGAAGTATTAAAGGGAATCGATGCAACCATTCGTCAACAGGAAGTGGTTTGTGTCATCGGTCCGTCCGGGTCAGGGAAGAGTACGTTTTTGCGCTGCCTCAATTTGCTTGAGCCTGTCACGAGTGGTCATGTGAAAATTGAGGGCGTGGATTTGACCGATCCAAAAGTAGATGTAAACGCTGTGCGGCGGGAAGTGGGTATGGTTTTTCAACGTTTTAATCTGTTTCCTCATAAGACTGCACTGCAAAATATTACACTCGGTCCAATCAAGGTGCGTAAGACGGATAAAGGGACTGCCGAAAAAGAAGCGATGGAGTTGCTTCGAAAAGTGGGGCTTTCCGATAAGGCAAATGCATATCCGGATCAGCTGTCAGGCGGGCAGCAGCAGCGGGTGGCGATTGCCAGAGCGCTTGCGATGAAGCCGAAAATCATGTTGTTTGACGAACCGACATCCGCATTGGATCCTGAGATGGTCGGTGAAGTGCTGGAAGTCATGAAGCAATTGGCGCGGGAAGGCATGACGATGGTTGTGGTGACACACGAAATGGGATTTGCTCGCGAAGTGGCAGATCGGGTGGTTTTCATGGATCAGGGAATTGTCATGGAAGAAGGAAAGCCGGCACAAATTTTCTCCAATCCGCAAAATGAACGGACACAGTCGTTTTTAAGCAAAGTGTTGTAGTCATTATCAGTTTAGTAAACTAAATTATCAAAGGACGCTGTGCTGTGATATGTGGCTAGCGTCC
Organism: Fodinisporobacter ferrooxydans; assembly: GCF_022818495.1. GTDB lineage: Bacteria > Bacillota > Bacilli > Tumebacillales > MYW30-H2 > Fodinisporobacter > Fodinisporobacter ferrooxydans. The sequence goes on along the minus strand of NZ_CP089291.1, from coordinate 787,263 downwards.
TTCTTTGTTTCTTGATTTTCTTTAGTCTCTTCAACTTTGTCTCAAATTCAAATGATTTGTTTTGCTGATCCAGTTGGACATTGTCAACGATATGCTGAATCGTGATCTGGATGAAGGGATAACACTCGCAGCCAGCAACCATCTCGGTAAGCAATCGCTCGAAAGCCTTTTCCTATACGGAAACTATACAATTTTTCTCCCATGGATCCACAACGGGAATGAATCAACTCCCATTTCAGTCCCGAATCTCGATGCATTTGATTCCAATTCATATCGGTGAGTTTTCTTAGAGTCCCAAGCACAGCTAACTGCTCTTGTTTGGAAAGATGAAATAACGTACGCTGGAAAACCGGATTATTCAGATCAAGTCGAATCCAATCGTTATTCATTGCGTATCCGTTTCTCCAGTTCATCAAGAATCGTTTCCGAAGGCGGATGGTTCTCTGCCCACTCAATTGCTTCGTCAAGGTCTTTTTGAACTTCTGGAGCAAATAACCACTGTTCGTTGTCGGGAATAAACTGACCTGCCTTGATGATCCAAACACCCGGTTCCAACTCGTCGACCAGAACGGTACGGCCGGCATATTCCTTACCTAGAGAGATTTGTCCGTTACTGCCGATAGTTTTAATCATGGACACTGAGAATCACCTCACAAAAATGCGCATTTATATTTTATTATAACACGAAGGCACGAAAATAAACTGATAAAAAGTCCACATTTAAAAGCGAGAAACTATCTATTTTATTTGATTCAAAAGACGACAGATATTTTTTAAAAAAGGGAAATGTGTTCTTCCTTGTCGAAGAATCCCAAATATTGATTGAACAAGTCCCTTTTTGTAAAAAAAATGTGAAAGATATGTTTAGACGGGAGGAATTAAGCCGACAAAATGGAATATAGATACGTACGAAGGGAGGAGTTTTGCATATGAAAGTTAAAGTTCGCGGTGACAATATCCAGATTACAGGGGCATTACAGGAATATGTGGAGAGAAAATTAGGTCGCCTTGATAAGTTTTTTGATGCAACACCTACCCATGATGTACAAGTTACTCTCTCCGTCATACATGGTATTCACACGGTTGAGGTAACGATGATTGTTCAAGGCATGATTATTCGTGCGGAAGAAAAGTCGGGTGATATGTACGCTTCGATTGATCTCGTAGCAGACAAACTGGAAAAGCAAATTGAAAAGCATAAATCAAAAGTGGTGAAAAAAGCGAAAAAACAATCCGGACGCAAGTTGTTCCAGGAATCTGGGTCTTCTGCGTTGGCATATAGCTATGATGAAGAAGATGATGCACAAGTTGTGCGTGTCAAACGGTTTGCCATGAAGCCGATGGCTGTGGAAGAAGCGATTATGCAAATGGATTTGCTCGGACATAGTTTCTTTGTATTCAGCAATTCGGATACAGAAAAGGTTAACGTTGTATATCGGCGCAATGATGGCCAATACGGTTTGATTGAGCCGGCGTTTTAAAACATGATTAGAGAACGATAGGATTCGATTCACACTGGCATGCATTTGACAGAAAATGTTGGTGTGAATCGAATTTCTCATGAACCGTTACTTTGCCTGATTTAGATGAATAACATAAATGGAGTTATATACGGAATGTCCCAGGCACAATCAGCAGTCATCGTTATGGAAGGCGGAGATACACCGCATACGAATATCGCCGGTGCCATGAGAGCATGGCGGAATCAACTGACGATTGAGACAATCCGACAGTTGCAACAGTGCGATGGGATTTGGATTGTTGTCTGTTCCAATCAACCGCTTATTCGTTCCTATTGTCAACAAGAGCAAATCTTGCTTTTGGATACATCTTCAATTTCTCCTTTCTCGTTTTTAAAAACTCTTCAGGCAGCCTGTACATATTTAATAGATCAGCATGTTACGATCCAACCATCACTTCGCAATGCCATCGTTTTAGGCGGTGCGTCATTGCCTCTGGCGAAAACAGCGGATTTTCAATGTTTGATTGATTCTTTGCAAAATCGTCCGCGAACTGTTTGGGCCAATAATCCTGTATCTCCTGATGTTGTCGGTTGGACACCGATTGACGCGATCCATCAGATCAAACATGTAAAGACAGACAATGGGTTGGCTGCTGCTTTACGGGATCAAGCATGTCTCATTTACCAATTGTGGCCGGATCGATTGCAGTTTCGTTTCGATATTGATACTCCCATCGATCTATGGATGGCATTGCGCAATCTCAACTTTGAACCATCACTATCGAAACTCGCTCAAGGTACATTCACTCAGGAAAATGAAGATTTGTTTGCAAGGGCAGAAATGAACATCCAGGGTTTATTATGCAGAATGAAGGAAAAACAGCTTCCCGCCATTACGTTGATCGGACGCATTTCCCCGCAAATCGTGCAATTTTTGAATCAGGAGATAAAAGTACGGGTTCGATGTTTCTCGGAAGAGCGCGGAATGAAAGGCCTTGGACGGGATGAGCAAGATTTGGTCTGGTCATTGGTCGCTGACTGGTTTGAGCGATTCCCTTCTTATGAAGATGCATTTCAGCAGCTTGCAAAAGAAAGCGACGCCATCATCATGGATACTCGTGTCTGGATGGCTCATCATCGATTGGTGCTTTCGGATGAAGATCGATTTGCATCTGATTTGTTATGGGATGAGCGTATCGCGGATTCCCGATTGCGGCGGTTGACTAATGCGGCAAGATTTTGTAAAGCCCCGGTATTGCTAGGTGGACATGGCCTTGTGAATCAAGGGATTCATTTTTTGCTAAAAGTGCGCGTTCAAAAAGTGGTTAAGTAAGACACAAGGAGTGCGAAGCCGAAGTACGAAAAGGCGACGGAGTGTACGTGTTTGGTACATGAGTAAGCCTTTTTGGGATTCGGCAAAGCAATCCGCCGTGGAGTTTTGACTACTTTTTGAACATCCTCTAAAAGACCGACGTCAGACTGAAAACAAAAAACATACATAGATAAAGAGGAAAGGTCAGACCTTTAAAGCGTGTACGAAAAAATACGCATGAGAAAATACGCGCAAAAAATAAGTGCAAGCATTTTTGATTTTGGATAGGCACCCGCCCGGATCGCCATGCATACATTGGTGGCAGGAGGTGAAAGTCTATGAAAGCATTGGAGTGGATTGCGCAGTTTGTCGTATTTTTAATGGTGTATAACGTGTTTCATTTGGTTTGGTGGAATGTCCGCAAACGGTTTTTTATTCATCCGATCTTGCTGGAAATCGTCTTGGCAATCTTGTTCGTTGCTTTCTTATGGATTCCATTTACGAAGTGGTGGCTGGTTATCTTGATTGCTGCATTGGCGGGTCTATTAAAAGGCGATTTGGAAGTGCGCCAATCGGAGCGAAGATCCTAGCTGCCCGGTTAAGTGCCGCAACCGGTTGTCATCGTATCCGCTGTGTCGTTCGGTTGCCCGCATGCGCCATGCATCCGGGCATTTTTCTATATTTCCCGGTTTCTTATGTCCGAATCCTGCTCTATAATTATTTTTGCAAAAAATGACACAATAAATGCCAAGCAATGGGTTGTACTTATTTTCGAATTGATGATAAAATTTTAACCTAGAGCGATTGTGTACATTTTTGTTCTGTTTTTGATTCGAATTTTCATTTTTGAATGAAAGTTATCTGATTCCAGTTATCGAGGACATTCTTACGATAGTTTTGAAAGCTCTTGGAACGTATTGAAAAGAAAGAGGGGTGGGTTCTTTGATCGGCCTGCTTAAAAAAATGGTAGGTACTACAAATGATCGTGAAGTGAAGCGTCTATTAAAAACGGTCGATTTTATCAATTCCTTGGAACCGGAAATTGAAGCGTTAAGCGATGAGCAGTTGCGCGGCAAGACAGACGAGTTTAAAGAGCGCTATGCAAATGGCGAGTCTCTTGACGATTTGTTGCCGGAAGCATTTGCAGTCGTTCGCGAGGCATCCAAGAGGGTTCTGGGCATGCGCCACTTTGATGTTCAGCTGCTGGGCGGTATCGTCTTGCATCAAGGTCGTGTAGCGGAAATGAAGACAGGGGAAGGGAAAACATTAGTCGCCACGCTTCCGTCGTATTTGAATGCTCTTGCCGGACAAGGGGTTCATGTGATCACCGTCAATGATTACCTGGCAAGACGCGACAGTGAACAGATGGGACAAGTCCACCGTTTCCTGGGTCTGACAGTTGGCCTGAATATCGCCAACATGGATCACAACCAAAAACAGGCGGCCTATACGGCAGATATCACATATGGCACCAATAACGAGTTCGGTTTTGACTATCTGCGCGACAATATGGTCACATCAAAAGAACAAATGGTGCAGCGTGACTTGTTTTATTCCATCGTCGACGAGGTCGACAGCATCCTGATCGATGAAGCGAGGACTCCGCTGATCATCTCGGGGCCTGCGGAAAAGTCTACAGAACTCTACATCCGCGCCAATCTGTTTGTCCTGGGTCTGAAGGAAGGCGAGGAAAATGATTACACGGTGGATGAAAAGGCAAGGGCTGTCAATCTGACAGATCAAGGGACAAAGAAGGCGGAAAAATATTTCCAGATTCCGAATCTGTTTGACCCCAATTATATAACGTTCAATCACCATATTCAGCAAGCGCTGAAGGCACATGCCCTGTTCAAACGGGATCGGGATTATGTGGTGCAAAATGATGAAGTGATTATCGTCGATGAATTTACCGGGCGTTTGATGATCGGACGCCGCTACAGTGAAGGTTTGCATCAGGCAATCGAAGCAAAAGAAGGCGTCCGCGTTCAAAATGAAAGCAAGACATTGGCAACGATTACGTTGCAGAACTATTTCCGCATGTATCAGAAACTGTCAGGCATGACAGGGACAGGGAAGACGGAAGAAGAGGAATTGCGCAGCATTTACGGCATGGATGTGGTGGTAATTCCGACGAATATGCCAAATATCCGCGAAGATCTGCCAGATGTGATTTACAAAAATGAACGCGGAAAATTCCGCGCGGTTGTGGAGGAAATCGTAAAACGGCACGAACAGGGACAACCGATTCTTGTCGGAACAACGTCCATTCAGAAATCGGAATTGCTGTCTGAGATGTTGAAGAAACGCGGCATTCCGCATCACGTGCTAAATGCAAAGCAGCACGAGCGGGAAGCGGAAATTGTGGCGGAAGCAGGCCGCAAAGGTTCTGTGACGATCGCGACAAATATGGCCGGACGGGGAACGGACATCATCTTGAAAGATGGCGCCACAGAGCTTGGCGGCTTGCACATTATCGGCACAGAGCGTCATGAAAGCCGCCGGATTGACAATCAGCTGCGGGGACGTGCCGGACGTCAGGGAGATCCGGGATCCTCTCAGTTCTTCTTGTCGCTGGAAGACGATCTGATGCGTTTGTTCGGCGCGGAAAACATCATGAACATCATGGAAAAGCTAGGTCTGGAAGAAGATCAGCCGATTGAGAACCGCCTTGTATCAAGAGCGATCGAAAGTGCGCAAAAGCGGGTGGAAGGCAACAACTTCGACATTCGGAAACACGTGTTGCGTTTTGACGATGTCATGAATACACAAAGGGAAGTTATCTACAAGCAGCGTCGTGAAATCCTGCAGAGAGAGGAATTGCGGGATATTGTGGTCGGCATGGTGCATGACCTGCTGGACTTTATGCTGGATACGTACTGCAATGCGGAACAGTTGCCGGAAGAATGGGATCTGCAAGGTTTTATCGATTATGCGGAACACACCTTCCTTGCGCATGACCGGATTGCAATGGATGATCTTCAAGGCAAAACCCGGGAAGAAATCCTTGAATTTATGCATGGCGTTGTGGAAGAGGAGTATCAGAAGCGGGAAGAAATGCTTGGCGAATTGATGGGACAGTTGGAGCGCATGATTTTATTGCGTTCCGTCGATGGCAAATGGATGGACCATATTGATGCCATGGATCATTTGCGTCAAGGGATTCACTTGCGGGCGTACGGTCAGAAAGACCCTCTTGTCGAATATCGGATGGAAGGCTTCGATATGTTCGAGGAAATGATTCACAGCATCCGTGAAGAAGTCGCAACATATGTCTTCAAGGCGCATATTGGCATCGAAGAACCGACTCCTCCGATCGAAACAAAAGCGATTCAAGGGTAGAATTTGTCCCATATCTTTTGGAGGGTGATGATGCAGCAATGGCAGAAACATATGGAGAATTACGGCAAGATTTAGCATTTATATCCAAACGTCTTGCGGATATCGGGAGGTCTCTTTGACTTACCTGGAAAAAAGCAGCGGATCGAAGAGTTGGAAGGAAAAATGGCCGCTGCCTCTTTTTGGGATGATCAAGAAGCGGCACAAAAAGTAATAGCGGAGAATAACGGTCTGAAAAGTCTTGTGGATCGAATGGATGCATTGCAGCAAGGGTTTGACGATCTGGAAGTCCTCCTCGACTTGTCTCAGGAAGAAGGGGACGCAGATGCGTTTCGGGAAGTGGATAAGGGTGTCCGGGATTTGCAAAAACAAATGGAATCTTTCGAGTTGGAATTGTTGTTAAACGAGCAATACGATCACAACAATGCCATTTTGGAAATTCATCCGGGCGCCGGCGGCACAGAGTCCCAAGACTGGGCGTCCATGCTTTTGCGGATGTATACCCGTTGGGCGGAAAAGCGGGATTTTAAAGTGGAGACATTGGATTACCTGGCAGGCGATGAAGCGGGCATCAAAAGTGTAACACTGCTCATTAAGGGATATAACGCATACGGCTATCTCCGTTCCGAGCGGGGCGTTCATCGTCTTGTGCGAATTTCGCCTTTCGATGCGTCGGGCCGTCGGCATACTTCCTTCGTTTCTGTCGATGCGATGCCGGAAATTGACGAAAATGTGGATATTGATATTCGACAAGAAGATTTAAAAGTCGACACCTATCGATCCACTGGGGCGGGCGGCCAACATATCAATACAACGGATTCGGCGGTACGGATTACCCACTTGCCGTCCGGAATCGTGGTAACATGCCAGTCGGAACGGTCGCAGATCAAGAATCGGCAGATGGCAATGAAGATTTTGGCAGCCCGTTTGTATGAGAAAAAGCGGGAAGAGCAGGAAAAAGAATTGGCCGAACTGCGGGGCGAACAGAAAGAGATCGCATGGGGAAGCCAGATTCGCTCCTATGTATTTCATCCGTATTCATTAGTCAAAGACCATCGCACGGGTGCGGAAATCGGTAATGTCCAAGCAGTGATGGATGGGGAAATCGATAGTTTTATCGATGCCTATTTGCGCAAACAACTGGAGTTGCAAACGGAAGCGGCAGATGAGTAGAGATGGCGGAATCAAAGAATGATGCGTCATAAGAGTCATAAGACAAGTGTAGCAAAGTAGGAACGTGCCTGCGTGAAGAATTGCAATGGAATGCATTGCAGCTTCAGGCAGGTTTTTATTTATAACGATTATACATATATGTTTAGATGCTGGATGCATGATGAGGTGTGGCCATTGGAAAAGAAACCATTGCAAAAACCGTTGCGGAGAGGCAAAGACCGTTCGGAATATGCGATTCGTGATTATGTACTGATTACGATTGGCGTTTTCATGATTTCGATTGCAGTCAACTGGATTTTTGCACCCAATAATACGGTAACAGGCGGACTTACGGGGATTGGGATTATCCTGTTTAAATTGACGGGAATACCCATTTATATTACCAATTTGCTTTTGAATATTCCGTTGTTCTTAGTGGGTGTCTGGAAACTTGGCGGCAGTCATTTCGGACTGAAAACTTTATATGGAACTCTTAGCTTGTCTTTATTTTTCAAATTGACATCGCCGCTGTTGGAGCATCCTCTGACACATGAAGCGCTGTTGGCATCCATTTACGGCGGGCTGCTGCTGGGGTTGGGACTGGGAATCGTGTTTCGGGGGCGTGCCACCACCGGCGGGACGGATCTGGTCGCTCGCTTGCTGCAGCATTATATCGGAAAACAGCCGGGATTTTTATTGCTTTTCATCGATGGATCGATCATATTGACGGCCGCCATCGTGTTTGGCGTGGAACGGGTATTATATGCATTGATTTCTCTTTTTATCACATCGAAAACGATTGACTTTGTGCAAGAAGGAATCAGCCGGGCAAAAGTCGCCTATATCATTACGTCAAAAGTGGAAGAAGTTCGCGAAGGACTGCTGTACGACATCGACCGGGGCGTAACCAAACTTACGGCAACGGGCGGATATACCGGAGAAGAGCGCCCTTTACTGATGTGCGTCGTATACCAATCGGAAGTATCCCGGTTAAAAGATCTCATTCGCACCATTGACCCGAATGCGTTCGTGATCGTGTCAGATGCACATGAAGTGTTAGGGGAAGGATTCAAACCTGCGTGACTTGGCTCTTATGAGGTCGCGCCTTTTTTGTTTGCATGTAAACATACTCAAATTTTACCATATATTAAATTTGTCTTAATCGCCTATTTACATAAATGCTTTATTCTCAATGATAGAAACATAAAAACATAGAAAAACACTTTAAGGAGTGGAGAGAAATGAAACTGAAGAAAACGGCAATGGGAGTGGCAGGAAGCATCGTTGCACTTAGTTCTATTTTTGCTATGCCGTTATCAACGTTCGCTTCTGGATTTGAGAGCAATTATGGGGCAAATGTGGCGAACGGCAATGACGCTGCGCAAACTACTACTCCTATTAAACATGTAGTTGTAATTTTTGGGGAAAATGTCTCGTTTGATCATTATTTTGGTACATATCCCAATGCAAAGAATCCGGCGGGTGAACCAAAATTCGTAGCAAAACCAAATACGCCGAAAGTAAACGGTTTGACTCCGGATCTCTTAAAAAACAATCCAAACTTGGCAAATCCGCAACGCCTGGATCGTTCTCAGCCGATCACAGACGATATGGATCATGGGTACACGGCAGAACAGGCAGCGTTTGACGGCGGAAAAATGGATAAATTCGTGCAAAACACCGGTAAAGGCGACTGGCCGGTCAAGGGACAGGATCCATCAATCGTTATGAACTACTATGACGGCAATACCGTAACGGGATTATGGAATTATGCGCAAAATTTTGCGATGAGCGACAACTCTTTCGGAACGACATTTGGCCCGTCCACACCAGGGGCGCTAAATCTCATTTCCGGGCAAACACATGGAGCAATCGGATACAGCGCAAATGTTACAGACCCAACATCAAAAAAACTTGCGCCCGATGCGAATGGAGTCATTATTAAAAATGCGTTAAACACCAATGGTACCTTATATAGCGACGTTGACCCGTACTTTGACAAGGCGTCCAAAGGAAATACCGTTGAAATGACTGGCAAGAACATCGGGGATCTTTTAAATACAAAGAACGTTACATGGGGCTGGTTTGAAGGCGGCTTTCGGGATCCAAACCGCAAATCCACAAATGTCGGCGGCGCTCAGGTAACGGATTACAGTCCGCACCATGAACCGTTCCAGTACTATAAATCTACAGCGAATCCGAACCATTTGCCTCCGACATCGGCACAAATGATCGGTCATACGGATCAGGCCAACCACCAATATGGCATGTCGGACTTCTGGACGGCCGCAGATTCCGGCAACATGCCTGCAGTCAGTTTTCTGAAAGCTCCTATGTATCAAGACGGACATGCGGGGTATTCAGATCCTATCGACGAGCAACATTTTATTGTTGAAACAATCAATCATCTGCAACAACTGCCGGAATGGAAAAATACCGCAGTCATCATTAACTACGATGACTCGGATGGCTGGTATGATCATGTCATGGCAAATCCGCTCCTAAATGGTTCGAACGATCCGAAAACAGATATTTTATTCGGCATTGGAAACGCCGGTACTCCAAAACTCGGTTCCTATCTGGATCGCGCCGGTCTTGGCCCACGTATACCGCTGCTGGTGATTTCTCCCTATGCGAAACAGAATTTTGTCGATCATACGGTAACAAACCAAGCTTCGATTCTCCGCTTTATCGAGGATAACTGGAATTTGGGCCGGATCGGCGACGGATCCTATGATGCTGCCTCCAACTCTTTAACGAATATGTTCGATTTTAAGCACGATCCTCAAAGCAAGAAATTGTTCTTGGATCCTATAACAGGGGAAGTAATCAATAACAGCAACAATAACGACAATAACAGTAACAAATAATTTATACCTGATTCCTTCAAACAGTAGAAAAAGGCGACAGATGTGTCGTCTTTTTTTATTGAAAACATGTAAGCGAAAAAATGAAAATATTTCCAATTGAATGAATTGGATGCTGTGTATTTTTCTATTGTAGTTAAAAATAATCGTAAAACCAAGTGAATAAATGGAATAAATAGAATTTAACAGTATTTTAACCAATAACAAACAATAGATTTACATCATTCTTGTAGCATGAAAGTGCAACAAGCTTTTCCTTAGACAAAGAAATAGAAAAAACCTATTGTGCGTCAACAGGAGGAGGAAGAGAAATGAAAAACATCGGATGGAGCAAAAAGGTTGCGTCAGTAGCAGTAGCTGCACTTGTTTTTGGAACCGGTTCTGCGTTTGCGGCAGAGCAAATGGCAGCAGGTCCGCAAGCGGATGGGACAGGAGTTGCATCGGATGGCTGGTATCTCACGCCTGCCGGTAAACAACTGACACTGGGCGACTTCCCCATGGGCGGTGCAGTCAGTCCGGATCATCGGTATTTGGTCGTATCGAATGACGGGCAAGGCACACAGTCATTGCAAGTCGTTGATCTAAACGCCCAAAAAGTCATTCAAACCATCCCATATCAGTCGAAGGAAGCTCTTTACCTGGGAGTTGCTTTTAGTCCGGACGGCAAAACATTGTACGCATCTGCCGGAGGGAATAACAAAATCCGTGTATTCTCTTTTCACGACGGCACACTAACGGAACAAAATCCAATTTTAATGAAGGATTCTAATAACACCAATTTTTATCCCGCCGGATTGTCCGTATCTCCAGATGGGAAATCGTTGTATGTTGCAGACAATATGAATAACTCCGTTTCCCATATTGATCTGGCTTCCGGACAAATTACAACAACAACCCCGGTTGGGCAAAACCCCTATACGGCATTTCTTAGCCAAGATGGAAAAACTCTATATGTCAGCAATTGGGGAGAAAGCAGCGTTACGGCAATCAACGTCGGCAACATGACAGTTGAAAAGACGATCAAAGTTGGTCTGCATCCAAATGCGATTGCCGAAAATCCGGTCAATCATCAAATCTATGTGGCAAATTCCGATAGTGATGAAATCTCCGTCATCGATCCAAAGTCGCAAAGCGTAAGCAAAACGATCTCTCTTGCGCCTTATCACAGTGCGCCGACGGGCTCCCAGCCGGATGCTCTGGCCGTAAGTCCGGACGGTCAAAAATTATATGTCGCCAACGCCGGAAATAATGATATCGCAGTCATTGATCTGGCAAAAGGAAATGTGAAAGGATTGATTCCAACCGCATGGTATCCGACCGCCGTGCAAGTAAGCGCAGACGGCAAGCAATTGATGGTGCTGAATGCGAAAGGCTTAGGCGCCGGTCCTAATACGCAAAAACAGTATATCGGCAATATGATTGACGGAACCCTATCGTTCATCGCTGCTCCCGATCAGGGCCAGTTGGCGCAATATACAGAACAAGTAAAAAACAATGACCGTTTTATACAAGATCAACATGGTGAACGGAATGGCCAGTCAAATCATGAATTCGTGATTCCAAGACACCTTTCACAAAAATCCCCCATCAAACACATCATCTACGTAATTAAGGAAAATCGCACATATGACCAAGTGTTTGGGGATTTGGGCAAAGGAAACGGCGATCCGAGCTTGACGATGTTCGGAAAAACAATCACGCCAAACCTGCACAAACTTGCCAATCAGTTTGTTACACTTGATAACTTCTATGCAGACGCAGAAATCAGCGCACAAGGCCATAACTGGGCGACTGGCGCAAAATCGAACGACTATGTAGAAAAGAACTGGATGGCAAACTATTCTGGTCGGAACAGAGGATATGATTTCGAAGGCACCAACAGCGCTACATATCCAAAAGCAGGTTTTCTGTGGGACAACGCAATACAAGCGAATGTGTCATTCCGCGACTATGGGGAATTTATGAATTATGACACGAATAAAGGGCAATGGCTTCCAACCGATCCTAGTATCGGAAATCGATATGACCCCAATTACCCCGGTTGGAATTTGACTATCTCAGACCTTGATCGTATCAGCGAGTGGAAAAAAGAGTTCAATCAATTCGAGCAAAATGGCAGTTTGCCACAATTGGAAATTGTCCGTCTGCCAAATGACCATACGTCAGGAACCAAGGCTGGAGCGCTCACTCCACAAGCAATGGTCGCACAAAATGATTACGCTTTGGGACAATTGGTGGATACAGTCAGTCATTCGAAAGACTGGAAAAGTACGGCTATTTTTGTGACGGAAGATGACGCGCAAAATGGATACGACCATGTAGACGCACACCGGACAGAATCCTTGGTGATCAGTCCATACACGCAAACGGGAAAAGTGGACAGCACATTCTACGATACGGCGTCCATGCTGAAGACCATGGAATTGATTCTGGGCATGAAGCCGATGACTCAGTATGACGCAGCGGCGACACCGATGCTGAATGCATTTACAAAAGATCCAAACATGGCTCCATATACAGTTGCAAGCCCGGAATATCCTTTGAACGCAATCAATGGGCAAAACGCACCGGCAGCGGAGCTTTCTGCGAAACTGGACTTCAGCAAAGAAGACATGGTACCGTCAGATGTCTTAAACAAGATCCTCTGGAGAGCGACAAAAGGAAACGCCCCATATCCGAATGTGAAATAAAGCCGAACTTGGTGCTTCAGCACCTAGTGAGACTTATCCCTGTGGGGGCAAAGGAAATCGTACCGTATAAATAGAATCAATCGGTGTATAGTATAGACAGGCATGCTGAAAAAGCGTGCCTTTTTCTGTACGTTTTAACTTTACGCACTTACCGTATGTGCCATATTAGTCAAACGTATCATGTCAAACTTATAATTGAAAAATTATGCATATTTACGTATAATAATTCATATATTATTTTGCAAATTATTTCAGGTATTTTCTATAAGTTTTTATAGCAGCCCTTGATGTAAAATACAAAACCGATTGTTCGAACAAATATTGGAGATGATAGATTTGAAAGTTGCGATTATTGGCGCCACCGGTTATGCGGGAATTGAGCTTGTCCGATTGTTGCTGCGGCATCCGGAAGCGGAGTTGACCTATCTGACCTCCGATTCCTACACCGGGCAGGAATTGGCGGCCGTATATCCACATTTGACGGGTCTTTTGCAGTCTTCGCTGGCATTGTCCATCCATGATGATGGCGTATCTACTCTGAAAGCGATCGATGTACATACGATTGCCCAATGCGCGGATGTGGTGTTCTTGTCACTGCCGGCCGGATTGTCCTCCGCTTTGGTTCCGCAATTGCTGGAGCAAGGCTTGCGTGTGATCGACTTGGGGGGCGATCATCGGATTCCGGCTGATTTGTATGAAGCTTGGTATAAGAAAATGCCGGCAGATGCGGCGATTTTCCGGCAAGCAGTGTACGGGCTAACGGAAATTGCCCGCACAAAAGTGGCAGGCGCAACGTTTATATCCAATCCCGGATGCTACACGACGGCCGCCCAATTGGCGATTTTGCCGAGCTTGCAGGCAGGATGGATCGATGGCAGGCGCATCATCATCGACGCCAAGTCGGGTGTTTCCGGAGCGGGACGAGGCGTAGGACTGGGAACCCATTTTTCGGAAATCAATGAAAATTTCAAGGCGTATAAAATCGGTGCACACCAACATACGCCGGAAATTGAATACCATCTTAGCCTGGCGAGCGGACAGGATACCTGTGTGACGTTTGCGCCGCATCTCGTACCGATGACGCGGGGGATATTGGCAACATCCTATCTGCCGCTGCAAAGTAAGGCATGCGGCCAACTCACACAAGAACAGATTTACGAGACATATCAAGAGTTTTATCAGGATTCCCCCTTTGTGCGGATCCGTCCGATCGGGCAGTTTCCGCAGACAAAAGAAGTATATGGAACGAACTATTGCGATATCGGCTTGTATCTCGATCAACGGACGAAGCAGTTGATTGCCGTTTCTGTCATCGATAATCTCGTCAAAGGGGCGGCAGGTCAGGCAGTGCAAAATTTGAATGTGATGTATGGGCTCGATGAGACAACCGGCCTCGAAATGAGTCCGCTGTATCCATAAGGAGGAAATAGCAGGAATGGAACAACAAGTGCAAACACAGGTTGTAAGCCAAATGAACGGATTTGGGATTACAGCGGCAAAAGGATTTCGGGCAGTTGGCGTACATGCGGGAATCAAGAAAGAACATCTCGATTTGGGTATAGTCGTCTCGGACGTCCCGGCAGCGGCAGCCGGGGTTTTTACGTTAAACCGGGTACGCGCGGCATGTGTGCAGTTGAATGAATCCGTTGTTCAGAATGGCATTTTGCAAGCGATTGTTGTAAATAGCGGTAATGCAAATGCCTGTACAGGTGCCAAAGGTTGGGAAGACGCGCAAACGATGCAGGCAGTGACGGCAGATCAGTTGGGGATCCCTGCGGCGCATGTGGCAGTCGCTTCGACAGGCGTCATCGGCGTCGAGCTGCCGATGGAGCAAGTGCAGACTGGGATCAAGGCCGCGTGCCGGGAAGCTGCCGTCGAGGGGTTTGAAACGTTTGCCAAAGCGATTACCACAACTGACACTTGTTTGAAGCAATACCAGGCAACCGTGAACATCGAGGGCAAACAGGTAACGATCGGCGGCGCTGTCAAAGGTTCCGGCATGATTCATCCGAATATGGCGACAATGCTGGGCTTTTTGACAACAGATGCGGCGGTCGGGGCGGCCGATTTGCAACAGTTGCTGCGCGACGTGACAAATGAATCCTTTAATATGATCACGGTTGACGGCGATACGAGCACAAATGATATGGTTTTGGTCATGGCGAACGGGCAGGCGGGAACATCCTTGTTATCGCCGGAGCACCCGGATTGGCCGGTGTTTGCACAGGCATTTCAGGATGTGGCTGTATATCTGGCAAAATCGATTGCCCGCGATGGAGAAGGTGCGACAAAACTTGTGGAAGCGCGCGTACATGGCGCGAAATCGGTCGAAGATGCGCGGAAAATCGCCAAAGCGATTATTGGGTCGAATCTTGTCAAAACGGCTGTCTATGGAGCGGATGCCAACTGGGGCCGCATTCTATGTGCCGTTGGTTATGCAGGTGTGGACATTGTGCAAGAGTCGGTAGATATTTGGCTGGGTAATATACCGGTTGCGAAGAAGGGAATGGGCATTCCCTTTGATGAGGAAGCCGCGAAAGAATATTTGCTGGGCGATCCGGTTGTGATCAAAGTCGATCTGGGCTTGGGAGAAGCGGCAGCCACTGCGTATGGTTGCGATTTAACGTATGATTATGTCAAGATCAACGCAAGTTATCGCAGCTAAATAGACTAGTGGCGTAGAACGGCAAAAAACAGAAGTCGGCTACTCGGAATCAAACCGGCAGTTCTGAATCGAAAGCGGATTTCAGAAAATCGCTTCGAGTGTCTTCAAGTGTTAGGATATTTCAATAAATGACAAGACTGAATGCAAGATACGAAAGGTTGATCGATTCATGCATGGCGAGATTGTTGTCATCAAATATGGCGGGAGTTCCATCGGCAGCGGATTGGCAGACGTGATTCAGGACGTATTGAAATTGCAGCAATCCGGATGGAAGCCTGTGTTGGTGCACGGCGGCGGTAAAGACATCACTTCGATGTTGAGCCGTCTGCAGATTGAAGGCAAGTTTGTCAACGGTTTGCGTTTGACAGATGCGCCGACATTGGATGTAGTAGAAATGGTTCTGCGGGGAAAAGTAAATCTGCAGCTGGTGGCGGAAATTCAAAAACAGGGCGGAAAAGCGATCGGCCTTTCCGGAGTCGATGGCGGCATGATCCAAGTGCGGCAGAAGCTGCCGGAGCTGGGGTTTGTCGGCGATGTCAAGTCAGTCGCTACGGAACTTCTGGAAGTTGCGGTTGCGACCCAATACATTCCTGTCGTCGCACCGATCGGGATGGATGCGCAAGGTCAACGCTTTAATATTAATGCGGATGAAGCGGCAGGCGCGATTGCGGGAGCGTTGCAAGCAAGCCGATGCATATTTTTAACGGACGTTGCCGGCGTCATGCGCCAGTCACACACACAGTCAGACGGACAGCCGATTGTCGCCGATACACTGACCAGGCAAGAGATTGAGAGCATGATTGCAAGCGGTGAAATTTACGGCGGCATGATTCCCAAGATGGAAGCCTGTCTATATGCGCTGGAAGCGGGTGCGCAGCTGGTACAGATTGTCGATGGACGCAAAACCGGCATTTTGGCGGAAACGCTGATTGAACAATTGCCTCATGGCACAAAAATTGTGGCGTAAAAATTGTGAGTAAAAACACGGAAAAAAGAAAAGTATGACGAAAGACATTGGCGTAGAAATTGCCGTGCAAAATGCAGTGAGGTAAAAATGGCGGCGTCATATTGCATGTATGCATGTTAGAAAACATGGCATGTGTACCGATACATCCAATGTGTGTGCCGACACATCCAATGCAGGGGGGAATACGGGATGACGTATGAGGAGCTTTTTTCCGCGTCCAAACAATATTTGATGCCCAATTACGGGCGGCTGCCAATCGCCTTTGCAAAAGGCGAAGGGTGTTTTTTATACGATTTGGAAGGCAAGAAATTTTTGGATTTCAGCAGCGGAATCGCCGTAACATCGCTTGGCCATGCACATCCGGCGGTTACCGCTGCGATTTCTGAACAAGCGGGACAATTGCTGCATTGCTCCAATCTTTTTCACATTCCTGCACAAACGAAATTGGCGCAGTTGCTTGTGGAAAACTCCGATTTTGACCAGGTGCTTTTTTGCAATAGCGGCGCAGAGGCAAATGAAGGTGCGATCAAGCTGGCGCGGCGGTATGCCCAATTGACATATGGGCCGGAAAAACATGAAATTATCACGTTTCACAATGCGTTTCACGGTCGGACATTCGGCGCCCTCGCCGCTACACCGACGCCCAAATACCAGGAAGGCTTTGCACCATTGACACCTGGCTTTGCACATGCGGTGCCTGGGGATATGGAGAGTGTCAAAGCACTCTACACAGAAGCCACCTGTGCTGTCATGTTGGAGCCGATTCAAGGGGAAGGCGGAGTCATACCATTTGCCGAGGAATTCTTGCAGGAATTGCGGGCATGGTGTACCGAACATCAAGTGTTGTTGATTTTCGATGAAGTGCAAACGGGTTGCGGGCGGACAGGTACGTTATTTGCCTATCAGCAATTCGGTGTCATTCCGGACATCATGACATTGGCCAAGGGATTGGGAAATGGCGTGCCGATTGGCGCTGTTTTGGCAAAAGCGGAAATTTCCAAAGTGTTTACACCAGGCACCCACGGCACGACATTTGGGGGCAATCCGCTTGTCACCGCTGCCGGCGTTGCTACCATTGAGATTGTGAAAGAACCCGCCTTTTTGCAGCATGTACAGGAGACGGGCGCGTACTTGCAGGATGCGTTGCAAGCGTTGGTGCAATCCTACGATTGGGTAAAAGAAATTCGGGGATTGGGATTGATCCAAGGAATTGTCGTAGAAAAACCGGTTGCCAATGAGATTGTCAAACGTTGTTTGGATAAGGGTTTGATTGTTTTGGTGGCAGGGGCAAATACGGTGCGCATTCTGCCGCCTTTGATTGTGGAGCAGCAGCAGCTCGATCAAGGAGTCAGCGTGTTAAAACAAGCCTTCCAAGAACAAGACCAAGCTATACAATCCGCGGCGACTGTATAACAAACATTCAGATCGGGACTCCTTCACACGCTTGCGAGCATTTGCAGTCATGTGCAGGAGTCCCTATTTTTCATACATTAAATGTCTTCACCAGTTGTTCCAGTTCATCTGCCATCATCGATAAGGAATGGGCGGATGCGGTAATTTCCTGCATGGACGCCAGTTGTTCTTCGGTTGCAGTCGAGACGATCTTCACACCGGATAAGGAACGATCGGCCGTTGTGGAAATGGAAGCGATGGCTTTGACTACTTGTTCAGCACCAGCCGCCATTTGCTGCACAGATGCAGATACGTCTTTGATTTGAGTTGCCACATCCTGTACTGCTGTCTGTATATTTTGAAAGGATTGTCCGGCCACTTGCACAACATCGATTCCCGTCGTTACTTCCCGTGTCCCTTGTTCCATCGATTTTACGACAGAACCGATTTTTTGGTGAATGGAAGTGATATAGTCGGAAATTTGTTTGGCAGATTTGGACGATTCTTCCGCCAATTTTCTCACTTCATCCGCCACTACAGAAAATCCTCTTCCATGCTCCCCTGCTCTTGCAGCTTCAATGGCAGCGTTTAAAGCCAAAAGATTTGTCTGTGCAGCGATTCCTGAGATCGTTTCGACGATCGTACCGATATGATGTGCCTGCTCTCCGAGTTCACGAATCGTTTGGGCTGATTGATCCACAGTTGCATGAATCGAGTTCATTTGTTGAATCGTTTTGTGAATCGCTTGCGATCCCTGATTTGCCGTATTGAGGGCATTGGATGCCTTTGTAGAGACTTCCTGTGAACTTGCAGCGATTTGTTGCACGCTTGCAGACATCTGTTCTACCGTCTGAACCGTTTCATCGACGCTGTGCACCTGTATTTCCGTGCCGGCTGACATCTCTTGGATGGAAACGGCAATCTGTTCACTTGCTTTGCTTGTATGTTCGGAACTTGCCTGTAGTTGTTCCGCAGTGGCGGCAAGGCTGATCGCATTATCCCTTACTTGTCGAATCAAGACTTGCAAACCTGTGATCATGGAATTGAAGGATCGCATCAATTGACCGATTTCATCCTTGGAACGGTAATTTCCCTGAACGGTCAAGTCACCTGCTTCGGCCTGTTTCATAACGGTTTGAATTTGTATGATAGGCTTGCGTATGGTTCCGTCAATGAGCATGCCAATGAATGCGCATATGAAAATAGCGACGGCAAAGATAACGATAGAAACGAATTTTGTGTGAAGAAAGGATTGTTGATTTTGTTGATTGATTTGATTTGCCACTTGTTCCGTATGAACGCTTAATTTATGTAAAATATCATCCAGTTGTTGCCGGACGGGGAAAAGGTCTGTCGTATACGCATCGTACGCTTCGTTCTGCTTGCCCAACTGCTCGGCAATCGCAATCGTTCTGGCGTGTACATGCATGTACTGCTGCCAGGAAATATTGAGACTTTCCAGATTGTTTTTCTCGTAGGAATCAAGATTCACTTTCCCGTATTGATCGAGCAATTTTTGAATCTCTTTCGTACGGGCGCTAATGTCTATGTCCATGCGGCCATCCACACCGGGATCGTCAGAAATGATCATTTCCAAAATATCGGAAAAAATCTGTGTGTTGTCTGCGCGAATGGATTCAATCCACTGAACGGGAAGAAGTTGCTCCTGGTACATGGAAACTGTATTCTCGTTCATTTTGTTCATTGTGTTGTAATTGACGATCCAAATACTGGCCAATGCAAGGATGGCAATAAAAAGTAATACGATAATTTTGAAACGAACGGACAGATTGCGAAGCAGTGTCATTGTGCCCCCTCCTAAAGTTGTTTTGAAAATTCAGAAATTTTTCTCTGGATGATGTCTCTAGATGATGGATTGATTTTGTTACGTTGTTATATTTGCTCCCGACCACTTGAATCCTTCTTGATTCATTCACGAACATGTAATTTGTCTGTTAGAATGAATATGCAAGTAGCGATAGAAATTCTGTATAAAACGAGGGTGAAAAATGGCGGAATGGAATACAAAAGGAACCATGTTGGAGTTGCTTGGGATTGAGTTGAAAGAAGTCTCACCGGATCGGGTGGTAGGTACGATGCCTGTCGATCATCGCACACATCAGCCGTTCGGACTTTTGCATGGCGGTGCATCTGTTGCTTTGGCGGAAACGGTCGCCAGCATCGGTACATTTGCCAATATTGACTTGGAGAAACAGTATGCTGTGGGCCTGGAAATCAATGCGAATCATCTGCGCAGCAAGCAGGACGGGATCGTAAAGGCGACTGCTGCGCCTTTATTTAAAGGACGGACCACGATGGTCTGGGAAATACGGCTGGAAGATGAGGCGGATAAGTTGATTTGTATTTCCAGGTGTACGGTAGCCATCCGGGACAGATAGGAGGGGTTGCCCGCGGTCGCTTTTATGGCATCTGCAGCAGCCAAGCAGTACAGCGTTCAACAAATGAATAAAAAGCCGGGGACCCGATCCCGGCTTATTGCTGTATCCCAGACCTTATGTGATTGTGTTCATGGTTTCAATCCAATGAATCGTTTTTATTTTGATGCTTGCACAAGGATTAGGCAGG
This sequence comes from Fodinisporobacter ferrooxydans, assembly GCF_022818495.1. GTDB lineage: Bacteria > Bacillota > Bacilli > Tumebacillales > MYW30-H2 > Fodinisporobacter > Fodinisporobacter ferrooxydans. The sequence continues at coordinate 766,834 of NZ_CP089291.1, read as the reverse complement.
TTGCAGCTTGGGATGTTTGTCAGAACGTCGATCCCTGGTCATTCCGGGTGAACTCCGACGGTAGATTAAACTGCAACAGCGGGGCTCCATCGTGGGATAATAAACCAGATCGCAAACAATACGGCAAATGCGGCGAGAAACCAGATCGGCCATGCAGCGAATGCCGCTGGAAAGAGCCCGAACATAGTATTTTCCTCCTTCTGCCTCATTTTCTATGCCTACTATATATTTACCCAACAGTACTTCATTCTGCTCCTCGTCAAAGACGATTTTTTGAAAAATGGTCGAGTGCCCAGCTGGATTTCTGTGCAATGGACTGATTTTTCAGGAATCAGCATACATATAGTACAAGTTTGTGACAAGGAGTGATCCTGTGGTATCCTGGCTTATCATTTTGGCAAGTATTTTGTTGGTCAACCTGGTTTTATCCGCAGACAATGCCATCGTCATTGCAATGGCGACCATGCGTTTGGAAGAGCGGCAACGGGGAATCGCGATGTGGCTGGGAACGGCGGCATCGATTGTTTTGCGCATTGTCATGACAGGTGCTGCAACCATTCTGTTGCAGTATCCTTATATCCAGGCACTGGGCGGCGCCCTTTTGTTCTATATTGCAATCAAATTATTGATTCATGTGGATGGCGGAAAAGAAGTTCACACAGGAACGACGTTTTTCCGTGCGGTCATATCGATTCTTTTGGCGGATTTGACGATGAGTCTGGACAATGTTTTGGCAGTGGCGGCGCTGGCGCAAGGGCATTTTGTCCTTTTGGTCGTGGGACTGTTTTTGAGCATCGTCTGTATCGTGATGGCGAGTCGCTGGATTGTCAGCTTTATGGATCGGTATATATGGATTACGTATATTGGTGCAGGCGTGCTTGGCTGGACTGCGGGTGCGATGGTCGCCAAAGACAACGGGTTTACGGGACTGTTTCCGCATGCCGGATGGCTTCCGTTGCTGTGCTTTGGCGTGATGTTGATATTGGGAATTATGCGCCAGGTCGGATTTAAATGGAGCAACTGATTATTTCAGTCGCTCCGCGGTTTTTGCAAATACATGTGCCCCGTCTGTTACACCGCATACAGCACATTGAATTCTGCGCATTTCTCCCCGATATGGTTGTTGCAAAGGATCCCCGGCAGATATATATTCCACAAGTTCTCCTGTCTGCGGGTGCAATTTTACGGACACCGGACTCTGCTCCATGATATAAAATCGAGATTTATTTCTGCAACTGGGACAAGCATACGGTTGCATGGAAAACACCTCCAAAAACAGATTTCCCAACTTTCTCTGGTTTTATCCGATCCAAATAAATGCCCCATTTCCTTCGAAACGGGGCGAAGCTGTCGATCCCGGAGGATCATCTATGTGAACCGTACCAGACCTGTGTGTGGCTTGTCGTCTGGTACGGGGATACGCAACTTGGGCCGGTATGTAGGATTAGATGGGAAAGAATTCGTATTTGTTGTATCGTATGCGGACGGTAAACGGTTGGTGAATCGCAGATTGATAAAGTATGAGGAAGAATGCATATTGAAAAATTATTCATATAAATGTATAATCATTCATAAATAATGTATAGATGTGCATCGGTCAATGCAAACCGTGTTGCGCTAAGGAGGGGTGAAGAGTGAAGGGAATGTTGGTACTGGAAAATGGCCTCACTTTTCATGGAACTATTATTGGTGACAAGCAGAACGGGTATGGTGAAGTTGTTTTTAATACAGGCATGACAGGGTATCAAGAGATCCTTACCGATCCATCCTATGCCAATCAAATCGTCGTCATGACATATCCCTTGATCGGGAATTACGGTATAAATGAAAATGATTTTGAATCACACAGGTCATGGGTAGCCGGATTTATTACATCGTCGGCGTGTGATCAACCGTCCCATTTCCAAAGTGAAATGACACTCGATGACTATTTGAAGGAACAAGGAATTGTCGGCCTTGCCAACGTGGATACAAGGGCCGTTGTCAGAGCGATCCGCGAGCAAGGTACGATGCGCGGCTATATCCTGCCGGCACTTGAAACAATGGACGTGTCGGATCTGAAGTTCCCCGAATTGTCGAAATCCGTTGTGAAACATGTCACATGTAAAACGGCGTATCAGGCATCTGTTCGCGGCAGCCATCATGTTGTGCTGATCGATCTCGGCGCCAAACAGAATATCGTGCAGTCGCTGATTCATAAAGGCTGCCGGGTAACCGTCGCGCCGCCGTCGATCGGGCTGAAGGAAATCAGCGAGTTGCGTCCGGATGGGATTATGCTGTCCAATGGACCTGGCAATCCGGAAGATTGCGCGGAGTGGTTGCCGCTGATTCGCGAGTTGGCTGAAGCGTATCCGATCTTTGGCATTTGCCTCGGACATCAATTGTTGGCGTTGGCGTTTGGCGCAAAAACGGAAAAATTGCGCTTTGGCCATCGCGGCAGCAATCATCCGGTGAAAGAATTGGCGACAGGGAAAGTCTGGATCACCTCACAAAACCATGGATTTACCGTTGTCGAACAGTCCTTGCCCGCGTGTTTGCAAGTGACTCATCGCAATGTGAACGACGCATCGGTAGAGGGGTTAAAGCACTCCCGGTTGCCGGTATTTTCGGTTCAGTACCACCCGGAAGCGTGTCCGGGACCGCAAGACTCGGAGTATTTATTTGACCAATTTTTAAGACTGATGGCAGAGCGGAGGGGACAATCACTTGCATATGCTACCTGACGTAAAAAAAATCCTTGTTATCGGCTCTGGTCCCATCATCATCGGGCAAGCGGCAGAATTTGACTATGCGGGCACACAAGCGTGCAAAGCCCTGCGTGAAGAAGGCTATACCGTTGTACTGGTAAACAGCAATCCGGCTACAATCATGACAGACGAAGAGATTGCCGACGTGATTTACATTGAACCGCTTAGCTGTGAAATGGTGGCGAAAATCATTGAAAAAGAGCGGCCGGATGCCTTGTTGGCGACGCTTGGCGGTCAAACGGGCTTGAATCTGGCCGTTCAATTGGATGAAGCGGGCGTGCTTCAAACATACGGCGTAAAACTGCTGGGAACACCTCTGGAATCGATCAAGCAAGCGGAAGATCGGGAACTGTTTAAAGCGATGATGCAGCGTATCCAACAGCCGATTCCGGACAGTGAGATCGTGCATACGGTTGCGGAAGGGTTGGAGTTTGCCGAGAAAATCGGCTATCCATTGATCATTCGCCCGGCCTATACGTTAGGCGGTACAGGCGGCGGAATTGCTGACAATGAACAACAGTTTATCGACATTTTGACAAGAGGATTAAAACAATCCCCAGTCACTCAGGCATTGGTGGAACGCAGCATCAAGGGCTGGAAAGAAATCGAATATGAGGTCATGCGGGATCATAACGATACGTGCATTACCGTTTGCAATATGGAAAATATCGATCCGGTCGGTGTGCATACGGGTGACAGCATTGTTGTCGCACCTTCCCAGACGCTTACGGATCGGGAGTATCAGATGCTAAGGACAGCCGCATTGACGATTATACGAACATTGAAAATTGAAGGCGGCTGTAACGTACAGTTTGCTTTGCATCCGACAAGTGAAGAGTACTGTGTGATCGAGGTCAACCCTCGCGTCAGCCGGTCAAGCGCGCTGGCATCCAAAGCGACCGGCTATCCGATTGCCAAAATTGCCGCCAAAATCGCCGTCGGACTGCGGCTCGATGAGATTTTAAATCCAGTGACCAAAACCACATACGCAAGTTTTGAGCCGACATTGGATTATGTCGTGGTAAAAGTTCCGCGCTGGCCCTTTGACAAGTTCCCGCATGCCGATCGCCATCTCGGAACGCAGATGAAGGCAACCGGTGAAGTCATGGCGCTGGAGCGGACATTTGAAGCGGCATTGCAAAAAGCGGTCCGTTCATTGGAAATTGGCATGCACAGTTTATTTCACAAGCGGTTTGCGGAAATGGACATGGGTGAGTTGACGAAAGCAGTCAAAAGCAATCCGGATGACCGCCGCTTGTTTTATGTGTATGAAGCGCTGCGCCGCGGAATACAGGTGGAAGACATCCATCAGTGGACGGAAATCGACCGTTTCTTTTTGAATAAACTCAAGCTGCTCGTCGAGTTTGAACATGAGTTGCAGCAGCTTGCCCATAAAATCGATGCACAAACGGCGCTCTCAAGCCAACTGCCGAATGGTGAACAGTCCTATTTGCAGCAGGCCAAAGAACTGGGATTCAGCGATCAGCGAATTGCCGAATTGACTGGCGTTACGGCAGAGCATGTGCGTCAATGGCGATTGGAGCAAGGGATTGTACCGTCTTACACGTTGGTGGATACATGTGCTGCCGAGTTTCAATCGGAGACTCCCTACTTTTTTTCGACGTATCGGGGAACGAATGAAGCAATCAGCCATACGGACAAACCGCGGGCGCTTGTGCTCGGTTCCGGTCCGATCCGCATCGGGCAGGGAATTGAGTTTGACTATTGCAGCGTTCATGCGGTTTGGGCGTTGCGGGCAGCCGGGTATGAAACGATCATCATGAACAACAATCCGGAAACGGTATCCACCGATTTTGATACAGCGGATCGATTGTATTTTGAACCGTTAACCGTTGAAGACGTTTTGCATGTCATTGAACAGGAACGTGTGGAAATTGTATTTGTACAGTTTGGCGGCCAGACAGCGATCAATCTCGCCGGCAAGTTGGCGGAATGCGGCGTGTCCATTGCCGGCAGCAGTGTGAACGCCATCGATTTGGCGGAAGACCGGGATCGCTTCCGGCAGTTGCTGGATCAATTGCAGATTCCCCAAAGCGCCGGCGGTACGGCGACAAGCGTAGACGGGGCAAAAGAAGTAGCCAAACGCATCGGCTATCCGCTGGTCGTGCGCCCTTCCTATGTCATCGGCGGCCGGGCGATGGCGATCGTCTACCAGGAAGAAGAGCTGGAATTATACATGCAGCAAGCGGTAGATCAATATGCGTCACATCCGATTCTTCTGGATCGGTATCTGCCGGGCAAAGAAGTCGAAGTCGATGCGATTGCAGATGGACAGGACGTTTTGATACCGGGGATTTTTGAACATGTGGAACGGGCCGGCGTTCATTCCGGCGACAGCATGGCTCTCTATCCGCCGCAAACATTGACAGCAGCGGAAATTCAAACAATTGTCGCGTATACGCAGCAAATTACGCGCGCATTGCCGGTAGTGGGACTCGTGAATATTCAATTTGTCATTCATGACGGGAAGATTTATGTGATTGAAGTCAATCCGCGAGCGTCCCGGACTGTGCCGATTTTAAGCAAGGTGACAGGCGTGCCGATGGTAGATTTGGCGATTCAGGTACAATTGGGCAAGAAATTGCCGGAGACTTCATTTGGTACCGGATTGTATCCGCCGATTGCCCATGTTGTTGTGAAGACACCTGTTTTTTCATTCGGGAAAATTACGCAACTGGATACGTTTTTGGGACCTGAAATGAAATCGACGGGGGAAGTGTTGGGAGTAGCCCCCGACTTGGCAGAAGCGTTGGCAAAGTCCTTGAGTGGAGCCGGCTTTCAACTGCAGAATCAGGGATATGTATTGTGTTCGATTGCCGATCGGCAAAAGCCGGATATATTGCCGATCGCACAGCGATTGCTGGAACGCGGCTATGCAATCGCGGCGACACCGTCGACCGCACAATTTTTAGAGCAGAACGGAATACCTGCACTTGCCATTGAACGGACAAAAGATGCAGTCGAGACATTTATGAAAAGCGGACAGGTGGCATGTGTGATCAATATACCGACGCGGGGGCAGGAACGGGATCGCCTCGGGTTTGCGATTCGCCGTTTCACAGTCGAGATGCGCATTCCTTGTTTGACATCGCTGGACACGGCAGAAGCGTTAATCGATGTGCTGGATCAGTTTGAACGCATGCGTCCGATGCCACTTGTTGCAAGGTAAGTGTTTGATAAAAGAAACGATACTTTTCAAAATGACGGGAGTGTGAACGGAGATGGCTATGCCACAACAATATGTACAAGAGGCAACATTGGCGGGAAAAGATTTTATCGATTTTGCCGACTTTACTCCAGAAGAGGTATATCATTTGCTGGATCTTGCAGCAAGCATCAAATACAAACAAAAACAGGGAGACGTGTATCAGCCGTTAAAAGGCAAGACACTTGGAATGATTTTTGAAAAAGCTTCGACAAGAACTCGTGTCTCCTTTGAAGTCGGGATGTTTCAATTGGGCGGCCATGCGCTGTTTTTATCCGGGCACGATACGCAAATTGGCAGAGGCGAACCGTTGCCGGATACTGCGCAAGTTCTTTCCCGGTACGTAGATGGGATCATGATTCGTACATTTTCCCATCAAAATGTGATTGATTTGGCAAAATACGCGACGGTGCCTGTGATCAACGCATTGACAGATTTGCATCATCCCTGTCAGGTGCTTGCGGACATCCTTACGTTGAAAGAACATCATGGAAGCATTCGGGGGAAAAAAGTCGCGTATGTAGGCGACGGGAATAATATGGCTCATTCCTGGCTGGTTGCAGCGCCTTTGTTTGGTATGGATATCTCTGTCGCAAGTCCAAAAGGGTATCTGGTGAATGAGGAAGTATTGCATCAAGCGCTCGTCTTGGCGGAGAAATACGGAACGAAGGTACTGGTAACAGAGGATCCGGCCGAAGCGGTAGCCGGTGCACATGTGGTCTATACGGATGTTTGGGCGAGCATGGGGCAGGAAGCGGAACAAGCAGAACGGCTGCAGGCATTTGCCGGTTACCAAGTCAATGAAGAACTGTGCAAACATGCGGCTGCCGATTACTTGTTTATGCATTGTTTGCCGGCACACCGCGGGGAAGAAGTGTCCGCCGGCATTATTGACGGTCCGCATTCCGTCATTTTTGACGAAGCTGAGAATCGTTTGCATGTACAAAAGGCGATTTTGGTAGCGACGATGGCATAGTGGATTCGGGTTTTGGCATGTATAGGACCATCTGAGGCTTCGCCGAAACGCTTGGCGAAGCCGAGTTTTTGGTTTTCCTTTTTCATATTTTTCATTGTCAGGGTGGTTAATTTTAGCTGTAAGATGTAACATAAGAAAGAACAAAAATAAAAAATTAGACATGGAAGATTGCTCATCACAGCAACGATTGCGGTTGTACGGCAGCAGGGGATGGAGCAAGAAGGAGCGATACATACATGGCAAAGCAGAAAATTGTATTGGCATATTCCGGCGGATTGGATACATCCGTTATTTTGACATGGTTGAAAGAAACGTATGATGCGGAAATTATAACGTTTACAGCAGATATCGGGCAAAAAGAAGAGCTTGACGGCCTTGAGGAAAAAGCGTTGCAAACAGGTGCAAGCAAAGTGTACATTGATGATTTGCGGGCAGAATTCGCGCAAGACTTTATTTACCCGATGTTCCAGGCAGGCGCCCTTTATGAAGGACAATACTTGCTCGGAACGAGCATTGCACGCCCTTTGATCGCCAAACGGATGGTGGAAATCGCGAAGTTGGAAGGAGCGACTGCCATCGCACATGGCGCTACCGGCAAGGGGAATGATCAGGTGCGCTTTGAACTGACGGCAGCCGCGTTGGCGCCGGACTTGGAAGTGATCGCGCCATGGCGCATTGAAGAGTTCCGGGAACAGTTTCCGGGCCGCGCAGAAATGATCGCATATGCAGAAAAGCATGGGATTCAAGTGCAGGCAACCGCATCCAAGCCGTACTCCATGGACCGTAATCTATTGCATATCAGCTTTGAGAGCGGGATTTTGGAAGATCCTTGGTTTGACGCCAGCAGTGAAGAAAACAAGGACATGTTTGTATTGAGCGTATCTCCGGAAGATGCGCCGGACCAACCGGAATATCTGGAACTGAATTTTGAGCAGGGAAACTGCGTCGGATTAAATGGCGAATCCATGACGCCGCTGCAGGTCATGGACAAATTGAATGAGTTGGGCGGCAAGCACGGGATCGGTCGTGTGGATATGGTAGAGAACCGCTTTGTCGGCATGAAAAGCCGCGGTGTGTATGAAACACCGGGCGGCACGATTCTGTTCGCCGCACACCGCCGCATGGAATCGTTGACGATGGACCGTGAAGTGATGCAGTTGCGGGATTCCCTCATTTCCAAGTACAGTACACTTGTATACAATGGATTTTGGTTTGCGCCGGAACGCTTGGCATTGCAGGCGCTTGTCACAGAGAGCCAGAAAAATGTCACAGGTACGGTTCGCGTAAAGCTCTACAAAGGGAATGTCATTGCGGCAGGCGTGAAAAGTCCTGTCAGTCTGTACAATCCGAACATCGCAACGATGGAAGCAGATCCCACGCAAGCATACAACCAATCCGATGCCACCGGGTTTATCCGCTTAAATGCATTGCGCCTGAAAGTGGCGACTGGGGTCGGGCAAAATTCATAGGAATGAAGTTCCTCGATCCCGTTTGCGGGAATGGGGATGTGTGAAGGCAGGATAAAGAGAGGAAGGTATCCATAGTGTCGAAATTATGGGGCGGTCGGTTTACCAAGCCGACCGATCAACTCGTTGAAGAATATACAGCATCCATAGGGTTTGACCAGCGCTTGGCGGAAGACGATTTGCGCGGCAGTATCGCACATGTGAAAATGCTGGGCGCTTGCGGCATTCTACCACTGGAAGATGTGGAGAAAATTGTCGCCGGCCTGCAGTTGCTGCAGCAAAAGTTGGCGGAAGGCCAATTGACTTTTGATGTGGCGCATGAAGATGTACATATGAATATGGAAAAGCATTTGCTGGATCTGATCGGGCCCGTCGGCGGGAAATTGCATACCGGCCGCAGCCGCAACGACCAGGTTGCCCTCGATATGCATTTGTATTTGCGCCGTCAAGTAAAAGAAATCATCCGCTTGCTGGCAGTGCTGCAGGACGCATGCCTGTCGATGGCGAAGAGCCATATCGATGTGATCATACCTGGCTATACGCATTTGCAAAGGGCGCAACCGGTACTTTTCAGCCATCACATGATGGCATACTTCTGGATGTTCGGCAGAGATGTGGAGCGGCTGCAGGATCTTGTCAAGCGCATTGATATTCTGCCGCTTGGAGCAGGCGCGTTGGCAGGAACGACGTTCCCGATCGATCGCACACGTGTTGCAAAGGAACTGGGATTTGCGAGAATCTATGAAAACAGCATGGATGCAGTCAGCGATCGGGATTTTATCCTGGAATTTTTGGCGAATGCTGCGATTCTGATGATGCACATGTCCCGCATGTGTGAAGAATTGGTCATGTGGTGTTCGACAGAGTTCGGATTTGTCGAATTGGACGATGCCTATTGTACAGGCTCAAGCATTATGCCGCAGAAAAAGAATCCGGATGTGGCGGAGCTTGTGCGCGGCAAGACGGGTCGCGTATACGGCAATTTGCTTGGACTGTTGACTGTGTTAAAATCGCTGCCGCTGGCGTATAACAAGGATTTGCAAGAAGATAAAGAGGGCATGTTCGATACGGTGGATACGCTGCAGGGAGCGTTGCAGCTAATGGCGGGCATGATTGGCACCATGACGGTTCGCAAAGAGCGCCTGCAGACAGTAGTCAAACAGGATTTCTCCAATGCGACCGATTTGGCAGATTATCTTGTGCGCAAAGGACTGCCATTCCGACAGGCGCATGAGGTGATCGGCAAGCTGGTATTGTATTGCATCCAAAACGGCAAATTCCTGGCTGACTTGGCGTTGGATGAATATAAACAATTGTCACCGTTATTTGATGCGGACTGCATGGATGTCATCAATATTCGCACAGTTGTCGATGCGCGTAATGTGCTCGGCGGTACGGCGACGCCGCAAGTGTTGGCAGCGATCGAGAAAGCGGCAGTTTTATTGAAGCAAACCAACGAATGGATTGAGGAACAACGAGAAATGTAAGGAGTAGTGGCAACAGATCTCACATACGATGTTCATGTGGCGCGGGGATAACCCGCGCTTTTTTCTTGATCGCCAAATGCCCGCACACCTGCCTAAATTCATGAAAACTGGGCGCATGTACTTGTCATTTTGCCCGCTTCCCGCATTGTATATATCGAGCCTGACACGAAGGGAGGAATGAAGATGGTGTTTGGTGCATTTACGCAATGGGCCGTCGTATTCCTGGTGATCTTCGTCCTGTTTGTATTACTGATACCTCCACAAGCTCCGTCTACCGCCTAAGCCATGAGAATCAGGCCACAGACAAAAAAGAAAAAATTTTCAAGGAGTGATCTTGCATGTATGGAATTTTTGGCGGCTATACACGCTGGGCTGTTGTATTCTTGATCATCTTTGTATTATTCTTCCTGCTTGTTCCTGTTTACGGTGGAGCAGCAACAACAGCGCCTGTTTGCTAATGAACCTATAGATTATAAAAAACCACCGGGCTGCAATTGGCCTGGTGGTTTTTTCGCACGTTTTTTCTATTTAAGCTCGCTAATATATTGTCGCCAATCCTTCACCTTCTTTAAAATATTTCCATTCCTTCTCTATTTGTATTGCATTATAATTTAATTCGTAAATTCTCATTTATAAAACAATATGGTGAGGTTCAAAAAATGCTGCGTATCACTTCTTGCGTTATATTCGTCCTGATGGGGTAATAGAATGGGTTGGTAAAAAACCCGAACGATTGATTTCAGAGAATACATAACCATTCAAATTTAGAAACGGGATAGGGGGAACTGTATGTCTGAGCACTTGATCAAGCAAACCGAAACCGTGGATCAAAAAATCCTGAATCAAGAGACGGTCAAAAATTGGATGACCAAGCATCCTTTCACGGTTCGCCCGGAAGATACACTGGCGCATGCATTGAAATTATTATCGGACCATCACATCGATGGACTGCCGGTCATTGATGGACAACGTCGCGTGATTGGGCTGCTTACCAAGTCGCATATTATGAAATGCTATCTGAATCAGACTCGTCTGGAAACACAGATCAGTACAGTCATGAGCCAATCGGTCGTTACGATTTATCAGGGCCAGACACTGACGGAAGCGTATGAGATACCGGTTGGCCGTTTGCCTGTGGTCGATGAACATGGCATGCTGGTGGGAATTTTGACCCGAACGGATATTCTGCAAGTGTATTCCCGGTATCTGCACCGCATGAAGGAATCCGAATATACGGCAGAGGCTCTTTCCGCCGTACTGGAAAGCGCTTACGAAGGCATCGTGGTTTGTGATGCGGATGGTGTCATTTGTGAATTCAATCAGGCGTATTGCAGCTTTTTGGGAAAAAGCAGAGATAATGTGTTAGGGAAGCATGTCACGGAAATTATTGAAAATACCAGACTGCATATCGTCGCCAAGACAGGTGTCCCGGAACGCGGATTTATTCAACGGATACAGGGGCAAGACATGGTGGTGCACCGGATTCCCGTGTGGAAGGAAGGGACGATTATTGGCGCCATCGGAATGTTGATATTCGAGGGCGTTACGGAGCTGTACAAAATTCTTGAACGGATGCAGCATTTATCCAGACAAGTGAGCGAAAAACAACTTATGCCCGATTCGAAATCTTTTCATGCAACAAATAAACAGTCAACATTTGAACAAATTATTGGCAACAGCCAAGAGATATCGGATGTGAAACGGATTGCACGCAAAGCTGCCGGTACGCCGGCAACTGTTTTAATTACAGGCGAAAGCGGAACAGGGAAGGAAATGTTTGCAAAAGCGATTCATTATGCAAGTGCATACGCAGAAGGGCCCTTTATCAGCATGAATTGTGCAGCCATTCCGGAGCAATTGCTTGAGGCGGAGTTATTCGGCTATGAAGATGGTGCTTTTACCGGTGCGAGAAAAGGCGGGAAACCTGGAAAATTCGAGTTGGCCGACAAAGGCACATTGTTTCTTGATGAAATTGGCGATATGCCATTAACGATGCAATCAAAAATTTTGCGAGTCTTGCAAGAACGAGAAGTTGAAAGGGTGGGGGGCATTACCAAGCAGCGCGTGGATGTGCGAATCATCGCAGCTACCAATCGCAACCTGGAGGAAATGGTCAAGACAGGTTCTTTCCGTGAAGATCTATTCTATCGCTTGAATATTATTCGGCTGAATATACCGGCACTCCGCGATCGAAAGCCGGATATACCGATGCTGCTCTCCTTTCATTTGGAATCGACTTGCAAAACATACGGATTGCAGCGAAAAACGTTCACACAAGAAACGATTTCCATGATGATGGAATATGAATGGCCGGGAAATGTTCGTGAACTGATCAATACGGTAGAAATGCTTGTGACTCTGGTGGAAGGCCAATATATTTTTCCACATGACTTGCCTTCTCACTTTTGGTCAAAAAAGCAACATGTATCCGATGGCGAACCAGTTTTTCATTTGCCGTCAGATGTCGGGCATGTACGATTGGATCAAGTGAAGTCAAGCGTGATAAGGCGAGAAAGGGATGTCATTCTGCAGATCCTTGCGGAAGTGAAATGGAACAAAGCGGCTGCTGCCAGAGCATTGGGCATCCATCGCTCTACATTGTATGAGAAACTGAAAAAATACGGGATTACGTAAAGCTCGGACTGGTCATGTGATGTGATGTGATGTGATGTGATGTGATGTGATGTGATGTGATGTGATGTGATGTGATGTGATGTGATGTGATGTGATGTGATGTGATGTGATGTGATGTGAAAATCAGACATGATTCAGACATATTGTCGGATTATGTCTGGTTTATCAGACATATATTTAATCGCAAAACTTACGGAATCAAGGGATTCCATGCTGAATCGGTACTCCACTGCGAGCTGGCACAGGACTTGCATAAGAAATTACATGTAGAAACTATATGAATTTCAAAGGAGGTTTTGGAATGAAAACGTTTGCTGAATTTCGTGTGCCGCAAACTGTGTTTTACGGTCGGGACTCGTTTTCGAAAGTAGGGGAGCAAGCAGCCCGTTTGGGGAATAAAGTGCTGCTGATCAGTGACCGGATCATGGAGAAAATAGGGAACATCGAGCGCTGCCAACATTTTTTGAAGGAAGCCGGCATCCCATATGCTCTGTACCTGGATGTAAATTCGGAGCCGACAGATGTACATGTAGCCGAATCTCTTGCGGTATTCCAGCAGGAACAGTGTGACGTGATTGTGGCGGTAGGCGGCGGAAGCTGCATCGATGCTGCCAAAGCTGTGGCTGTTTTGGCGACAAATGGCGGCTATATTGGCGATTATATGGGCGGCAAGACACCGATCAAAAAAACTCCTGTTCCGTTGGTTGCCGTGCCGACGACAGCAGGTACGGGATCGGAAGCGACCAATGTAACCGTGATTACGAATACGGCAGAAGATATCAAAATGATGATCAAACATCCGGCATTCACTGCTGCTGTAGCTATCGTTGATCCCATTTTGACCATTTCGTCACCGGCGCATGTGACAGCAGCCACCGGCGTCGATGCACTCTGTCATGCCGTCGAGGCGTATATCTCGCGACTCGCCCAGCCGCTGACAGATACGTTGGCACTTTCAGCGATTGAGGCGATTGGCAAAAATCTCCGAACTGCCTATCAAAATGGCGCAGACATCGACGCAAGAGAACAGATGGCGCTTGCTTCCATGCAGGCGGGAATGGCGTTTTCAAATGCGTCAGTCTGTCTGGTGCACGGGATGTCGCGGCCCATCGGCGCTGTCTTTCATGTGCCCCACGGAGTCTCCAATGCGATGCTGCTGCCGGCTGTCCTGGAGTTTACGAAAGAATCCTGCAAAGAACAGCTTGCTGTCATTGGGAAATTGCTACGACCGGATGTGGCGGGGGGTTCGACAGATGAATTGGCAGATGTAACGATTATGGAGATTAAGCAGCTGTGCCGGGATTTAAACATACCGAACATGAAAACATGGGGCATCGATCAAAAAATATTTGCACAAGCTGTTTCGAAGATGGCGACAGATGCAATCGCCAGCGGAAGTCCGGGAAACAATCCGCGCGTGCCTTCACATGAGGAGATTGTGCAGCTCTATCATATTTGTTATGACTACGATTTCAGCCAAAACAATACGGAATCTGCCATTTTGAACGGATAGGATCGGAAATCGAAATTGAAACAAAATTTAAACGGAAAATGGGAATAAATTCAAATGGATTGAAGGGGGAATTTTTATGACAGCTACGACATCAACGCAAACACTGAAAAACTTTATCGGAGGACAATGGGTTCCTGCGTCGTCAAATCGGGAAGAAGTCGTACCGAATCCCGCTACAGGTGAACCGATCGCAATGGTGCCGATTTCCGCAAAAGAAGATTTGGATCTTGCGGTAGCAGCTGCCAGAAAAGCGTTCAAAACCTGGAGCAAAACGCCGGTGCCGCGGCGTGGGCGCATTCTATTTAAATATCAACAACTGTTGGTCGAACACTGGGAAGAGTTGGCGCGCCTGATTACTCTGGAGAATGGCAAAAATTACGATGAAGCATATGGAGAAGTGCAGCGGGGAATCGAATGTGTAGAATTTGCGGCAGGCGCACCGACATTGATGATGGGCACGCAACTTCCCGATATCGCGACAGGCATCGAGTCCGGCATGTACCGCTATCCGATCGGCGTCGTAGGCGGCATCACTCCGTTCAATTTTCCGATGATGGTACCTTGCTGGATGTTCCCGTTGGCGATTGCATGCGGCAATACGTTTGTATTGAAGCCGTCGGAGCGGACGCCGATTTTGGCCAATCGTCTGGCTGAACTGTTTACGGAAGCGGGATTGCCGGATGGAGTATTCAATATCGTGCACGGGGCTCACGATGTGGTGAACGGCATTTTGGAACATGTGGATATCGCAGGCGTTTCCTTTGTCGGTTCCCAACCGGTTGCCGAATATGTGTATAAGACAGCAGCAGCACATGGAAAACGCGTACAGGCTCTTGCCGGTGCAAAAAACCATACGATCGTAATGCCGGATGCGGATCTCGATCTCGCCGTTTCCAATATCATGGGTGCGGCATATGGTTCTGCAGGCGAGCGCTGCATGGCGTGCTCTGTCGTGGTGGCAGTAGGGGATATCGCAGATGCGTTGGTCGAACGGCTGGTGCAAGCGGCAGACGGGCTTACAATCGGCAACGGTCTGGAGAAAGATGTATTCTTGGGGCCGGTCATTCGGGAATCCAACAAGGAACGTACGCTGAAGTATATCGATATCGGCGAAAATGAAGGAGCGCTTCTGGTGCGTGACGGAAGAAAAGACGCTGCAACGTCCGGTGCAGGGTACTTTGTCGGCCCAACCATCTTTGACAGCGTCAAACCGGGTATGAAAATTTGGCAAGATGAAATTTTTGCTCCGGTACTTTCCGTCGTGCGTGCGAAAGATCTTGATGAAGCCATTGAAATTGCCAATCAGTCTGAATTTGCGAACGGCGCCTGCCTGTTTACGGATAGTGCAAAAGCGATTCGCCAATTCCGCGAAGAAATCGATGCAGGAATGCTTGGTGTGAATCTGGGAGTTCCGGCTCCGATGGCGTTTTTCCCATTCTCGGGTTGGAAAAAATCCTTTTATGGCGATCTTCACGTAAATGGACGCGACGGAATTGAATTTTATACGCGCAGAAAAATGCTGACAGCAAGATATTAAAGCACATCCTGCTTTAAGAAGATGTTCAAAAAGTAGTCAAAACTCCACGGCGGATTGCTTTGCCGAATCCCAAAAAGCCTTACTCATGTACCAAACACGTACACTCCGTCGGCTTTTCGTGCTTCGACTTCGCACTCCTTGTGTCTTACTTGACCACTTTTTGAACACGCACTTTAAATAAATTTTCCTTCAAGGGGGTAGTGTTATGCAGATTTTGTTATTGGTCATCGGTCTGGGATTGTTGGTCTGGATGACGATGAGGGGCATCAATATCATTATTGCAGCGATTATATCCACGTCATTTGTTGCTTTGGTGTCAGGTGAAAACCTGGCCAAAGCACTTACAGACACGTATATGAAAGGGTTTACGGGATTTTTTGCTTCTTGGTTTATCTTGTTTCTCCTCGGTGCGATTTTCGGAAAAGTCATGGAGGACACCGGCGCTGCTGACGGCATTGCCACATGGATCATGAAAGTGCTAGGGCCAAAAGGAGCCGTCATGGCAACCGTTTTGGCATGTGCCATCTTGACATATGGCGGCGTATCGCTGTTTATCGTCGGATTCTCTGTATATCCTCTGGCTGTGTCGCTGTTTCGGGGCGCCAATCTGCCGCGTCGATTCATTCCGGCCGCGTTGGTATTCGGATCGATCTCTTTTACCATGACAATGCCGGGGTCGCCGGAGATCCAGAACTTGATCCCGACCAAGTATTTTCATACTACGCCTTGGGCTGGCTCGTGGATCGGCATACTGATTGCGTTGGCGATTTTTGCCGTCGGATCCCTTTATCTTCTGCGTGCCATCAATAAGGCTGTAGCGGCAGGGGAACATTTTGAAGATCGCGTGACAGACGCCCACATGATCGAAGCGGCACAATTGGAAATGGCTGCAGCATCCGCAACTGTTACAGCAGCCGCCGGACCATCCGCGCCATATGGAAATGTGGCGGAGAAACGCCTGCCGAATGTACTTGTTGCAATTATTCCGTTGATTGTCGTCGTCGTCGTATTGGCTGTATTATCGCAACACATGGATTCGACGTCAGCAGCCATGTATTCGATGAGTGCAGGCATCATATCTGCGTGGATTCTCATGTTTAATCATGTGAAGCGCTTCTGGAAAGCTCTCGCCGACGGTGCCCAGGAAGCGATCGTCGCCACATCCAATACGTGCGCGGTCGTCGGATTCGGGTCTGTGGCAGCGACAACGGAAGGATTTAAACAAGTGGTGACAGCAGTCACACATATTCCGGGACCTCCGCTTTTGGGACTCGGTCTTGCCATTACACTGATCTGCGGCCTGACGGGATCCGCTTCCGGCGGTCTTGGCATCGCATTGCCGATTCTCGCGCCTATTTATACCAAAATGGGGCTGGATCCTGGTGCGATGCATCGGATTTCCGCACTTGCTTCCGGAGGATTGGATGCGCTTCCACACAATGGATATATCGTAACGACCATTCGCGCCATTTGCGGCGAGACGCACAAGAAGGCATATGGCCCGGTAGCCATGGTCAGTTTGGTCATAACGACAGTTGCCATGTTTGCAGCGATTGCGTTGTTCTCGATATTTTAAGTTGTCCTGAAACTGCCGCGAAAGCCGCATCGCGCCGGGGGCGCGCATGAGTACTCATACTGCCCCGAAAGCATGAATTTGACCAAAAACATGAATTTGAAAAGAGACTTCGCCAAAGAGGTCTCTTTTTTCATGAAGTGATTTCCTTTCACTTTTATGAAGCAATTCCCTTTTTTTTCAATACAATGAAAAAATCGAATCATACAGGAAACCGTCTATTTGTGTCGAATAAAATTACGATATGTATTGTATTCGACACTATTTTTATGGGAGAAACGTCAATGATTGAAATGCAAGATGTGTGGAAGAAATATCCGAATGGCACGAATGCATTGCAAGGCGTGAGTGTCCAGATCAATAAAGGGGAATTTGTGTATGTCGTCGGTCCGAGCGGCGCTGGCAAATCGACCTTTATTAAGCTGATGTATCGTGAAGAGCGCCCGTCCAAGGGACAAATTTTTGTGAATGGATTTAATATTGAACGCCTTCGGGAAAGCAAAATACCGATTATGCGCCGGCAAATCGGAGTTGTGTTTCAGGATTATAAATTGTTGACAAAATTGAATGCTTACGAAAATGTGGCATTTGCGATGGAAGTCATTGAAGCACCGCGTAAAGTAATCGTACGACGTGTCAAAGAAGCGTTGGAGCTGGTCGGTCTTGCAGATAAATGGAACAAATTGCCGACCCAATTATCCGGTGGAGAGCAGCAGCGGGTCGCTGTTGCACGCGCTCTTGTCAATAAGCCGACTGTCATTATTGCAGACGAGCCAACAGGCAATCTAGACCCGGAAACATCTTGGGGCATTATGCGTCTTTTTGAGGAAATCAACAACCGTGGGACTACGATTGTCATGGCCACACATAACAGAGAAATTGTCAATACGATGAAAAAACGTGTACTAGCAATCGAGAATGGTCAGATCGTGCGGGATGAACAACGGGGTGTTTACGGCTATGAAGATTAGAACAATAGGGCGGCATGTTCGGGAAGGATTAAAAAGCCTTGGCCGCAATGGATGGATGTCTTTTGCATCAATCAGTGCCATGACTGTAACGCTATTGATATTAGGTGTATTTTTGGTATTGGCGATTAATGTGAATCATATTTCAAATTCCATTGAAAGCCAGGTGGAAGTTGATGTCATGGTCAAAAATGATGTCACCGGACAAGCGCTGAGCGATTTGCAAACGACTATTCAAGGATTTCCGCATGTACAATCGGTCAGTTTTATATCGAAAGAACAGGGGCTGCAAATTTTGCGGCAGAGACTGGGGCAAAATGCGGATTTGTTAAATGGACTGGATTCACAAAATCCATTGCCGAACAAATTCATCGTAAAAGCAGATAATGCAAGCTACTCCGATGGGATTGCCGCTGACATTCAAAAACTGCCCCAGGTCGATAAAGTGATCTACGGTAAAGAAACAGTTGATAAGTTGTTGACATTTACGAAAATTGTTCGAAATGTCGGTCTTGCATTTGTGATCGGGCTCATGCTTACGGCGATGTTCCTGATATCCAATACAATCAAAATCACCATTTTTGCCAGACGCCGGGAAATTGAAATCATGAAATTGGTTGGTGCTACGAATGGATTTATACGCTGGCCGTTTTTTGTCGAAGGTGTCATGATCGGAGTATTTGGCGCACTGATTCCAGGCGCTTTGATCAGTATCGGATATACGTATTTGGTGCGGCATGTCAATGCAGATTACCTGGCCATCTTTAACTTGCTTCCGGCCAATCCGCTTGTTACGCAAGTTTTGGGAGTTTTGATCGTTATCGGGATTGTAGTCGGCATGTGGGGCAGCATTTTATCTGTCCGCCGTTTTTTAAAAGTCTAGCGGTGTGTCAAACTTGTCTAATTTGTCCGTTCCATGCATAGACTAGAGTGAAGATTTCAATTGTACGATAATCAGGTAGGGTGGTGCGGAACTCGCATGTATATAAAAAAACGAACGCTGGCAGTTACAATGATCGCCACCATTGTGTTGAGCAGCGCAGCAACTGCTTTGGCAATCAAAGAATTCAATGTAAACCAGGTTCCCATGCCACCGGCGAACAGTCAGAGTGAAGCGACGGAGATTCAGAAATTTTTTCAAGTCTACCACATGCTACGCGATCGTTATGTGGATAAAGAGAGCCCGGATACTCTGTTAAATGGCGCGATCAACGGAATGGTGCAATCGCTGAATGATCCGTTTTCTACCTATATGGACCCGAAGGCTGCAGCCAAGTTTAATGATATGATTCAATCTTCTTTTGAAGGCATTGGCGCAGTGATGGAATCGGACAACGGCAAAATTGTCGTGGCATCTGTCTTTAAGGATTCGCCTGCCGAGAAAGCGGGATTGAAAGCCAAAGATCAAATTTTAAGCGTCAATGGGAAATCCCTGCAGGGGATTGATGTAGACAAAGCTGCCATGATGATTCGCGGCCCCAAAGGCACAAAAGTAACGTTGGATGTAGAACGCCCTTCCACCAGTCAAAAGTTGCAACTTTCCATTGTGCGGGCTGCCATTAAAGAAGATACGGTATTTTCCAAACAGTTGGGGAATGGAATGGGTTATATTCAAATTACCCAATTTAGTGAAAATACCGCAAAGGAATTTGATACACAATTACAGTCGTTGGAAAAACAGGGAATCAAAGGTCTTGTCATTGATCTGCGCCAAGACCCAGGCGGCTTGCTGGACAGTGTGAAAACCATTGCAGATGAATTGATTCCAAAAGGCAAAACGATTTTGCAAGTAGAGAATCGAAATGGCCAAAAAGACGTCTATAAGTCGGATAAAGGCACTGTAAACCTGCCGATTGTCGGACTGGTCGATGGCGGGAGCGCCAGTGCCGCTGAGATTTTGAGCGCTGCACTGCACGAATCAGGCGGATACCCGCTCGTTGGAGAAAAAACATTTGGCAAGGGCACAGTACAAACCACACAACCTTACTCGGACGGCAGCAGTGTAAAATATACCATTGCCAAGTGGTTGACTCCCGATGGGAATTGGATACATAAAAAAGGAATCATGCCGGAGTATGTAGTCCATTTGCCGTCCTATTTTAACTTGCCTGTATTGACTGCATCAGACAAATTAAAGTATGACATGAACAACGATCAGGTAAAGGCTGCACAGCAAATGCTGTTAGCCATCGGTTTTGATCCCGGCCGGGAAGATGGATATTTTAGCAAACAGACGGAACAAGCGGTCAGCGATTTCCAGAAAGCCAAAGGGCTGCAAGCAGATGGAATCATTCAAGGGCAAACGATCAACGCACTAATGGATGCATTGCGGGAAAAAATGAAACAGGACGATACACAATTAAAAATGGCCGAAGATGTTTTGCAAAAAGAAATCAATAGCAGGAAGTAGACAGATTCTGTCGAATAATGTACCCGAGGACTTATTGTCTTCGGGCCTATTTCTTTTTTTCGGGTGTGTTTTTATTTCATAGAGGAGGGATGCGAATGGAATGGCTGAATGACGTACTCGCCTTATTTCAGGGCTATCTGTATCTTCCCATGAATCCCTTTTTCTATCTTGCAATCGTTGCATTATGGATACAGTACAAGCGCCAGATGCAAATCGAACGGGACATGTTCGGATTACGGATTCACTCTGTGGCGGATCAAATGCTTCGAACGATTCTGTTCGGCTGTATGGCCGGAATGATTGGGACAGTATTCATATCCGTATTCTCGATTGCTGTATCATCGACTGATCTGTTGCTGATATGGATTGTCTCGGTTTTGCTTTCGCTGTTTCATATCCGATACTTGTGTTTTGCATATGCAGGCGGCTTAATCGGTTTTTTGAGCATATGTTTAAAATTTATACATCCGCCCGCCTATTTGCCGGCAGTCGGCATGGATATCTGGAATGCCTTGCGGGACGTTTCGGCGGCAGATCTGCTGGCGCTTGTCGCTCTTCTTCATATATTGGAGGCGCTGCTTGTATGGCTGCAGGGATCTGAAGGCGCCTTGCCGGTTTTTGTCGAAGGCCGTCGGGGAAAGATCGTCGGCGGATTTGTGTTGCAAAAATTCTGGTTGGTACCTATGGTTTCCTTTGTAGGCGTTATGGGTCAAACGCACGGGTTGGCCGGGGATGCAGGCGCATACCATCCTTTCGGGATCCAACTGCTTTCGTTTCCGCATGTTTTCACAGCGTATCATATTGCGCCCTTTCCGGTGATGTTGGGATATTCAACTTGGACTTTGACCAAAAATACCAAGCAAAAAGTGAAGCAATCTGCCGGTTTGGTGGCCGTATACGGCATATGTTTGCTCGCGCTTGTGGAATTGGGCTTAAAATATCCGATCCTGTTGCTGCTTGCATCGATTTGCTCCATTGTTGTTCATGAATGGATCATCTTGTTTGATAATAAGCAGGAGCGGATGGGTGCGCCTATCTACATAAAGCCTTTGAAAGGATTAAAGCTGCTTGCCGTTTTGTCAGGGACTCCGGCGGAAATCATGGGATTGCAAGCGGGAGACACGATTGTCAGGGTAAATGGAATTCCGGTAAATACGCCTTACGATTTTCACTTTGCGATCAGTCAGAACCCGGCCTATGTCAAATTGGATGTTTTGGATGAACGGGGTGAATTGCGGTTGGCGGGGAAGCCGTTGTATGCGGGAGACCATCATCAACTTGGCGTCATTTTGGTTCCGGATGAAACCGCACTTCAGTATGTGGTATTGTACCCGGCAAATGTCTGGTCAGTGATGAAACGCCTTTTTCATACGAAGCGGGCCGATAAACGAGGGCAGTTCGATCCATCAGTCTCCAGCCAGATGTAATTATTTGAAATTATATGGAATCTTTCAGGTGTCTGTATGTCTGTCTGTATTTGCAAATCGCACTTGATTCGAAATCAGGTTGCGAATGTATATCCGATTCTGAATGGCTATGATTTAGAAACAGGTGCTTTCCGATGGCATCATAATGATTTGGCAGGTGTTTACATGTGGATTTAACATCGATTGGCGGCATAGTATTAGGTTTGGCATCGTTGGTTGTGGCATTCGTTTTGGAAGGTGGACAACTTGGTTCGTTATTTCAAATCACGGCTGCGATAATCGTTTTTGGCGGTACATTTGGTGCGGTTATCGTTTCTTTTCCGATGGAACAATTGAAAACAGTACCTTCGTTGCTCAAAATCGTATTTACATCAAAGCCGAAAGAACCGTTGACAATGATTGATGAATTAATCAAGCTTGCAACAATTGCCCGCCGTGAAGGAATTTTGGCTTTGGAAGAGCAAATTGAAGATGCAAAAGATGAATTTTTCAAGAATGGTATTCGATTAGTGGTGGACGGAGTAGATCCTGAACTTGTCCGCAGTATTTTGGAGACCGAATTGACGTATATTGAAAACCGTCATGAAGCAGGTGCCGGAGTGTTGGAAGCGGCCGGCGGATATTCGCCGACGCTGGGAATTATCGGTACGGTTATGGGGCTTGTCCACGTATTGGGAAACCTCAGCGATGTAACGAAATTAGGTCCGTTAATTGCAACGGCTTTTATTGCGACATTGTATGGCGTATCGAGTGCCAATCTCCTCTATTTGCCAATGGCAAATAAGCTGAAAATACGATCCAAACAAGAAATTTTGACGCGTGAAATCATGATCGAGGGAATTCTCTCGATACAGGCTGGAGAAAACCCTAATATTCTGGGGCAAAAATTAAAGGCATTCTTGGCTCCAAAGGAGAGAGAAGCGAAGGTAAAGGTAAAGGCAGCAGCGGGTGAGGCAAATGTCGAGACGGCGTAGAAAGCGGGAAAAGCCGCAGAATCACGAGCGCTGGTTAATTACATATGCGGATTTAATCACGTTGCTGATGATATTTTTTGTCGTAATGTATGCGATGTCGAAAATTGACATGGCAAAATTTATGACTTTATCCGAATCCTTGAACCAAGCATTATATGCTTCCGATAAAATTCAATTGCACAATTTGGGAACGACTGCTTTGTTGGCTGCACAGAACGCGAAGGAAGGCAATCAGCATGGCAATGAAAGCGACAAGACAAAAGTTGACTCGCAATCGTTTCAAACCGGACAACAGCAAAAACTTGAACAACTCTACCAGCAATTAAAAGAGTATATAACGCAAAATCATTTGGAGAATAAAATTTCCATTCAGGACCAAATGCGCGGCGTCCAGGTTACGTTAAAAGATGTTGTTTTATATGATACGGGAAGCGCCACATTAAAACAGGATGGGATTCATGTGATACAAAATATATTGCCATTCTTGAAATCGGTCAATAACCCGATCGTCGTAGAAGGACATACAGATAACATCCCTATTCATAATTCCCGGTATCCATCGAACTGGGAATTGTCAGTCGCACGCGCTGTTAACGTGGTTCATTATTTGGCGAATGCGGGGATTGATCCGAGCCGCATGTCGGCAACCGGATATGGGGAATGGCATCCTGTTGTGCCGAATGATAATGAAGCGGATCGCCAAAAAAACAGGCGTGTCAATATCGTAATTCTCAGGAATTATACACAACAAGAAGAAGCGCCCTATCAAACAGCGCCGGCGCCAGTATCACCAATTCTGAAACAGCCTGCACAATCTTCTTCTTCAATTTCCAACCCTTAGTTTTCATGGCGGGCATAAATCCGGAACCAACTGTTTGGAACAGCTGGACACCGGATTTTTTCATTTGGTTGCTTGTTTTACAATTTTCTTGTATATTTTCCGTTCTTCGGATTTCCGTGTTTCATATCGTCTTGCTCTTGTAAATCCTGGCCTTTTCTTTGGCTCTTGCTTGCCGTTGGATTCAATGTCGTCTCGGATTGCTCGTCAGCTTTATGCGTATTTTTATTGTCCATGCAAAGTACCGCCTTTCCTCGATTCATTGCTATAATTTTGTGCCTATTCCAGTTAACTTATGTATGGGAAACGTGCACCGAACACAGATTCGTATTATAATACATACATCTGCAAAAGTATCGGAAAATGTTTGGAGGTGTGGAAATGGCGGGTGAAACATTTCAACTGGTATCTGATTATGCACCACAAGGAGATCAACCGAAAGCGATTGAACATTTGGTTGCCGGCATCGATGATGGAAAACGACAGCAAATTTTGCTGGGAGTAACCGGATCGGGCAAAACGTTTACGATGGCTAATATAATAGCCAAAGTGAAAAAGCCGACGTTGATTATTGCACATAACAAAACATTGGCTGCACAGTTATGTGCAGAATTCAAGGAGTTTTTCCCGCATAATGCTGTGGAGTATTTTGTAAGTTATTACGACTACTATCAACCGGAAGCATATATTCCACATACAGACACGTATATCGAGAAAGATGCGAGCATTAATGACGAAATCGATAAATTGCGGCACTCTGCAACAAGCGCCCTCCTGGAACGGGATGATGTCATTGTGGTTGCCAGTGTTTCTTGTATCTATGGTTTAGGAAATCCGGTGGAATACAAGAAGCATGTCCTTTCATTGCGCACGGGGATGGAACGGGATCGCAATGAAGTCCTGCGTAAATTAGTCGATATGCAATATGAGCGAAATGATATCAATTTTACAAGGGGAACTTTTCGGGTTCGCGGGGATGTTGTGGAAATTGTCCCGTCATCCAGAGGGGAGCAAGCGATCCGCATCGAGTTTTTTGGAGATGAAATCGATCGCATCACAGAAATTGATATTGTAACAGGTGAAGTTCTTGGTGCCCGTCAACACGTAGCAATATTTCCGGCTTCCCACTTTGTCACATCACAAGATGTGATGCGGCAGGCGATTGCCCGTATTCGAAGCGAGTTGGAAGAGCGGCTGAAAATATTGCGGGATGCCGGAAAATTGCTGGAAGCGCAGCGGCTGGAGCAGCGAACCAATTATGATATTGAAATGATGTTGGAAATTGGTTTTTGTTCGGGAATTGAGAACTACTCCAGACATTTGGAAGGGCGCGGGGAAGGAGAACCACCCCATACGTTACTGGATTATTTTCCTGATGATTACTTATTGTTGATTGATGAGTCCCATGTCACGATTCCGCAAATTGGCGGGATGTACGGAGGTGACCGTACGCGGAAAATGACATTGATTGAGCATGGATTTCGCCTTCCATCTGCTGCTGATAACCGACCGCTGCAATTTCATGAATTTGAAAAAAGGATGGGCAAAACAATTTATGTTTCAGCAACGCCTGGACCGTATGAACTTGAACACACGGAAGCAACCGTTGAACAAATTATTCGACCGACGGGTCTTTTGGATCCGAAAATTACTGTGCGCCCAATCAAAGGGCAAATTGATGATTTGGTCGGTGAAATACATGGGACAATCAAGCGGGACGAACGTGTTCTTGTGACGACATTGACAAAGAAAATGGCGGAAGATTTGACGGACTATCTGAAAAATATCGGGATTAAAGTTCGCTATTTGCACTCTGATATAAAAACATTGGAACGTATGATAATTTTACGGGATTTGCGTAAAGGAGTATTCGATGTATTAATCGGGATTAATTTGCTGCGGGAAGGGCTTGATTTGCCGGAAGTGTCTTTAGTAGCGATTCTCGATGCAGATAAGGAAGGATTTTTACGGGCAGAACGCTCATTGATTCAAACCATTGGACGCGCAGCCCGCAATGCTGAAGGTCGTGTAGTCATGTACGCGGATGTGATGACAAAATCCATGAATGTAGCAATTACGGAAACGGAACGCCGCCGAAGTATACAGTTGGCCTATAACGAACAACATGGAATTATACCGAAAACCATCCACAAGGCAGTGCGTGATGTGATTGAAGCGACGAAAGTGGCGGATGAGAAAGCGGAATATACCGCAAAGAAACGTTCGAGTGATTTGTCAAAAGCGGAGCGGGAACGTCTCATTGAAAAATTGCAATCGGAAATGAAAGAAGCGGCAAAAGCGCTGCAGTTTGAGCGTGCAGCAGAATTGCGGGATATTATTTTTGAATTATCCGTTTCGTGATGTTTCTACAAAATTTTTAAACGACAGGTTTTCTCGACATATTTCCCGGGTAATGCAGGATGAGTCGAAATCGGGAAAGTTTTGTCAGAGGGACTGTGAATGGGTATTTCCAGAAGTCGAAAAGGAGTAGACAATGGCACAGGATTATATCGTAATCAAAGGTGCACGTGCACATAATTTGAAAAATATTGATGTCAAAATTCCACGGGACTCCTTTGTGGTCTTAACCGGATTGAGTGGCTCAGGCAAATCCTCTCTTGCATTTGACACGATTTATGCGGAAGGCCAACGACGTTATGTGGAATCACTGTCTGCTTATGCCCGTCAATTTTTGGGGCAAATGGATAAGCCGGATGTGGATTCAATCGACGGTTTATCGCCGGCCATTTCCATCGACCAGAAGACTACAAGCCGCAATCCCCGTTCGACTGTTGGTACGGTAACGGAAATTTATGACTATTTGCGGTTATTGTTTGCGCGGATTGGACAACCATTCTGCCCCAAATGTGACATCCCGATTGCTTCCCAGACAGTAGAACAAATGGTAGACCGCGTGATGGAGTTTCCGGAACGTACACGTTTGCAAGTTTTTGCGCCCGTTGTGAAAGGGAGGAAAGGCGAGCATGCGAAACTTTTGGAAGACATTTCGAAAAATGGCTTTGTGCGTGTGCGCATTGACGGAGAACTGCATGAATTAAGCGAATCGGTCAGCCTTGAAAAAAACAAAAAACATACCATTGAAGTTGTTGTCGATCGACTCGTTGTGAAACCGGACATTCAGTCCAGGCTCGCAGACTCGATCGAGACAGCATTGCAATTGTCAGGCGGTACGGTCATCATCGGGATTGTGGATGGCGAAGAATTGTTGTTCAGTCAAAAGTTGGCCTGTCCGGAGTGCGGATTCAGCGTGGAACAATTGGAGCCGCGCATGTTCTCTTTTAACAGTCCGTTCGGTGCTTGTGAAGTATGTGACGGGCTTGGCTCCAACATGGAAATCGATTTGGATTTGATTATTCCGGATCCGCAAAAGACGATTGAAGACGGAGCGATTGAGCCATGGGCCGGCAGTACGTCCAATTATTACCCGCAACTCTTGCTGGCTGCTTGCAAACATTTCGGCATTCCTGTCGATGCACCTGTATCCACACTGACGAATGAACAGCGAAACATTCTGTTTTTCGGTTCGGAAGGGACAAAAATCAAATTTCAGTATGATAATGACTTTGGCCAGTCTCGTGTGGCAGAACTCCCATTTGAAGGAGTTGTGCACAATTTGCAAAGACGGTACCGGGAAACGGCATCTGAATCCATCCGCGAGTTTATCATGGAATACATGAGCTCCAAACCTTGTCCGGCATGTAAAGGGAGACGTTTAAAACCCCAAAGTCTCGCCGTTAAGGTTGGCGATAAAAGCATTGCGTATGTTACTTCATTGTCTGTCAATGATGCCATTACATTTTTTGAGTCTCTGGAACTTAACGACAAGCAAATCGCAATTGCCCGACTGATTCTGAAAGAGATTCATTCCCGACTCATGTTTTTGAAAAATGTCGGTTTGGATTATTTGACGCTGCACCGCTCGGCAGGTACTTTATCCGGTGGAGAAGCGCAGCGGATTCGCTTGGCGACGCAGATCGGATCAAGCCTGATGGGGGTTTTGTACATTCTTGACGAGCCAAGCATCGGCTTGCATCAGCGGGACAATGTGCGGTTGATTCAAACGTTGGAGCATATGCGGGATTTGGGCAATACGTTAATTGTCGTGGAACACGATGAAGATACGATGTTGGCTGCCGATTATATTTTGGACATAGGACCTGGTGCGGGTGCCCATGGCGGCCGTGTGGTAGCAGAAGGAACGCCGAAAGAAATCATGAAACATCCGGATTCCATCACAGGCCAATATTTGAGTGGAAGAAAGTCCATTCCGGTACCCCTTGAAAGACGCCAACCGGGCGAGCGCTGGATCAAGATTGTGGGCGCAAAAGAAAACAATTTAAAAAATATTCAAGCGTCTTTTCCCCTTGGTTTGTTTACATGTGTGACTGGTGTATCCGGCTCCGGCAAGAGTACGTTAATCAACGAAATTCTCTACAAAGCATTGGCCCAGCATATCAACAAATCGAAGGCAAAACCGGGAGAGTTTAAACGCATCGAAGGGCTGGATTGGACGGATAAAGTGATCGACATCGATCAATCCCCGATCGGCAGAACGCCTCGTTCCAATGCTGCAACATATACCGGCGTGTTTGATGATATCCGGGAATTGTTCAGTACGACAAATGAAGCGAAAATGCGCGGCTATAAAAAAGGAAGATTTAGTTTTAATGTCAAAGGCGGAAGATGTGAAGCTTGTAAAGGTGACGGGATTATAAAAATTGAAATGCACTTTTTGCCGGATGTGTATGTTCCGTGTGAAATTTGCAAAGGGAAACGCTACAATCGGGAAACGCTGGAGGTCAAATACAAAGGCAAAAATATTTCGGAAGTTCTCGATATGACGGTAGAAGACGCACTGGAGTTTTTTAAGCATGTTCCGAGGATTCAAAGAAAAATCCAGACACTGTTTGATGTGGGTCTCGGTTATATGAAACTGGGACAGCCGGCAACCACGCTGTCGGGCGGCGAGGCGCAGCGTGTGAAGCTGGCGGCGGAACTCCACCGCAGAAGCAATGGGAAGACTGTGTATATTTTGGACGAACCGACAACAGGGCTGCATATTGCCGATATTGACCGTTTGTTAATTGTATTGCAGCGGCTGGTGGAAGCAGGGGATACGGTCATCGTTATTGAACATAATCTGGATGTCATCAAAACAGCCGATTATGTGATTGACCTTGGGCCGGAAGGCGGAGATAAAGGCGGTACAATTGTTGCGAAGGGGACGCCTGAAGAGGTAGCCAATGTAAAGGAATCTCATACAGGATATTTTCTCAAGCAAATCCTTGATCGGGATTTGCAACGAACACGGGAACAGGATTCCGCTACGATCGTCTGTTAATGCTTTATTCTATCTTCTATTGCAATGATTTTTATTGCAATGATTTTGCGTATAAGGATGTGAGCGAATGGACAATCCTGCAGATCAAATCGTGCAAAGACAGAAATCATGGAGTGGAATTGGAGAGTTTCAACAACTGCTGTCAGACATGTATGGAAATGACATTGCAGTTCCGTTCGATCCTTCCGTTCTTCAAATGCCTGAAAAAGGTGTATCCAATCGGGAAGCTGCTCTTATTCGCTGGATGTTCGAATATTTGCAGCAGAACAGTGGTTCCGGCGAATTGCAAGTGATGCCGTCGCTCCCGGAGAGTGTACGATACGTATGGCAGTTTGCCTGGCAGGCGGAGTGCAGGAAAATAGCGATAGAAGAACTGGAAAGTTCCAAGCGTACATCATTTCCCATGGATTCGTTGCTGAAACAATTGCCGGGAACCCTATTTCCATGTATGTGCATGTTCCTCGACGTTACAGCTACAAACCGGGAAGAAGGACAACTGCAGACAAAAGCAGGCGAACGTAATAAAAGACCCTTGCCCGAATGGCTGGAATTGATTCAGGAGATTGCGCAAGGATATGACAGGTCTTGCATGGTTGTTCAAGTCTCCACATTCATCGGCGGGATCCTCCTGCCGGTCAAAGACAGCGGGAACCCGTTGCAATTGATTGAAGTCGTGCATGAGGAATGCAGATCCTGGGTTGATGCACTTTTAGCGGAAATGTATATGGATGTAAAAATTGGCGTAAGCAGTATCGTGTCATCTGCGGACTGTCTTGTCCAAGGCATGCAGGAAGCTATTGCAGCGCGGCAGATTGGTGAATTGCAAGGAGGAAAAAACGGCGTCTTTTCTTTTGGGCGACTTGGATTCCAACGGATTTTGTACAATTTGCACGAAACGAATCGCATTCGTTATCGGGAGAGTATGCTGTCTTGCGAAACATACGAAGCGCTCGGACAGGATCTCAGAGAGACGGCGCTGGGATTTTTCCGAAACCATTTGAATATCAGCGAAACAGCAAGAGTCATGTATATGCACCGTAACAGTTTATTGTATCGGCTGGATAAAATTCGGGAACTGACAGGATACGATATTCGGAAATTTGAGGATGCAGTTGCACTTTGGACAGCTTTAGTGCTTTGGAAATTGGATGGCCTTGTTTAAGAGGATGTTCAAAAAGTAGTCAAAACTCCACGGCGGATTGCTTTGCCGAATCCCAAAAAGGCTTACTTATGTACCAAACACGTACACTCCGTCGCCTTTTCGCACTCCTTGTGTCTTACTTAACCACTTTTTGAACACACACTTTAAGAAAGTTAATTCGTACAAAGCAATGGCGTTGTTTTTGTACACATTGACCATAGTATCCGTTTGCACAAATCTCGTATACTCATACTAGAAATGAGACAGGACAATGAATTTGCATCAAATGAGATATGGGAGGGTGTGCAATGGCTGGATTACGCTTAAATCACGTTTTCAAAAAATATTCGGGTGATGTAACGGCCGTTCAGGATTTTCACTTGGAAATTCAGGACAAGGAATTTCTTGTGATGGTTGGTCCGTCCGGATGCGGCAAGTCCACAACGTTGCGGATGATTGCCGGACTTGAAGACATCAGTGAAGGAGAATTATACATCGGTGACCGAGTTGTTAACGATGTGGCTCCAAAAGATCGGGATATTGCCATGGTGTTTCAAAACTATGCTCTATATCCGCATATGAACGTATATCAAAATATGGCGTTTGGTCTGAAATTGCGGAAGGTTCCAAAAGATGAGATCGATAAACGCGTGCGCGATGCTGCGAAAATTCTCGATATTGGACACTTGCTCGAACGGAAGCCTAAAGCGCTGTCCGGTGGACAGAGACAACGTGTGGCGCTTGGCCGGGCAATCGTACGGGAACCGCAAGTATTCTTAATGGACGAACCATTGTCCAACCTGGATGCCAAATTGCGTGTACAAATGCGTACGGAAATCAGTAAATTGCATAAGCGTCTCCAAACAACAGTTATCTATGTTACACACGATCAAACGGAAGCGATGACTATGGGCGATCGGATTGTTGTCATGAAGGATGGAATTATTCAACAAGTGGCGACGCCCCAGGATATTTACAATCATCCCAGAAATATGTTTGTGGCTGGATTTATCGGTGCACCACCGATGAACTTTCTCAACGGAAAACTGGAAGAGACAGCAGGTCAAGCGTATTTTGTCGCCAATAATATCAAAGTGAAAATTCCGGAAGGAAAAGTGGCGGTGCTTCGTCAAGCGGGCGTAATGGGTCAGGAAGTGGTCCTCGGCATTCGTCCGGAAAACATCCATGATGAAGAAATGTATCTGGAAACATATCCGGAGAGTGTAATTACTGCTCGAGTGGAAGTAACGGAATTAATGGGTGCGGAAATGTATTTATATCTCGATTGCGGCGGTCAAAGCTTAACTGCGCGAGTCGATACGCGTTCAGGGATCAAGCACAGCGATACCGTTAAATTGGCGTTTGACATGAATAAAATCCATATCTTCAACAAAGCAACAGAAGAAGCTATTTTTTAAGACTTGATTTTTAAGACTTGATTGTAAATTTTTTCGATTTTTTTCACAAACCTGGTACATTCATGGTATAGTAAAGTACATTGAGGTCAAAAGCCTCGGGATTTCTATAAGATGAACCCATTAAGACTCCCCGCTTAATTGGGTTCTCTTTGTATTCGGACCAAAAGCGGGTGATCGAGATGGCAAATAAAGTTGTACATACAAGAGAACTGATTCAAGAAGTCAATCTTGAGCTTGTAAATACTGACGCTGACACGAACCGGGTTATAGCAGTCAGTGATATTAATCGGCCCGGCCTGCCCCTGGCCGGTTTTTTAAAGTATCATGCCGTTGAGAGAGTTCAGATCATCGGCAAAACAGAAATGGAGTTTCTGCTTAGCCTGCCGGAGGATCTCAGGAAGAAACGACTGATGGGACTTTGTGCTTCTGAACAAACTCCTTGTTTAGTCGTTTCTCGGGGACAACAAATACCGGAGTGCTTATTTGAAATTGTATCGTTGCAAAAACTGCCGTTACTGCGATCGGAATTGGCAACGACCAAGCTTGCCGGGCGTATTACACGTTTTCTTGATCAAAATTTAGCTCCGGAAACTTTAGTCCACGGTGTTCTGGTTGATGTATATGGAATCGGTATACTTATCCAGGGGGCAAGCGGAATCGGGAAAAGTGAAACCGCTTTGGAATTAGTCAAGCGAGGTCATCGTCTGGTTGCGGACGATGCTGTTGAAATCAGCCAAATTGAAGATAACATTTTAGTTGGAACAACGCCGCCTTTGCTTAAATATTTATTGGAAATTCGCGGACTTGGCGTGTTGAATGTAATGACATTGTTTGGAGCGGGTGCGGTACGTACGCATAAAAAAATAGAAATGCTTATCAAACTGGAAGCGTGGAAAGATGAAGTTGCGTATGACAGACTGGGACTGGATGAAGAGAAGGTGCGAATTTTGGGCACGGACCTTACCTGTGTGACAATTCCGGTGCGTCCGGGACGAAACCTGGCTGTCATCATTGAGGTGGCTGCCATGAATCAGCGGCTGAAGCGAATGGGTTATAACGCGGCGCGGGAGCTATCAGAAAAATTGCTGAAAACTCTGGGTGACGATGCAGAGATGAAGGGATAAAGAATCAACGGGATTTCATATACAGATAATTTCAAATTCAAATGATTTCATATTCAAACTTGAAAAAGGATGAAAGGAATCAGCAACTGATATACAAAACCCCGCATGTCAGAAAGTCAAGTGAACTTTTTCTGACATGCGGGGTTTTTCTTGTCTTTTTATATTGGAAATCAGAAGGGAAAATGCAAAAGATGTCGAATATTCTTTCTCGGCATATCTTTTATATGCTGCTTTTCCATGTATCAACAATTTAGTTTCTCATTGTTCCAACAATTTTCTACACCAAGGAGGCGAAAGCATGTCTGAATTGACGCAGCAATTGTATGCGAATATTAAGCATAAAATTGCCGCCAAAAGGAAAGAGAAAAGACACGATACGAAATTTTCACGGTTGGGCAACCAATTTTTTGGGCAAGGGATGCAGCCTTTACAAACGATTCAAACATTTTTATACGAAAAGCGCTTTTTAATTATCGGTACATTGCTAAGTGTATCGATTGGCAGTGCGTTAATTATACATAATACATTCCAAGCGAATGGAACATATCAGGTTTTTATCAATGGGAAATACGTAGGGATGGCAAAAAACCGGCAAGAAGCATCTGCTGCGTTGGCTTCATTGGGAAGGAACGACAACTGGAAAGTGAAATTGACTCCTGTTGCGTTGGCAGATCCAAAACAATTTCAGCCGATTGACGGAAAACGTCTGGCAGCAGCGGGAATTGCCCCTGTCACGATTCAAATAAACAATCAAAACATTGTCAATGTAGCAAATTCACAAGCGGCGGAAGATGTCCTGAAAGCGGTTGAACAATTCTATTTGCGAAATCAGCCAAAGAATAGCCGTGTTTCGATTAACGATGCCATTCGTTTTATTCCATATCTGGGTACGGCAGGAACAGTAAAAAGTGTGTCAGATGCTGTTCATCAAGTATTGGGTGGTGCGGATTCACCGCAAACCTATGTAGTATCCCGTGGTGATACTTTATGGGATATTGCGAAACGAACGGATACGACAGTTGACAAATTGGTCAGTTCAAACCCGGTTCTTTCCAATATCAACAACCTGCAATTAGGAGAGAAGCTTGTCGTTAGCACAAAAGATCCTTATGTACATGTAACTGTCGACCAAACGGTCACAAAGGACGTGACTGTTCCATATACAACCCGATACATAGATGACGACGCGATGGCTACAGGGGATACAAAAGTGATCACAGAAGGCCAAAACGGTTTAGAGACGCAAACATTACATATTGTAACGGTAAACGGTAAAGTCGTGAAACAGGATATCCTTGCGCGCACTGTCAAACAACAAATGGTGCAGGCAGTCGTAAAACGCGGGACAAATAGCGGAATCGCCAGCGGTGATTATATTTGGCCGATTTCCAGTCATTTGATTACATCACCATATGGGGAAAATCGCGGCTATGAGTTTCATCCCGGAGTCGATATTGGCGCCCCAACAGGTACGCCGATCTGGGCCAGCAATAACGGTACGGTTATTGATGCCGGTTGGAACAACGGCGGATATGGCAATTGGGTGGAAATTGATCATGGCAATGGTGTGGTCTCCATCTATGGCCATATGTCGAGAATTGATGTGCAAGTGGGACAACGGGTCACGAAAGGCCAAACCATCGGTGCTGTTGGGATGACCGGAGAAGCGACAGGACCGCATTTGCACTATGAGGTTCGCGTCAATGGAGTTCGGGTGAATCCGGCACCTTATATGTAATTGCTACGTTCGGTTTTCTTTCACTGAATCGGGTGAAGTAACGAATCAGGTGAAGTAACAACACCTCCACCTGATTCAATTTTCATTTTATAATGGAAGTGTATATTCAAAATAGGGAGGGATAAGCAAATGGACGATATCCAACAGATTTTGCAACAGTTATTGGAAGGCCAGAAGTCACTAAGCAATCATATCGATAAAATGGAGTCAAAATCGAATGAACGTTTTGACAGGCTGGAAGCAGCAAATACAGGAATGAGCGAACGTTTTGACAGGCTGGAAGCAGCAAATGCGGGAATGAGCGAACGTTTTGACAGGCTGGAAGCAGCAAATACAGGAATGAGCGAACGTTTTGACAGGCTGGAAGCAGCAAATACAGGAATGAGCGAACGTTTTGACAGGCTGGAAGCAGCAAATGCGGGAATGAGCGAACGTTTTGACAAACTGGAAGCAGCAAATGCAGGCATGAGCGAACGTTTTGACAGGCTGGAATTGAAAATTGACGCAGTTGCAGAACAAGTTTTATTGAATGCCAAGAAATTGGACAACACCCAATTACAGTTAAATACACTTGAAAAACATGTTCGAGATGTGGATAAGGGACTTCGTCTCATAAATCAGGAAGTATCTGATGTCCGGTATGACGTGAAAGTGTTGAAGATGAATTAAAAGAACCGTTTACATCAACATGCAATCGATCTTCTTTTTTCATACTGCTTGTCTTTCAAATTATTGATTTCATCCTCTCTTCCTTCATGCATTCTCTCGCACTATGATACAATTGACGCATTCCAGAAACGGTGGTAGTATAATGTTAATGCTTTAGTATATTAGCAGACTAAAGCGCGAGGTGATAAAATCGACAATGAGTACAAATATTCCTGTGTTTTTTGAAAAGCCGCAAGGTGTACGCGATTACTTGCCTAGAATCGCCGCTAAGAAACGGCAATTGGAAAGTGATATTTTGCAAAACTACGCCAAGTGGGGCTATGAAGAAGTAATTACTCCCACTTTAGAGTATATGGATATTTTCCAAAATGGATCGTTGCGCAGTTCCGATGAGCGTGTTTTTAAATTTTTTGAACGATCCGGCCGCACGATCGTGCTGCGCCCCGATATGACAGCTCCAATTGCCCGCGTTGTATCCTCTCTATTAAAGGATCAGCCATTGCCAATCCGTTTATCCTATCAAGGTTCTCTTTTTCGAATCCAAGAGTTGGCGGCAGGACGGGATGCAGAGTTTACACAAGCGGGTGTTGAACTGGTGGGAGACGACACGGCAGATGCGGATGCGGAAGTGATCGCTTTAGCTGTCAATACGTTAAAATCCATTGGTATTACAGGATTTAAATTGGCTATTGGCAATGTGAAATTCCTGCAGGCGATTTTTCGCGAGAAAGTGCAGGATGCTGCGACACGGGCGCAATTGCAAACGGCGCTGGAAGATAAAAATTATGTGGCATATGAGCAAATCGTCCAGGCATCAATCGCCTCTCAAGATGATCGATCCACATTGTTGGAAATTGTTCGCTTGCGCGGCGGGATCGATGCGATCGAAATGGCCCGCAACTTGACAGAAGATCCGAAAGCACGGCAGGCTCTTGATAATCTACAGGATGTTTGGAATCTATTAGGGGCGTATCGGGTGCAAGAGGCAGTTGCCATTGATTTAAGCGTTCTGTTGGCGCAGCATTATTATACAGGCGTCGTATTTGAAGGATATGCTCCGAAAATCGGGTTTCCCGTTTGCGGCGGCGGGCGTTATGACGAATTGTATACGAAATTTGGACGACACCTTCCAGCTACGGGCTTCATGATCGGCGTTGACCGAATTTTGGATTTGTTAAGTGCTTCAGATGAAGGAAATGGACCTGTGCGACTGCTGATCAAATATGCATCGAATCTTGAAGATCGATCTATGGCGATCGGTTTTACCGAATATTTGCGGGCACAAGGATACTATGTGTCGCTTCAGCGCAAGGATATCGCAAATATTCCGCATTCGAAGAATGTGCAGGGACATTTCGTAGATCCAATGCCAAGCGTTTTGAAGCTTGAAAACGGAACGTTGCATACGGACGATTCGTCGATTCGTCAACTGTTCGAAAAATTTTATGCTGGAATGGATTCAAGCATGTAACGTGTTTAAATAAGGGAAAGCGTCAAGAATGGAACATGCTGACACGGGGAAGGGAATGGATGATTTTTCATTCGGTCCGTTGTGATGTGGCATGGTTTTTATCAACTGGAGGTTTGGTTAAGATGGCATTTGACGGTTTAACCATCGCTCTGTCAAAAGGGCGAATCATGGACCAAACATTACAATTGTTTCATGAGGCAGGCATACCGGTACCCGCTGATGACGATTCACGCAAGTTGATTCTGGAATCCCCTTGTGGGACCATTCGCTATATGATCGCCAAACCGACCGATGTACCTACGTACGTGGAATATGGTGCGGCAGACTTGGGGATTGTCGGTAAAGATGTTTTGCTGGAAGCCGGTCGGGATGTGTATGAGTTATTGGACTTGGGGATCGGAAAGTGCCGCATGTGTGTGGCAGGGCTTCCTGAGACCAAATACTTTGGCACGGTTCCTCGCATCGCGAGCAAATATCCGAGGATTGCTACCGAGTATTTTCGCTCGCTCGGACAGCAGGTAGAAGTGATCTTGCTGCATGGCTCCGTGGAGTTGGCGCCATTGATCGGTTTGGCGGAACGAATTGTCGATATTGTCGAGACAGGTCGAACGTTGGTGGAAAATGGATTGGTTGTACTTGAGGAAATCGTTCCAATCTCCACCCGGCTGATTGCGAACCGGATGAGTTTCCGGCTGCGGGAGCAAGAAATCGATGAACTCACGCGCAAATTGCGGGGACGGATCGATCTAAGAAAAGAGGTACAAGTATGATGCGGATCATTCGGGCAGAGGAATACGCATTGCAAAGAGATACACAGCAATCCTATGAAAAAGAACGGGAAATCGTTCAAGATATTCTTGCAAGAGTACGGCAGTTTGGAGACCAACAATTGCGCTCCTTTACACGGCGATTTGACGGAGTTGACCTGACTGATTTTCGGATTCCGGAAGAGCAATACGAGCAAGCGTATAAACAAGTATCACAGGAATTTTTGACGGCGCTTCGGAAAGCGATGCAAAATATCCGCATCTTTCACGAAAAACAAAAACGGGAGTCGTGGCAGTATGCACAGCCGGATGGCACGATCCTCGGGCAAGTGATTCGTCCGTTGCGGCGTGTCGGCGTATATGTGCCAGGCGGGAGGGCTGCTTATCCGTCCTCCGTATTGATGAATGTCATTCCGGCACAAGTCGCAGGCGTCAAAGAAATCGTTTTGATCAGCCCGCCAACTTCAGAGGGGACGTTAAAGGATCCGGGAGTCCTTGTGGCGATTCGCGAACTCGGTATTTCGGAAGTTTACCGAATTGGCGGAGCGCAAGGGATTGCAGCACTTGCATACGGGACGGAATCGATTCGGCCTGTCGATAAAATTGTAGGACCTGGCAACCTGTATGTGGCATTAGCGAAACAAGCCGTTTTTGGTCAAGTGGCGATTGATATGATTGCAGGTCCCACGGAGATTCTCGTGATCGCTGACGATTCGGCAGATCCCGATTACATCGCGGCAGATCTTCTCTCACAAGCGGAACACGATCCACTGGCGGCATCGATTCTCGTCACCACATCCGAATGCTTGGCAAAAGCGGTGCAAGCAAGTGTTGAACAGCAATTGGCAGATTTGCCCCGCAAGGAGATTGCCGCCGCATCGATCGAAACATATGGAGCGATCGTTCTTGTGGATTCATTGGATGAAGCAATTGCCATGTCGAATCGGATTGCACCGGAGCATTTGGAACTGCAAATCGAGGACGCTCCAAGTTACGTACCGTTGATTGAAAATGCCGGCGCGATTTTTGTCGGACCGTACAGTTCCGAGCCGGTCGGAGATTATTTTGCGGGACCGAACCACGTATTGCCGACAAACGGGACGGCACGCTTTTCCTCTCCTTTAAACGTCGATGATTTTATGAAAAAAAGCAGTCTGATCCAGTATTCGAAGGAAGCGCTGCTGCGGGACGGGCAATACATCGTCACGCTGGCGGAAGCGGAAGGATTGCATGGGCATGCAAGAGCGGTCGGCATCCGGATGAAAAAAGAAGGAGTGGAAGGGAAACTATGAGTCGCCAGGCATCCATTCAAAGGGATACGACAGAGACACAAATTCAACTGGCATTGAACCTGGACGGACAAGGACAGCGAGACTTGCGATTTCCTGTTCCGTTTTTGCGTCATATGTTAGACTTGTTTTCCAAACATAGCAGCTTTGATCTGGCAATTGCAGCGAATGGCGATGTAGATATCGACGATCATCACACGGTAGAAGATATTGGAATTTGCCTTGGGCAAGCGTTTAAAAAAGCATTGGGAGACAAGGCGGGCATTCGCCGCTATGGCAACCGATTCACTCCGATGGATGAATCTCTGGCACAGGTGACCGTCGATATCAGCGGCCGTTCGTTCCTGGTGTTTCATGCAGAGTTTCCAACGGAGAAAGTGGGAACATTTTCGACTGAGCTGGTGCAGGAATTTTTTCAGGCGTTTACCGGCAATGCAGGTGTCACGCTGCACGTCAACCTTCATTATGGCACAAACAGCCATCACATGATTGAAGGGATTTTCAAGGCGTTTGCCGGCGCATTGTCGGAAGCTGTTTCCGTCGATCCGCGAATCCAGGGTGTTTTATCGACGAAAGGAGTCTTGTAACATGATTGCCATTATCGACTATGGGGTGGGCAACCTTCGCAGTGTTGAGAAAGCATTTCTGAATGTCGGCTATGAAGCGGTCGTTACAAACAAGAAGGAAGACATTTTACAAGCAGACGGTGTCGTACTTCCGGGAGTTGGCGCTTTTGGCGATGCGATGGAAAATATCCGGCAGGCGGGACTGCTTGAACCCATCCGTGCAGTCGTAAAAGACGGCACACCGTTTCTTGGCATTTGTCTTGGCATGCAGTTGCTGTTTGCAACGAGTGAAGAGCATGGACTCCATGAAGGACTGAATTTTATCCCAGGACATGTGCGACGGTTTCAAGGAGATTTTAAGATTCCGCAAGTGGGTTGGAATCAACTGCAATTCAAACGCGAGCATCCCATTTTGGATGGCGTGACAGAAGGATCCCATGTATACTTTGTGCATTCTTATTATGTAGATCCGCAAGATTCGGCGGTTGTCCTGGCGTCAACCGACTATTTTCAAGATGTGCCAGCCATTGTGGCAAAGGATAACGTGATCGGCATTCAATTCCACCCGGAAAAAAGCAGCCATATCGGCCTGCGTTTGCTGGCCAACTTTGGCAAGCTGGTCACGCGGGAGGTTGTTTTATAATGGGCACAGAACAACGGGAATTTATTTTATATCCGGCCATTGATATTCGGGACGGCAAAGCGGTTCGCCTATATAAAGGGGATTATGCCGCCATGACCGTGTATCATGAGGACCCGGCGGCGGTTGCAGCACAATGGCAAGAGCAGGGGGCTGCTTTCATCCATGTCGTCGATCTTGACGGCGCGAAGGATGGGAAACGGAAAAATCGCAGCGTGATTGAGGCGGTTGTTCAAGCTGTCCATGTGCCTGTGCAAGTCGGCGGCGGCATTCGGACGATGGAGACAGTGGAGTCGTATTTCGAGCTGGGTGTGGAACGCTGCATTTTAGGTACGGCAGCAGTGCAGGAACCGGAGTTTGTAAAAGCAGCATTGCGGCGATACGGTGAAAGAATCGTCATTGGCCTTGATGCGAAAGACGGGATGGTGGCTGTCAACGGCTGGCTGGAAACGGCAGATGTAAAAGCGATTGACTTGGGCAAGGAATTGGCGGCACATGGCGCCACGCGCGTTGTGTTTACGGATATTGCCCGGGATGGCACGCTGACAGGTCCGAATACACCGGCGATTGTACAAATGGCCAAGGAGACCGGCTTGCAGGTGATTGCTTCCGGCGGCGTGAAAAGCATCGATGACTTGGTCGAACTGTCAACATATGCCGATCAGGGGGTTGCAGGTGCAATCATCGGCAAAGCGTTGTATACAGGCGCCATCCAGCTCTCCGAAGCCATTCGGAGCGTCATGAGAGCATAGGTGTTCAAGTATCGGATATTCAAGTGTCGAATATTTTCGGTTCCGTTTATTTTCAGAGTGAATGGCAGGTGACATAGATGCTTACAAAACGAATTATCCCGTGTTTTGATGTGAAAGATGGACGGGTTGTCAAATTTCAAAGCTTTATGGATAACGAGCGGGATGCGGGAGACCCTGTTGAGCTTGCAGCCTTTTATGATGAGCAAGGTGCGGATGAATTGGTCTTGCTGGATATTTCCGCATCCCATGAAGGCCGCTCCATCATGCTGGACATTGTCAAGAGAACGGCCGAGCAGGTATTCATTCCGTTTACCGTCGGCGGGGGCATTGCATCCGTAGATGACATCCGCACGATTTTAAAAGCGGGCGCGGATAAAATATCGATGAACTCTTCCGCCGTCAAGGACCCGCAACTGATCGCCGATGGTGCGAAACGATTCGGGCAACAATGCATCGTTGTGGCCATTGACGGACGTTTTGACAGCAAACTGGGCGATTGGGAAGTTTTGATTCACGGCGGCAGGACGAAGACAGGGCTGACGGTGATCGATTGGGCCAAGCGTGCGGAAAGTCTTGGTGCAGGGGAGATTCTGCTTACCAGTTTTGATCAGGACGGTCAACGGGATGGGTATGATTTGGAATTGACGCGATCGGTAGCGGAAGCGGTCAGTATTCCGGTCATTGCGTCTGGCGGTGCCGGCACCAAGGAACATTTTTACGATGTATTTACAGATGGTAAAGCAGATGCTGCATTGGCAGCAAGTATCTTTCATTTCAAAGAAACTTCGATTGGAGAAGTGAAAGAATACTTACGGAATAAGGGGGTACCCATGCGATGAATGCATTACAGCAACTCAAATTTGATCCGGTTAGCGGATTGCTGCCGGCGATTGTCCAGGATGCGCAAAGCAAGCAAGTGTTGATGCTGGCATATATGAATCAAGAATCTCTCGATAAAACAGTAGAAACGGGAACTACCTGGTTTTGGAGCCGCTCACGGCAAGCGTTGTGGAATAAAGGGGAAACATCCGGGCATGTGCAGCAGGTCGTCTCCATTTCCTATGATTGTGATGGAGATACGCTGCTTGTTCTGGTCAATCAGACAGGTCCTGCTTGCCATGAAGGCACGTATT
This sequence comes from Fodinisporobacter ferrooxydans, assembly GCF_022818495.1. GTDB lineage: Bacteria > Bacillota > Bacilli > Tumebacillales > MYW30-H2 > Fodinisporobacter > Fodinisporobacter ferrooxydans. The sequence goes on along the minus strand of NZ_CP089291.1, from coordinate 724,988 downwards.
CCTGTTTTAGCCATCTCTTGACGAATCAAGATGGGAACAGCGGAGTACAAAATCATTCGGACATTCGCTACAGCGATGTGTACGGCATTCTGCCGGAACTTGCAGAACTGATTGCAGAGCGGGATGCGGAACGTCCGGAAGGCGCCTATACAACCTATTTGTTTGAAAAAGGTTTGGACAAGATTCTGAAAAAAGTCGGAGAAGAAACTACTGAAGTTGTCATTGCTGCGAAAAATCAGGACAACCAGGAATTGCGCTACGAAGTTTCGGACTTGATTTATCATTTGCTCGTCTTATTGCGCCACTCGAAACTGCCGTTGACAGACGTATTGCAAGAGCTGCGAAACAGACATGATCGGCAAAGCGCGAAACAAAAGTAAGATCGTTTTGCAGGCAGCCTGATTGCAGTAAAAATCTCGCAATAAAAATTGCAATCAAGGAATAACGGAAAAGCAAAGCATCTCATTCCACTTTTTCAGTAGATTGAGATGCTTTTTTATCCGCTCGCCACTGGAAATCCGTTGCTGACATTCCACCGGATTCATGCATCTGATTATGCATTTGCCTTCATGCCTTCATGCCTTCATGCATGAAGGCATCCATCCATGCGATCGATTGATTGATTGATTCAACTTTAAATCGCTTCCGGCGCTTGAATACCCAGCAAGGCTAACGATTTCGCAATGACATTGCGTGTACATGCGACGATCACCAATTTTGTCATACGGTGAACAGCATCGTCCGTCAGAATCTTTGTTTCATGGTAGAAACGGTTGAATTGTTGACAAATATCGATCACGTAGCGGGCGACGATCGATGGATCGAGCTGCTCAGCGGCCCGCTGGACGGTATCTTGCAGATTTCCGAGTAATTTCCAAAGTTCCCATTCAATATCGGAGACATGGGAAAAGTCACATGCGGCTACATCCGTATCTGCCAACTGCCATTCCGCTTTCCGCATCAGACTGCAGCAACGGGCATGCGTATATTGAACGTAGGGGCCTGTTTCGCCGTCAAAATTCAAAATATCCTCCCAGCGGAAATCGATCTCATGCAAGCGATGGGATTTCAAATCATTGAAAATGATCGCGCCGACTCCCACATCTTTTGCGATTTGCTCCCGCTCGGGAAGATTTGGATTCTTCTCTTCAATGATCGCATCAACACGCTGTATGGATTGCTCCAAAACCTCATTCAACCGAATAATTTGGCCTTTGCGAGTGGAAAATTTTTTCCCTTCGAATTTCATCAGGCCAAAGCCGATATGAACACATTCTTTTGCCCATTCATATCCCATCAGTTCAAGCACTTTAAAGACTTGTTTGAAGTGCAGGCTTTGTTCATTCCCTACCACGTAGAACAGTTTATCTGCATGCAATACGTTGTGGCGATAGAGCGCTGCTGCCAAATCGCGAGTCGCATAAAGGGTTGCGCCATCCGACTTCTTGATCAGACAGGGGGGCATGTTGTATTCTTCAAGTAGAACAACTTCTGCGCCATCGCTTGTCGTCAGCAGTTGCTTCTGTTCCAGTTCAGCGACGACGGCATCCATTTTGTCGTTGTAAAAGCTTTCACCCAGATAGTGGTCAAAGGCGACTCCAAGCAATTGGTATGTGCGGTCAAATTCTTTTAAACTGACTTCTACAAACCACTTCCATAATTCATATGCTTCTTTGTCGCCGTCTTCGAGTTTGCGGAACCACAGCCGGGCTTCATCTTCCAGCTCCGGATGTTCTTCTGCTTCTCTGTGAAAGCGAACATACAGATCCACAAGTTCATCGATGGGATTTTGTTTGACAGTTTCGACATTGCCCCACTTTTTATAGGCCACGATGACCTTGCCGAACTGTGTGCCCCAGTCGCCGAGATGATTGACCCGCTCTACTTGATAGCCAAGCCATTCATGCAAATTGGCAACGGCGTTGCCGATGACGGTAGAACGCAAATGGCCGACAGTAAAGGATTTGGCGACATTCGGGGACGAATAATCGATCGCTATCGTTTGGCCGCTGCCTACCGCGCTTTTTCCATAATCGGCATGATCTTGAATCTGTGTGGAAACATCAAATGCGAAATAGGAACGCTGGATAAAAAAGTTGACATAAGCGCCAACCGTCTCCACATTAGCCAGCCATTCCACTTTCGGGATTGCATTTGTCAGCTCGGCAGCGATCATTTGCGGCGCTTTACGCAATTCCTTGGCGAGCGTAAAACAAGGGAACGCAAAATCCCCCATGTTTGAATTGGGTGGATAGTCCAGCAAACGCAACGTTTGGGATTCATCAAAAGGTATATGTGGTTCAATCAGTTTTGCGATCTTTTCTTTATATGTAAGCATGCATACGACTCCCATTCCATAACATTCCGATATTCATCCATTATACAGATTTTCAAAAGACCATGGCAACTGTATGGGTACTTTCACATTTGTTTTACGTATACATATACAAATTGAGGAAACAAGCAGGTAAGAAATGGAGGACTGTACGTGTCACAACCTATGAAGCTTTTTTCGGGATTATCACACCAAGCATTGGCAGAAGAGGTCGCAGCATTAATCAGAGTACCGTTGGGCAATGTCCGTTTGGGGCGGTTTCGCAGCGGCGAGATCTATGTAAACTTTGAAGAAAGTGTTCGGGGTAAGGATGTCTACATTTTGCAGTCGTTTAGCCCGCCGATTAATGAACATTTTATGGAGCTTTTGGTGATGGTGGATGCTTTAAAACGCTCTTCTGTGGGCACAATTAATGCTATTATTCCTTATTATGGCTATGCTCGACAGGAGAAGCAGGACAAACCGCGGGAACCCATTACGGCTAAGATGATTGCAGATATGTTGACGACGATCGGTGTGCAGCGTGTTATCACCTTCGATTTGCACGCACCGGCCATTCAAGGATTTTTTAATATTCCGGTGGAGCATTTGACGGCGTTAGACGTGTTGGCGGAAGCGGTGCGTACGCTGCGGTTGGAGAATGCGGTCGTCGTATCGCCGGATGCCGGCAGAGTAAAAACGGCCGAAAAATTTGCCAACTTGCTCGATTTGCCATTTGCCATTGTCCACAAGCGGAGACCTGGACATCATGAAGCGGCAGTCACACATATTATCGGCGATGTGAAAGGCAAAACGCCGATCATTATTGAAGATATGATTGATACAGGCGGAACGATTCTGAAAGTTGTGGAGCGGCTGATGGAAAATGGCGCAAAGCCGGCGATTGTTTGTGCGACACATGCAGTGTTTTCTCCGCCGGCGCAGGAAAAATTGAATCATCCGGGGATTGAAAAAATGATTGTCACGAATACGCTTCCCATTGAAGAGCGTTCATTTGAACGCTTGCAAATTGTCAGCGTGGCACCCTTGCTGGCTGAAGCCATTTCGCGGATTCACGAACACCGGTCGATCAGTATTATTTGGCAGGAGTCGGATTCTGTAAAGGAATGACAGAGATTTTTTAAATGTGATATACTGTTGCCACAACGTTGTTGGTTGATGCGGATTTTCATTCTCTTTTGACGCGAGCATAAAAGATGGGAGTTGATACGATGGACAAACCAAAAAAGACAGTTCAACAAAGGCCAAAACGGCCTGATAATGTCATTCCCTTTCGACTTGATGCCGCGTTTTTTTTCGAGCGGGCTCTGCGTCACTTAGACAGACGGGATCTGAAAAGCTCATTAAAATATTTTCGCAAAGCGGTAGAATACGAGCCGGATAACCCGGTTCATCATTGCAACCTGGCGGGTGTTTTGTCCGAGTTGGGGCGTTTTGAAGAATCGAATGAGATTTTGCGAACCATTTTGGAAGATATCGATTCATCCATGTCCGAGTGTTATTTTTATATGGCCAACAACTTCGCCAATCTTGGTGAATATGATTTGGCGGAAGAATATGCGGATTTGTACCTGCAATGTGAACCGAAAGGCGAATTTGTTCAAGATGCGGAAGAAATGTTGGAGATATTGATTGAAGATTTTGGCGGAGGAGAAGTGTTACGCAAGCGTCGGGAAGAACAGTTGACAGAGCAGACCGACCAGGACAAAGCGCGAAAATTGCTGGAAGCCGGCAAATTCATGGAAGCCAGTGTCCATCTGCAAAATATCATTCATGAGTTTCCGAATGCCACAGCGCCGAAAAACAACCTTTCGTTGGCCTATTATTATTTGGGCCAAATGGATCAGGCAGTTGCATTGTCGGAGGAAGTATTGGAAAATGATCCAAGCAATATTCATGCGATTTGTAATTTAGCCGTATACTTTCAACATCTGGGAAAACAGGATCGGTTAAAAACAATCATCGCCCAATTGCGCAAATTGTATCCGCTCAATTTCGACCATACGTATAAATTGGCAACAACGATGGGGATTCTCGGCGAACATGCGAGCGCGTACCATTTATTTAAACAATTGGTCCACTTTACCGATCGCTCGGAAATCTCTTTGTTGCATTGTGTGGCAGCGGCTGCTGCAAACCTTGGCAATTTAAAAGCAGCTCGCAAATACTGGCAAGAGATCAAGCAGTTGGATCGGCATTCAGAAGTCGCCGAATATTATTTAAACAAATTGGAGGAATTTGAAAAAGCGCCGGAATCCGCAGTGTTAACGGTGAGTTACCAGTATCATATTCCCTTCCATGAACAGTTTCGCCGGATTCAACAGTATTTGCAGGAAAATAAGATTGACAGTTGGCAACAGGATCCTTTTATTCGGTCATCGTTATTTTGGGCTTTAAAACACGGCGACGTAGAAACCAAATTGCAAGTGATTCATATATTTGCATGGATGGGCGGGCAAGAAATCGAACAGGTGCTGCGGGAGTTTATTCAAACGAGTGAAGAACTTGCCTCACTGAAGTTGTTTGCTGTATATGTGTTGCGCCATATCGGAGCACAGGGGATTTGTGAAGTGCGCATAAATGACCGGCTTGAGACGTTTCAAATCCAGTTGTTGCCATTGCGTCATAAGGCTTGGAAGACAAATGTCCATAATATCGTCTTGTGCGCACTGGAAATGTTGCGTGACCATTTGCCTCAATGGCAATATGAGCGAGTGTTGGAGCGTGTTTTTTACGTTTGGAATCGGTATTTGGAAACCGTCCAGGATTCACCGCCAAGAATTAATAAAATTCCTGCATGGGCTGCCGGATTGGTATATGCGTCTCTATCCGATCTGCCTGAATTTCATTCGAAGTCGGATGTCGCCCGCATGTTTGACGTATCGGTTGCATCGGTAACTCGGATTGCCAATTCCATTTTTGACTGTACCCAATAAGCGTTCGACACGAATCCAAAAAGCTTAGCTGCCTCTTAGGCTAAGCTTTTTTATATGACCGGATGTATTTATATAGGAATCAAAAAACGATCGACTTTGTGTAAGGCGATTGTCCTTGTACATGGAATCAGGAGTGAGGTGACAGCATGCAGTCGGTTTTTTCGATTATTGGAACGGCCGGACATATTGACCATGGGAAGACAACCTTGGTTAAAGCGTTGACAGGGCAAGATACGGATCGTTTAAAAGAAGAAAAAGAGCGTGGAATTACGATTGATCTGGGTTTTGCTGCGTTGCAATTGCATGATGGAAGAAAAGTTGGCGTTGTGGACGTGCCTGGCCACGAACGATTTATCCGCAATATGCTGGCGGGTGCTGTTGGAATTGATGTCATTTTATTTATCGTGGCGGCAAACGAAGGTGTCATGCCACAGACGCGGGAACATCTGGAGATTTTGCAACTGCTTGGTTTGCAGCATGGCGTGATCGCATTGACAAAATCTGATTTAGTGGAACCGGATTGGCTGGAGCTTGTGCAAGAAGATGTATATACGGCAGTGCAAGGAACATTTTTAGAGAACGCCAGGATTCTGCCGGTTTCATCTGTCACGATGCAAGGAATTCCGGAACTTTTGCAAGAATTGGAACGATTGTTGGAGCTGGCAGAACCGCGGAGCAAACAGGGAACTGTTCGTATGCCCATTGATCGCGTATTTTCTGTAGCCGGATTTGGAACGGTCGTTACAGGAACGTTGTGGCGTGGCACTTTGCGTACAGGTGATATGCTGCATTTGTATCCGGATGATCTTCCGGTTCGGGTGAGGTCCCTGGAAGTTCACGGGGAGAAAGTCGATCAGGCATATGCCGGCCAGAGAGTTGCAGTGAATATAACGGGGATTGATAAACATGGAGTTCGACGCGGGTCTGTGTTGGCAACGGCAGGAGCGTTAGAGGCGACGGAATTATCGGATATCCGCTTGAAACTGCTGTCAGGTACACCGAAGGCGCTGCAGAATGGTACGCGGGTAAGATTTCATATCGGCACCGCAGAAGTTATGGGGCGTATCGTACTGTTGGATCGGGATCAACTACAGCCTGGGGAAGATGCCCTCGCACAAATTCGACTGGAAGAACCCATCGCGTGCGAGAAGCAGGATCGGTTCATCATTCGCAGTTACTCACCCGTATTTACCATTGGGGGTGGCACGGTGATCGATCCATACCCCAAACGGTTGCATAGAAGAAATCGGGATTATATTTTAGAGGAAATCGAACAAAGGGAAAAAATGGATATTTTCGGAAGGGTGTTGCAGTGGATGCGGGAACATCCTTTTGTAGAGGAACCATCGTTCATCGCTGCTTGCATGAATGAGGGCATTGCAGAGACAAAAGATGAATTGGCGCAAGTACTGCAAACACTTGAAGATCATGGAGAAGTAGAACGAATGCTTTCTGGAACCCTTTTGACCGAACGACGGTGGATTGCAGAGCGAATGAGAGAGTTAACGGCAATTACCGAAGAGTATTACAAGCAGCGGCGTTATGATGTGTGGATCCCGCGCAGTCATATGTTCCAGCACTGGTCAGATTGGAAGTCGGTTGTTTCCGATCAAATTCTGTACTACGCAGAAGAAAAAGAGATCATTGACCGAAAAGGGGAATTTTATCGTTTGCACGAGTATCAGCCTGTTTTTACAAAAACAGAGCAGCAGATACTCCAAACCATTCGGCAAGAACTTCTTACAAAAGGATTTCAGCCTCCTCTCCAAGATGAATTGGAACAATTCTTCAAAGGAAAAGAACGAATTGTCCGGGAATTGCTCGGCTATTTGCGCCATACGGGTGAGATCGTTGAAGTTGAAAAAAAGCTCTGGCTGGCCAAACAGACAGTTGACCAAGGCGTGTCAATTGTTCGGCAGCTGTGTGAGCAAAACGCTGCTTTTACTGTGGCGGAATTTCGGGATCAAGCGGCAACTTCCCGTAAAATCGCCGTTGCGTTCTTGGAGCATCTCGATCGGCAGAAGCTTACGAAGCGGGAAGGGGAGAGAAGAATTTGTTTGTAGTGAGTAGTGAATGTATCGTTTAAAAAAGAACAAAAAAAGTGGCGTGATCCAGGATCACGCCGAACTATCTATATTATTAAAAGGGGGTCAAATGTTACAATTACATAGTACTCCCGAAATATTTCATTTGTGTTACAATTGCTTTAAAAGTTTGTGACAAAAAGTACGTAGTTTCATGTAACGGAAAGAGGAGAAAGCCTTGTAGTCATTCTCGCAGAAATGGTATTCTAATTGTCGGTGGGAGTGATGAATTCATGCAGTTAATCGCGAATTGCGTACTTGAATCCAAAGATAAAGTACTCATATTACAAAAGCCGAGGCGTGGCTGGTGGGTGGCTCCTGGTGGCAAAGTGGAACGCGGGGAGTCTTTGTATCAAGCTGTCATTCGGGAATTTCAGGAGGAGACCGGATTGCAACCCCAAGCGCCGCGTTTACGATGTGTATTTACTGTCATGATTTATGATGGGGATACTTTAATCGATCATTGGATGATGTTTTCCTTCCATTCGATCCAAGCGACAGGTACGCTACTTCCTGAAACTCGTGAAGGAGTATTGCAATGGATCTCAAAGGATGATGTTTTGACACTTCCTATGGCCGGTGGTGACCGGTATATGTTTGAATATATTCTGATGAAAAACGATCCATCTGTTTTGCACGGAACGTTTCATTATACAAAAGATATGGAACTCATAAAGTGGGAGCCGGAGCCGGACATCTCCGCAATTCCTTGATGCCGGCGGCGGAACCGGTTGTTCTTACTATTGGAAAGTATGAATTTTTAGCGGTCGATAGTACAAGTACAGGTGTTTTATATTTTCATACAGATGCAGGAGTGGAGATTAGCGATGAATGAGTCTATGGAAAGCCGGGCAATCGGCATTGATCTCGGCGGCACCAATATTAAGGCTGCTGCCGTAACGGGCAAAGGAACGATTGTTGCAAAAATCGAATGGCCGACAGAAGCGGACAAAGGTGCGGATCATGTGATTAAGCGCATGCAAGAGATGGCCCGAACGGTAGTTGCAAATGCAGGATGGCAGTGGTCGGACGTTTGCGGTTTGGGAATTGGCCTGCCTGGTTTTTTGGATCATGAAGCGGGTGTTGTCGAGCAGCTGGTCAATCTGCATTGGCGCAATGTTCCCATTCTCGATATCATGAAAAAAGATTTGGGCATTCCTGTATATTTTGATAATGATGCAAATGCGGCTGCGATCGGTGAAGCATGGGTTGGCGGCGGGCAAGGATTCGAGCATGTTGTTGCCGTAACGATTGGCACGGGGATCGGCGGAGGCATCATCATCGATGGCCGAATTCATCGCGGTGCAAATGGCATGTGTGGGGAAATCGGACATTTGGTGATGTATCCGCAGCAAGGGCGCAGATGCAATTGTGGGAAAATCGGTTGTCTGGAAACGATCAGTTCCGCCACTGCCATTCTGCAAAGTGCGGTAGAAGCGCTTGCAGCCGGCGTACCGACGCGTTTGGCAGAGATTCCAATCGATCAACTGACGACAAAGGATGTGGTCGATCTGGCGAAGTCAGGTGATCCCTTGGCGAATGAAATCATCAAACGAGCCATGGAGACACTCGGATTTGCTCTATCTTATATTGGGAACACCCTGAATCCCCAGCGTTTTGTCATCGGCGGGGGAGTATCGAAAGCGGGTGCCATTCTTTTTGATCTGATTCAGAAAGGGTTCGAAGATGCTGCATTGTCGCGGGTAGTTGAGGCTTGTAAAATCGTACCGGCAACTTTGGGCAATGACGCTGGTGTCATCGGAGCCGCCAAACTGGCGATTTTTTAATACGTTCAAGAACTTTGCAAGGGATTTGACGCTACATCGGTGCGTGAGAAAGACTGGGTTAGGCAGCAGCAACTCGGTCTTTTGCTTTATTTGTTTCCATTTTCTTTCGTTGCAACTTTTGATACACTTAGACTACGAATGGGAGGGGACAGAAATGACGCCGAATTTATTGCTTATTACAGGTTTATCAGGAGCCGGGAAAACAGTCGCGATGCAAAGTCTCGAAGATTTGGGGTATTTTTGCATCGATAATTTGCCTCCTGCATTAATTCCCAAGTTTGGCGAATTAATCGTTCAATCCCAAGGGAAAATTGCAAAAGTAGCACTCGTCTGTGACATTCGCGGCGGTGATTTTTTTACAGCTTTGTTTGAAGCATTAAAAGAAATCGAAGAACAAAACGGAATTCCCTATCAAATTTTGTTTTTGGAAACAAATGATGAAACGCTGGTTCGACGCTATAAAGAGACGCGGCGCAGGCATCCGTTGGCGCCGGAGGGACGCGTGATCGACGGAATTATCCAGGAAAGAAAATTACTGGAAGAAATTCGCGGCCGGGCGGATATTATTATCAACACGAGCCAGTTAAAACCGCAAGAATTAAAAAATCTGCTCAATAAGCGTTTTTCCAATTTGGAAGAACAGCATCCATCGATCAATATCCTGTCTTTTGGTTTTAAATACGGGATTCCCATCGATGCGGATTTGGTATTCGATGTGCGGTTTTTGCCAAATCCTCACTATGTAGATTCTTTACGGCCCAAAACAGGGCAAGATCATGATGTCTATGAATATGTGATGAAATGGCCGACGACGAAAGCCTTTACAGATAAATTGCTGGATATGATTGATTTCCTTCTCCCCCAATTTAAAAAAGAAGGAAAAAGCCAGATCGTCATCGGCATTGGATGTACAGGCGGCAAACATCGGTCTGTTGCGATTGCCGAGATGTTATATGCACATTTGCACCATGAAGATCATATTCAGATCAGCCATCGTGATGTAAACAAGGATCGGTAATCCTATGTTTAAAACATGGTGGATCATAGCTTGGACAACATGCATATTTGGCCTTGGGGTGATTCTCGATCATATCGAGGCATTTCAACCCGCCGGACGAAAGCTTCCCGATGTCGGAATTGTTGCGTTTGCAGTTGGCCTTATACTTTTGATCGCCGGTTGGGTGCGAGAACGTACGTCTGTGAACCATAAAATCAAGAATCCGCCTGTTCCGCAGCGACGGCCACACATCGTGGCAATTGGCGGCGGTACGGGACTCTCCGTATTATTGCGAGGGTTGAAGGAGTTTGATGTCAACATTACGGCAATTGTTACTGTCGCCGATGATGGCGGCAGTTCCGGAAGATTGCGGACGGAATTTTCGATGCCTGCTCCTGGTGATATTCGCAATTGCCTTGTTGCATTGGCTGATACAGAACCATTATTAGAAAAATTGTGGCAATACCGCTTCAAGAGTGGAGAAGGTTTGGCAGGACACACTTTCGGGAATTTATTTTTGGCAGCCATGATGCATGTGACGGGTGATTTTGAGTCTGCCGTGCGGGAGGCCAACCGGGTTTTGGCCGTTCGCGGCAGAGTTCTTCCGGCAGCAGCAGACGATATCAAGTTAATTGCAACAGCATCCGATGGTACAGAAATTATTGGTGAATCGAATATTCCAAAGGCAGGCAAAGCCATTGCCCGTCTGCAAATCGATCCAGTTGATGTAAAGCCTTTGCCGGAAGTCCTGCAGGCGATTGAACAGGCAGATATAATTGTCATTGGTCCGGGAAGTTTATACACAAGTGTTTTGCCGAATTTATTAATTGAAGGTGTAGCCGAGCGCATTCGCAATTCCACTGCACGCAAGATTTATGTATGCAATGTCATGACACAGCCGGGGGAGACGGATCATTATTATGCGTCTTCACATGTGAAGACTATATATGATCACGTTGGCGATCAATTCTTTGATACGATACTCGTGAATCGGACGGACATCCCTGATTATGTTTTGCAAAAATACTTAGATCAAGGCGCGAAACCTGTGGAAGCAGATATTGAAGAATTGCGGAAACTCGGACTGCATGTAATCGTTCGCAATGTTTTACAATATTCGACATATGCGCGACACGACCCAAAAGTTCTGGCTGAAATTATCCTTTCTCTAGTGAAAAAGGATACAAATGAGTCATAAGCGATAGAAAGCGAGGGATGTGGATGTCGTTTGCATCGCGAACCAAAAAGGAATTGACTCAAATTGAACTCAAACCATGCTGCCAAAAAGCGGAATTAGCTGCATTGGTTCGTATGAACGGACATGTACAGATCGGTAATGGGCGTCTCTCACTTGATGTTACTACGGAGAATGCGGCAATTGCCCGCCGGATTTACAGTATGCTGAAATCCCAGTTTGGCGTACATGCGGAAGTATTGGTGCGAAAAAAAATGCGCTTAAAGAAAAATAATGTTTATATGGTACGCTTGCCATATCAAGTGCGGGAAGTTTTATCTGCATTATCGATTGCCGATGAAAACGCAAATTTTTACGAGGATATTAGTCCGCAAGTAATAAAAAAAACATGTTGCAAACGCTCCTATTTGCGTGGGGCATTTTTGGCGAGCGGCTCTGTGAACGACCCGGAAGGTTCTTCGTATCACTTGGAATTAAGCTCTTTTGACAGAGAACATACATTTGCCATTGCGGAACTTATGAACAAGTTTTCTTTGCATGCAAAAGTGATCGATCGGAAAAAAGCGTACGTTGTATATTTAAAAGAGGGAGAAAAAATTGTCGAATTTTTAAATATTATCGGTGCACATCAAGCATTGCTGCATTTTGAAGATGTGCGCATCATTAAAGGCATGCGAAATCAAGTCAATCGTTTGGTCAATTGTGAGACGGCGAACCTGAATAAAACGATTAACGCCGCTGTTCGACAAATTGAAAATATACGTTTGGTCCAGCGCATGATTGGATTTGACAATTTACAACCCAAGCTGCGTGAAGTTGCAGAACTCCGTTTGCGCTTTCCGGATATTAATCTTAAGGAATTAGGCGCCATGTTATCGGATAAAGTAAGTAAATCAGGTGTAAATCACCGGTTGCGAAAATTGGACGAATTGGCGGAACGGATTCGTTCCGGTCAGCGAATGGGGTAGTGATGTGATTCGTATTGTATGATATACTAACGATAACTATGGATAGATTTTGATTTTTTATGAACATACAGGGAAAGGAATGAGTATTAATATGGCTGAAAGAGCTGTAAAAGTGTTGTTGCGCTCAGGTCTTCATGCACGCCCTGCGGCTTTATTTGTACAGGAAGCGAATAAATTTAGCAGTGAGATTTTTATTGAGAAACAAGGGAAATCAGTGAATGCGAAGAGTATTATGGGTGTTATGTCGTTAGCCATTGCTGCCGGAACAGACATTGTGATTCATGCGGAAGGCAGTGATGCCGAAGCGGCCGTTGATCGTTTGGCAGAAATGGTTGCAAAAGAGGAATAAAATAAAGAAGAATTAAATATTCAAAATTTTCACGTGGAACATTAAACATTCGATAGGAATTTGCTGTCGATTTTTGTAGAACGTGATAAAAATAGCAAAAGGGATTCCTTTGAAATGCCAGAAGGATTCCCTTTTTGCCCCTTTTTGATAATTGTATAACAACACTTGACCGTTTAACGCTATTTGGTTGCCGGTATATTCAGCAATTGGGGTATTGTTACAAATGTAAAACCTTCCGATCGAAGTGTTTGCACAAAGTACGGAATCGCCGCAATCGTCCCGGACAAGTCTTCTCCCTTGCCACCGGCTGCATGCTGCAGAATAATAGAACCTGCTCTCGTATGTGCCAGAATGTTTGCGGTCACCTGAGGTCCAGTGAGTCCCATCCAATCCAGCGAATCTACATTCCAATATATGATTTTGTACTTTCTTTTTATCAGTACTTCGATTACTTCCGGATTTAACGCACCATAAGGCGGGCGGAATAAAGCGGTTCGCACACCTGTAATTTGATCAATTACATTTTCTGTATGGTCAAGTTGGTATGCTTGTTCTTGTTTCGTTATTTTTGTAAGATTCGGATGGTTCCAAGTATGATTGCCGATCACATGTCCTTCTTCCACGATTCGTTTCATAATATCCGGGTGTGCTGCAGCCCGTTCCCCGATCACAAAGAATGTTCCTTTCACGTTCACTTGTTTTAGTACATCCAAAACCCGCGGAGTAAATGTATCGTCTGGAGCATCGTCAAATGTGAGGGATACATGCTTTACATTTTCAGGACCATGTAAAAATAAATCTTTTGGGAACATTGCAGATAAATCGACATGTTTTGCATGAGGCTCCTCTCTTGCAGTTTCAGCACCGCCTTTAAGATCAGGCGTTTTTTGTCTCTGGGAATCCGATGAGAATCCGTACGCATTTGCAATCAAAGGATTGCCGGGAAGGCCGTAGGAATAAGGAATCGGATACGATGATGGATAATCCGGAGCAACAGTATATTCAGGAGCGCCCCATAAGTAGTCATATAAATACATGCTGTATTTCTCCCTTCGTAGGCAAACATCTCGTATACCTTATGCGATCAGGGGGAGAAACGTCACAAAATTGCAGATAGCCGGAACAATCCGCGAGTGACCCGTTAAAAAAGAAACAATCCAAAAAGAAGGTGCAATCAAAAAAGACGCCAACTGCTTGTTTTTTTACAAACAGCCAACGCCTTAGATAGGGTATGTATAGCGCCATCAATGGCGCTTGGAATATAAGAATATTATAAAAAATTTTTAAAGTTTGGTCAAGAAATTGTTACAAAATTGATGAATAAAAAATAAAATTATCGAAATTTGTCGAAAATCGAAATGAGAGTGTATCGACTTATTTCGTTAAATTTTGTAAAAAATCTTTTTCGAACATTTGAAACGATACTCCAAACACCGATTCGAACGTCTGATAGGTTTGTTTATAGGAATTCGTTGGATCGGAGTGAAGTAAAGCTTCCCATTTTGATTGGTGCAATCGATTTAAAAACTGATCGAATTTTGCACTGCCAAATCGCTGCTCCAGGTAGGTTACAGCCAGATAGTCCTGATATTCCACATTATAGTTTGCATGTAATATATCTTGTTCGTCGGCACTCAGCGGCAATAAACGATTTTCTTGATAAGCAGTGCGAATGGATTGTGCAATTTCCTTTTGCTGCATGCGTACTTCGAATGGATCTGCCAGTTGTTCTGCATTGAATCCTTCTTGCCATGCCAATCCTTCATTGAGCCAAATAGGAAGTTGATTGGCGATGCCAAGTTGCTGGATGGACACATGTGTCAATTCATGTGTCAGAATGTTAACCATTTCTACTTGGCTGTTTGTTTGATATAAAGGGATAAAAACAGTATTCCCGAATGCCACTCCGCCCGTTTCTTGCATCATCAAATGTGCATTCTTTACATCTACACCGGCTGAAATTAACGCATGCCGATACGTAGCCGGTTGTGAAAATAAGACAATTTCAACATTTGTCTGAAAGGGGTTGGTGACCGATTTTTCTAATGTAGGGATAGAATATTGGTTGATTTCCTTTTGCACATCGGCAACCGTTCGAACCGATACATTTGAATCACCTGCTTTTACTTGTAACCGTTGATCAACAGGGACATTTTGATTCGCATTTTGAACGCCTGGCAGCATTTGAACGTCTTGAGATATTTGTTGCATAAGTTGACTGAATTGCAAGTTTTGCAAGGGAATCTGCAATTGTGATGCGAGTTGTTGAATACCCGGCAAGAATTGATTGTTCCAAGCTTGCTGTATTCCCACAAATGGATTTTTTTTCTCCGAAACCGGATGATTCAAACTGTTGCGCTCAATTGCAGGGAATCCGATGTATGCGATCAGTCCAAGAAGCAGAAAAAATGTTAGCAACCGTTTCATCGACGCACCTCCAATATCGTCATATACCAAGATCCATGCAACTTATACCTATTGTACTTGAAAGTTATGGATTTCGTGTGAAAATGTTTGATTCAATAGTTGTTCAATATCTGGAAGGCGATAAAAACATTGCTTATCTTAACGTACATAGTTCTAACGCTTAACGAGCATACTATCTTTACCCTATGTATGGACAGGAGGAAATTCGTATGCCTTTTGGCGCACATGAATCAATGGAAACACATGAAATGCTGGAAGCGAAAATCTGTATGATCGATCATTTTTCTTTTTACGCTTCCCAGTGCCAGGATGAAACTTTACGAAATTTAATTCAAAATCATTTGCAACGTGTGATGCAGAGTTATAATCAACTTCTCACGTATACGCACAGTTATCAAGTAGCGAAACCGATGATGAACCAACAAGCATCCAATGTGTCCCCGAATCAAATCCAATATGGATTGCGCAGTCCGCAACAGGTTGCGCCACAGACCAATGTGCA
Source organism: Fodinisporobacter ferrooxydans (assembly GCF_022818495.1). GTDB lineage: Bacteria > Bacillota > Bacilli > Tumebacillales > MYW30-H2 > Fodinisporobacter > Fodinisporobacter ferrooxydans. The sequence goes on along the minus strand of NZ_CP089291.1, from coordinate 709,408 downwards.
ATATTTCAATGATCGGCAAATCGCCGGTGCAATTTTATCAGCACATAAAAACTCAAGTAAAAACCACATGGCGGCAGCACTTGAATGTGCGGATCCCAATGTCCGCCAGATGATGATGAACGGTGCTGTCGAATGTTGCAATATGGCCTATGAAACATTCTTATATATGAATCAAAAAGGATATTACCAAGTGCCTACACTTGACAGTCATACTGCAAAAACGATGCTGCATCATTATCAACCGATGAATGCAATGCCACATGCAGGGAATCAAATGAACATGCCGATGAATGCTTCACAAGGTATGCCGCACTCGATTCCAATGAACCCGAATTATCAATAGAACATATGTTACGTAGTTTGCTTTAGACGTAAATAGCCGGAACAGTACAGGATCTGTTCCGGCTATATGTGTTCTCTTTTTACTGCAAAAGAAAGCTCGTTGGCGATCAATGGGGGATGATACAATGGTGCAAACATCGAAAGCTCGTATTACTGCATTAGGTGCGTATGTTCCGAAAAAACGGCTGACAAATCAAGAATTGGAAACGATGGTAGAAACAAATGATGAATGGATCGTTCAGAGGACTGGGATTCGGGAAAGGAGAATCGCAGGTTCTGACGAGTTTACAAGTGATTTGAGTATTGCTGCAGTTGAGAATTTAATGGAAACATCTGGGAAGTCCGTAGAAGATGTAGATTTTATTATCGTCGCTACAACGACGCCGGATTATCCCTTTCCTAGTGTCGCCAGCCGTATTCAGGCGAAATTTGGCATTGCAAATGCGGGCTCTGTAGACATTAGCGCAACGTGTGCTGGTTTCGCTTATGCGCTGCACATGGCAAATGGGCTAATAACTGCAGGATTGCATAAGAAAATCCTTGTGATTGGCGCAGAAACGTTATCGAAGACAACGGATTATACAGATCGTACTTCCTGTATTTTGTTCGGGGACGGGGCAGGAGCGGTATTGGTCGAATGGGATCCGGAAAACGCCAGCTTTCTTGCTTCACAGGTGGGAACTTTTGGGGAAGGCGGCGTGCATTTATACCGGTCAGGGCTTTCGCAAAAGATGGGAGACATCGATTTGGTCAAAACGGGATGCATTGTGCAAAATGGCAGAGAAGTATACAAGTGGGCTGTAACCACAGTGCCAAAAGAGATGAAAAACCTGGTGCAGAAAGCGGAAATGAATCTGACAGATATGGATTGGTTTGTCCCTCATAGTGCAAACTTGCGGATGATAGAGTCGATCTGTGAGAAAAGCGGGTTTCCCTTTGAACGAACATTGTATAGTTTAGAGTATTATGGAAATACATCATCTGCCACGATTCCACTTTCACTGCAAATAGGTGTTCAGGATGGGAAAATAAAAAACGGAGATACGTTGCTGCTCTATGGTTTTGGCGGCGGATTGGTGCATGCCGGAGTTGTTATAAAATGGAATCCGGATAAACGTTGAGCAACTTGTAAAGTATCTATAAAATACGGACTTCCCTACCTGATCCGGTGTTCGACGTTTGGTTTCCAAAATTTGATTTTTCACTTCGATTCAAATGGCGAAAGTACAATATCAGGTAGGGATATCTTCAACTCATATTGTATAGTTTCATTTTATAATATAGAGAGCCTCGCGATATTCCCAGAAGTCTGGCAGCATTTGCTTTATTTCCGTTGGTGCGTTTTAATGCCTCCCCGATCATTTTGCGTTCCATTTCTTCCGATAGATCCGTTAGTTGTTTTGATTCTTCGAAAAATTCAGATAAAGTTATCAAACGTAACGATTCAGGTAAATGTTCCAGAGTGATATCTGTCTCTTTTGCTTGAAGCATCAATCGTTCCATGACATTTTTAAATTCGTGAAGATTGCCAGGCCATTCATATGTGGCAAGTGCCGCAATCACATTTGTGGAAAGCCGGGGGATCGGTTTGCCAAGCTTGACAGACAGATCCTCCAGAAAATGAATGCCGAGTTCCGGGATATCTTCGATTCGGTCCTTTAAAGCCGGAATGGAAACAAGATGAAATGTATAATACAGTTCTTTCGAAAACGTGTCATCCTTTATATGATTCATCAGATTTGGATGAGAAGATGCAAGAATCCTGCATGTGAATGATATCGGTTTCATTCCGCCCACACGGAAAAACCGGCGATCGCGAATGGCGTTTGCCAAACGCACTTGAGTGGGCAGTGGCATGGCATGAATATTTTTGATATAAAGGATTCCATTTTGGGCGTGGTCAAGCTTTCCTTGTCGTTCACCAGACTGCATATCCGGTCGATGGACGTTTAAAAAATCTTCCTGATATCCAAATAACTCGGCATCCAGCAGTCCTGGCGGGAGCGCTTCGCAATTGAGTGTCAGAAAGGGATCTCCAGCGGAACCTAATGAATGCAGGAAATAGGCAAGTGCTTGTTTTCCTACGCCAGTCTCACCTAAGAAAAGGATTGGAACATTCAGTTTTGCCGTTTGTGTCAAATAATCCACTGTCTGTTTCATCTGTGCACTTCGTTGCACAATAAATGGTATCGAAATCTTTGGATTTTGCTTGCCGGGAGATTGAAACAGATCCTCACTCAGTTTTACTGTCGAAGTGATATTTTGCTCGACGGAAATCGCTCCGATCAATTCGGAGGAATCATTAAAAATGGGTGTGGCATTGATCAAGACATGTGTATCCGGCTGCGGTGTATGATAGACTTGAAACACTGGGCATCCGGTCTCCATTACTTGATAGAGCATGAGGGATCCTTTTTGAAAGAACTCCCCGATTCGTTTGCCGATAATCTGTTCCTTTGGAATCCCATACATGTGTTCTGCCGCCCGATTCCAAAATATGACTACTCCTTCACGGTTCACGCATGTAACCGCATCATTCACAAAATCCAATATGCCATTCAGGAAAGCCTTTTCATATTGGTGCAAAATGTTCACCCCTATTTCCGGAAACGTAAGTGTCAATCATGATCGCTTTTATACTTTTTACGATTACGAGAGTACGAATGCTCGTGTAAACTACAAGATTTGAATAATCTGTCTGCAATGTAAGAATTGCTCGTAAAAGAAATTTTATATATTGCTGAATTCAGGTATTTTAGTGTAAAATTGCGTTGAAGATGTCCACAAATTAGACAATTTTATATTCTGTGTTTAATTTTAAACATCTCTTGGAATTTTTTCAATCACTCTAGCAATCGTATTTTCAATCGCATGTTGAAATTTCAAGGATGTAAGGGATTGTTTGATGACGATTGCAAAAGGGATGAAAGAGAAGTCAAGAAGGGGGATCATGAATGAATAAAAATTGGAAAAAAGCAGGTGTAGCATTATCAATCGCATCTATGTTAACGCTTACAGCATGCAGCAATGGTTCTGCTGGGAGTTCCGGTTCTACTGCCGGGAGTGGCGGCAATAAAAGCGGGGATATCCTGATCGGTGTTCAGTCGCCGACGACCGGTTCCACTGCGAAAATGGGACAAGATATGAACAATGCCATTCAGTTGGCTACAGATGAAATCAATGCAAATGGCGGAATCAACGGCAAAAAGATCAAATTGACGTTTGCTGATGATGCCAGTGATCCGCAAACGGCAACAGCAGCAGCGAACAAGCTCGTATCCGAAGGTGTCGTTGCCGTCGTCGGCGGATATGCTTCCGGCGCTACGTTGCCGGCATCCGGCGTCTATCACAATGCCGGACTGCCAATGGTGGTAACGGCAGCGAACTCTGCAAAGATTCCCGCACAAGGCTATAATGACATTTTCCTGATTAACGGGACTACTGTTCATCAAGGAGAAGTCGCAGCGGATTATATGGTAGATAAATTGCACGGAAAACGCATTGCAATTATTGACGACAATTCTGCGTATGCAAAAGATTTGGCAGACCAAACGAAGAAAGCGGTAGAAAGCAAAGGTGCAAAAGTAGTCGACTTTGAAGCGGTGAACCCGGATGAGAAGGACTTCACAACACTTTTGACCAAGTTAAAAGGCCTAAAGCCGGATGCTACCTATTGGACTGCCTACTATGCGCAAGGCGGATTGTTGATTAAGCAATTCAAGCAATTGGGCGTTCCGGGTGCAATTGGAGTCGGCGACGGCGCCAACGACCCGACTTTGATCGATATTGCAGGAAAACAAGCGGCGGAAGGCACATTTGTGACGACACCTCCGACAGCCGAATTCTTGCCGGATGCCAAGAAGTTTATCAATGACTACAAAGCGAAATTCCATCAAGATCCGGGCCCTTATTCCGCACTTTCGTATGATGGCATGCGCTTATTGGCGGATGCGATCAAGCGTGCCGGATCGACCGATAAAAATGCAATTATCAAAGCGCTGCAAGACACGAATAATTTCAAGACGTTCGCCGGAGATGTGTCCTTTAAAAAGGACGGTACATTAAAGAAATCCAACTTTATCGTTCTTCTCGTGAAAAACGGGAAGTTTACATTGCCGCAACAATAAGCCTGAAATGCTTTTACGTTCATGGAATCCCGGGAGTTCCCCGGGATTCCGCGCACTTTCAATTTGTGAAAGAAGAGGAGAAGTTTCATGGATATGTTTATCCAGCAATTGACGAACGCGCTTGTCGTTGGTGCCTTTTACAGTTTGATTGCACTTGGTTATTCGATGGTGTACGGGATTATTCAATTATTGAACTTTGCACATGGCGATTTATATATGGTAGGTTCGTTCGTAGGATTTACTGTTTTGTCTCTGTTTTCCGGGCAACCGGGAATTCTTGGCGTAGCAGTGGCGTTTCTGGCTTCGATGCTTGTGGTCGGATTGCTGGGGATGGGTGTAGAGCGGATTGCATACCGACCGTTGCTGAAAGCATCTCGTCTTACCATTCTGATCACGGCTGTCGGCGTATCTCTTGTTCTGGAAAACGGCACGATGCTGTCGTATGGTCCAAGTTTTAAAGTCTACCCGTATCAACTGCCGACAACCGGGTTTCATATCGGCAATGCGACGATTACGTTTGCACAAATTGGTATTATTCTCATATCTCTTGTTTTAATGATCGGCTTACAAACGTTTGTGCACAAGACGTTGTACGGGAAAGCAATGCGGGCGATCGCCATTGACCAGACGGCAACTTCCCTGATGGGCATTCCGGTTAACCGCATTATCAGCATGACCTTTTTTATTGGTTCTGCTTTGGCTGCTGCTGCAGGCATGATGTCAGGACTCTATTATGGACAAATCAATTTCATGATGGGATTTATCGTCGGGTTAAAAGCATTTACTGCCGCAGTGATTGGCGGTATTGGCAGTATCCCCGGAGCGATGGTTGGAGGTTTGGCGCTTGGCATTCTGGAATCGCTCGGGACCATTTATCTCGGTAGCGAATGGAGAGATGTGTTCACGTTTGCCATATTGATTTTGATATTGGTTTTGAAACCAACAGGTTTATTAGGCGAAAAAACTACGGAGAGGATGTAGGACATGAGCAACATAGCAAATACATCGCAATCGAAAAAATCTCCGTTGATCCATAAAAAGCTTTCGAAATCATCCGTGATCGGTCTGCTTGTTTTATTAATCGTCTTGGCATTGTTCCCGCAAATCGTGAACAACTATTGGCTGGATGTTGCGACTATGGCGTTGTTTTATGTCGTCTTGGCATTAGGCTTAAATATCGTAGTGGGCATGGCCGGATTGCTTGACCTTGGTTATTCCGCGTTTTTTGCGATCGGTGCATATACAACGGGAATTCTTACGACACACTATCACGTTTCCTTTTGGATTACACTGATACTGGCAGGCATTTTTGCAGGACTGATGGGCATTGTGATCGGTGCTCCGACATTGCGTTTGCGCAGCGACTATTTGGCGATCGTAACACTCGGATTTGGCGAGATTATTCGCATTACGGCGACCAACCTGAGTATTACCGGTTCAGCTTCGGGGATTTATGGAATCCCGAGACCGCATATCGGGACATTTATCATGACTGATTTATCTGATTTTTACTATGCCATGCTGATTCTTTCCATTATTACCGTACTTGCCGTCAATCGCTTGGGGAATTCCCGGCTCGGAAGGGCCTGGAAGTATATTCGTGAAGATGAAGATGCGGCGGAAGCGATGGGTATCGATCGGGTGCGGATGAAATTGACTGCATATGCGTTAGGAGCGATGTTCGGAGGATTCGCCGGCGCGTTATTTGCAGTGAAAATGTCTGCCATCGCACCGGAGAGCTTTAATTTTATGCAATCGGTCATGATTTTATTGGCGATTGTACTTGGCGGCATTGGCAGAATTCCCGGCGTCGTCATCGGTGCTGCCATTGTGATTTTATTGCCGGAAGTATTAAGGGATTTTGCCAATTGGCGGTATTTGCTGTTTGGAATTGCACTTGTGCTGATGATGATTTTCCGACCGCAAGGTGTATGGGGAAGCCGTCGGGAAGTACAAGCGGATGAAAGTTAGGAGGTGCGGCAATGTCACTCGTTAAGATCAAACAATTAACATTGCAATTTGGGGGACTTACCGCCGTCAACGATTTGAGTTTTGAAATTCCCAGAGAAACGATCATGAGTGTCATTGGTCCGAATGGCGCTGGAAAAACATCCGTGTTTAACATGATTACCGGCTTTTATAAACCGACAAAAGGCGATATCGTATTTGACGGTACAAGTATCCTTGGAAAAAAACCAAGTATGATTACACAGATGGGCATGGCCCGCACGTTTCAAAACTTGCGTTTATTTCCTTCCTTGAACGTTTTGGAAAATGTCATGAGCGGTATGCACAGCAAAACAAAGCAGGGAATCATCGGTGCGTTATTCCATACGCCGGCACAAAAACGGGAAGAGCAGACCATTGTGGATGTCGCTTATGAATGCATGGAGTTTGTGGGAATCTCCTCCTATGCAGGGCGTACCGCAAAAAACCTTCCCTATGGGATTCAACGCTATGTGGAGATTGCCAGAGCTCTGGCGGCCCGTCCGAAATTATTGCTGCTCGACGAGCCGGCAGCCGGACTGAATATGAGTGAAAAACAGGATTTGATCCGTTTGATCCGAAAGATACAAAGGGATTTGAATATTTCCGTTTTATTGATCGAACATGACATGGGATTGGTAAACCAGGTATCCGATCATATCGTCGTATTGAATTATGGTCAAAAAATCGCCGCAGGAACACCGTCTGAAGTCATGAACAACCCAAAAGTGATCGAAGCTTACCTGGGAAGCGAGGATGAAGCGATATGAGTCATGTGTTGGAGCTCTCCCAAGTTGACGCATATTACGGCAAGATTCAGGCATTAAAAACAATCAGTCTGGAAGTGGGACAGGCAGAAATCGTCGCACTTTTGGGAAGCAATGGTGCAGGCAAAAGCACGACGTTAAAATCCATTTCCGGGCTTGTCCGTCCGAGGAATGGAAGCATTCGCTTTATGGGAGAGGATATCGGGAAATTGGCTCCACATGAAATCGTCGAGCGTGGAATCGTTCATGTACCGGAAGGCAGACATATTTTCGGCGGACTGACAGTCCGGGAAAATCTCGAATTGGGGAGTTTTACTAAGCGGAAAGACCATGTGTTCGTCAAACGTACATTGGAGCACGTATTTGACCTGTTTCCTCGTTTAAAAGAACGCGAACGCCAGAAAGCAGGCACACTCTCCGGCGGCGAGCAACAGATGGTTGCCATCGGCCGGGCAATCATGAGCGGTCCTAAGCTGCTCATGCTGGATGAGCCGTCGATGGGTCTGGCTCCCATTATAGTGCAAGAAATCATGAAAATTATTAAACGGATCAATGCAGAAGGCACCCCCATTTTATTGGTTGAGCAAAATGCCAAGGCAGCGTTAAAATTGGCGCACAAAGGTTATGTTATGGAAACCGGTCAAATTACCATGCAGGACAGTGCGGAAAAATTGCGACAAGACGACAGCATTGTGAAGGCGTATCTGGCCTATCATTAATGCAGCCACTCCGTTGGAGTGGTTTTTTTATTGCAGTTTCATGTAAAATATGGAGAAGGTGTGAAAGGAGATGGACTTTATGGAACATTTGCAAAAACAAATTATTGAAACACTGGGAGTGCAGCCGAAAATTGATCCGAAAGCAGAAATTCGAAAGCGTGTGGATCTGCTCAAGGGTTATGTAAAGAAAACTGGTTTGAAAGGCTATGTATTAGGTTTGTCTGGCGGACAAGATTCCACATTAAGCGGCAAATTGGCACAATTGGCGATTGATGAACTCAACAATGAAATGGAAGAAAAAGCATATCAATTCATCGCGATGCGTTTGCCATATGGTTTGCAAAAGGATGAAGCAGATGCACAGGATGCGATTCGTTTTATCAACCCGGCAAAAGTCGTCACGATCAACATCAAACCGGCTGTCGATGCATCCTACGCTTCCTTTGAACAAGCAACCGGAGATGTGCTAAGTGATTTCTTAAAAGGGAACATGAAAGCAAGAGAACGCATGAAGGCACAGTATGACATAGCTGCACAGTATCATTTGCTTGTCATTGGCACAGATCATGCGGCGGAAGCAATCACGGGATTTTTCACGAAGCATGGGGATGGGGCTTGTGATATTACGCCGATCTATGGGCTGAATAAACGTCAAGGCAAGCATATGCTGCAGGAACTCGGCTGCCCTCCGCATCTCTATTTAAAAAAGCCGACAGCTGATTTGGAAGATATGAAACCGGGTTTACCAGATGAAGAAGCACTTGGATTTACATATGAGAATATTGATGATTATCTGGAAGGCAAAGAAATTGATGCTCAAATTGCAGAATTGATTGAGAAACGGTACATTGCCACAGAACATAAGCGCAGACCGCCGGTAACCGTATTTGATACCTGGTGGAAAGAATAAAGATATGTGGGAATCACACAAAGCGGGTAGAAATAAACGAAAGCCCCCTGTGAATGAGGGGCTTTCGTTCTAAGCGGTCGGTGTGTTTAAACAAGAGGATTCCTGATAGACCGGCAAATCGATATCGATTGTCGTTCCTTTTCCAAGCTCGCTTTTAAACTGCATCGTACCTTGGTGATCCTGGATAATTTTTTGGCAAATCATCAACCCTAATCCTGTACCCTTTTCTTTTGTCGTGTAAAAGGGTTCGCCCAATTTTGCAATCTGCTCGGCGGGAATACCGCAACCTTGATCGATCAAGCGAACACGGATGTAATCGGATCCGGCCGCCTCTGCTGTAATCGTCAATTCACCGCCGTTTGGCATGGCTTCAAAGGCGTTTTTTATTAAATTGATAAATACTTGCTTGAGCTGATTTTCATCACAATATAAATTCGGCAAGTCCTCTGAAATGGAAAGATTGATATGGACGCGATGTTTTACCGCTTGGATATTCATCAGCAATACGGTTGTTTCAAGAATCGCCTGAATGTTCATGATTGAAAACATGACGGTTTTTTGCGGCTTCGCAACGGAAAGCAACTCTGTGACAATCGAGTCAATCCGGTTTATTTCCGATAAAATCATGTCAAAGGATTGGCATTGTTGTCCTGTCTCTGCTTGCATCAGCTTGATCGTCCATTTAATGGCGGCAAGCGGGTTGCGGATCTCGTGAGCAATGCCGGATGCCATCTGTCCGACGGCGGCGATTTTATCCGATCTGCGCAAATATTCTTCGGTCATTTTTCGTTCCGTTATATCGATACGGAAGGAGACATATTGATATGGTTTTCCCTCTGCATTTAAACATGGGACAATGGTCGTATCCATCCAATAAAAGGTTCCGTCTTTTGCCTTGTTGCGAATTTCTCCGCGCCAAATCTTTCCGTTGGCAATCGTCCTCCACATATTGCGGAAAAAATCTTTCGAATGCAATCCGGAATTGATAATTCGGTGATTTTGACCCAAAAGCTCATGTTTCGAGTACTTGGATATTTTGCAAAATTTCTCGTTTGCAAAAGTGATCGTACCCTTTTGGTCAGTAATTGCAACAATTAGGGATTCATCAAGTGCAGTATTTATATCTGCCAATTCTTTTATTGCTGTTTGCAGCGTTCTTAAATTTTCTTTAAGCATTCATCCCGCTCCCTTTGGATTAGGGTGATATATTATATGAAATAGTACAAATGGACTATTGAAATTCAATTCATTCTCACTATATCATAAAAAGCTAATGTTGTTTATGGAAATTTTTTTGTGCATTTGTTAGCAAAACAGAAGATTTTGTCGATTTTTGTCAAATTAAATGATCAGTATAATCAGACAAACAAGTTTTCGCGGATGTTTAAAAGGCTTGAGCACTTTTCACAGATCGGGATACGGCAAATAAATAAACGGATGAACCGAAAGCGAGAATCAGAAAACAGCCGATCATCCCAACAATCCCGTTCCAGCCAAAATGACTCCAAAACAATCCGCCCACTGTACCGATTACACTGGAACCCAAATAGTAGAAAAACAAATAACAAGAATTTTGACATACAGGTAAGGATGCAAAGAAAGACATGCGCCTGCGAACATGATGCCAATGGCTAGCCATAGAACTTGATGACGCCCGTGCCGATCGGCTAATTTTCCCATCCACGCAGAACTGAAGGAGCCGACAAGATAAACTGGCAACTGCCGGGGAAATATGAAATTGTTCTGAAAATATCGGCATTAATGGTTGTGTGCTGTATAAAATTGCAAATGTCGCAAATCCACCGGCGAATAACGCCAGAATTGCTTTCCGAAAACCAGGAGTTCCTTGTTTCAAATACTCCACATTAAATCCTTCTTTCCAAACAATTATTTCGAATGCCATAATATTTACTATATCAAACTATAGCAAAAAAACGGTGAGATGGAATTGGTGATTTTCTAGCAGGATACATTCAGGTATCCTGAATAAGAGCGGCACGTAGATCTGGAAGGAGAAGGAGACATGCGAGAAATCATTGCAAAGGAAGTTGAAGCAGTACAACAACAGATCGTCAATTGGAGAAGAGAGATTCATCGGCACCCGGAAATCGGCTGGACAGAATATCAAACAACGGCAAAAGTGGCAGATATTTTAGAGGAACTTGGAATGCATGTACAAATGGGTGCGGAAGTGATTGCGCCTGCAGCGCGCATGGGAGTTCCGGAAGAAAAAATACTGGATGCGGCAAGAAAGCATGCTCGTGAAAATGGAGTAAGTGAAGCACGTTTGGAGCAAATGGGGAACGGTCTTACCGGTGTGGTGGGTACATACGATACGGGTCGACCAGGTCCGACGATTGCATTTCGTTTTGATATGGATGCATTGCAAGTACGAGAGGCGGAACATGCCGGCCATATTCCTGCGGTGCAGGGATTTCGTTCCGAGTATGAAGGTTCCATGCACGCCTGCGGTCATGACGGACATACTGCGATCGGCCTTGGATTGGCAATGGTATTAATGAAACTCAGAGATTCTTTAACGGGGACGTTCAAACTGATTTTTCAACCGGCGGAAGAAGGGTGTCGTGGCGCAAAGGCGATGGTGGAAGCTAGCGTCGTGGATGGCGTGGATTATTTTTTTGCGTGCCATTTAGGAGTGACTGCGCGAAACAACAGGCAAATTGCCTGTGGCGTAACGGAATTTTTGGCTTCGACAAAAATTGATGTAGAATTGGAAGGGGTACCTGCACATGCTGCATTGGCGCCACATGAAGGAAGAAGCGCATTGCTGGCTGCTGCTACAATCGCATTGCAACTGCATGGGATCCCTCGCCATGGCGAGGGGATATCCCGGATCAACGTAGGGATTCTGGAAGCGGGTGAAGGACGAAACATCGTTCCGGCATTTGCCCGATTGCAGCTCGAAACACGCGGGGAAACGAATGAAATCAATCAGTTTATGACAGATGAAGCGATTCGTATCATTCGATCTGCCGCCCAAATGTATCAGGTTCAGGAACATATTCACATTGTTGGACAAGGGATATCTGCAACGTGTGATCAGGAATTGATTGATTTGGTTTCCGCTGTTGCCAGCCACTGGGATTCCGATTTGAAAGTTGTGCCAACACTGCCTTTCCGGGCTTCCGAAGATGCTACCTATCTTATGGAAGCAGTGCAAAAGCAGGGCGGCAAGGCTACGTATCTATTGATCGGCACGGAATTGGCGGCAGGACACCATAATTTTTCCTTTGATTTTCAGGAAGAATCGCTACAGACTGCTGTTGCATTATTTGCGAATGTGATGTATCGCTTAGCCGGGAAGAATATGTAGGAAAGAAGGGATGATTGCATGCACATTGGTGTGTTTGGAGCCGATGATTCTGTTGCAGTGATCCGGAGCATCCTGGAAGATTACAAAGAAATATCCTATATCCCGATTATTTATGATACGGAGGATACGGTTGTTGACCGTTTGCGGCCGCATTTGGATCAAGTGGATATGTGGTTGTTCTCAGGACAAGTTCCATATACCATTGCGAAAAAATGGGGGGGAATAAAAGTTCCGGTGTTTTATGTTCCATCGACCGGATCCAGTCTGTACAAGATTTTGCTGCATATTGCACACGAGCAGGGATTGCGAATGGATCAAATGAGTTTTGATACTTTCCGCCCCATTGAGATCGAGAGAATTATTCAAGAAGCCCAATTGGATCTCTCATCGCCCCTCTACTTAAAGCATTATGAAGGAGAGATTGCGGCAGATGTATTGGCAAGCTATCACTATGAGCTTTGGCAGTCCGGCAAAACCAAAGCTGCCGTTACATGCCTGCGGACAGCACATATCGCTTTGGAGCAGTTGGGGGTGCCTGTGTATCGTGTATTGCCGACAAGGGCTGCTGTAGAAGCAACGCTGCATCTCATGTTTCGTACACGAGAAATGTTGCGGTTTAAAGACTCGCAAATTGCCGTTCAAATGATTTTGGTGGACTCGTTCTTTGGCATGGCGAAAGACAGTTTTTCAACGGATGAAATTTATAAAATGGAGATGAAAGTAACGGAAAAACTCCTGCAATATAGCAAAAGTATACATGGGTCATTAAAAATGGCAGGGCCTGGGCGTTATGTCATATTTACAACCCGCGGATTGCTGCGGGAAATGACGAATGATTTCACGGAGAAACCGATTCTGGAAGATATACAACCATTGAAATACGAGGATATTACGTGCGGGATCGGAATTGGCAATACGGCATACCAAGCGGAAATTCACGCTGGCAAGGCGCTATTGCAGGCAAAAGAATTTGGAAAAGGTTCATGGTTTATTTTTCATGAGAATAAAACAATAGTAGGTCCCCTTGGGGAAACCTGGCAGATCGAATTTTCCACTGTGGATAAAAATTTGGAAGCGATCGGCAAGGAAACATCATTAAGCACCGCCACACTCAGCAAATTGCTTTCCATAGCAAAGAAAATCGGACATTCGGACATCACTGCACATGAACTCGCACAATACATGCAAATTCAGCCGCGCAGCGCCCGCAGAATTTTGATGGAGCTGGAAAAGCATGGTTTGGTTCGCCTGGTAGCCGAAGAACGTCCGCATCCGAGAGGGCGGCCGCGCAAGGTATATCAATTGAATTTTGATAAAAAATCAGAATAATTGCCCGTGAATAAATTTTCTAAAAAATATATCTACTCAAAACGTATGTTTTAAGGTATATTAAGGACATACCCTAAAATCAACCGAAAATAAGAGCAGCAATAGCAAAAAAAAGGGGGGGAAGATGTGATTGATCAGGAACGTCTGTGGCAGCGGATACATCAGTTAGCCGAGATCGGAAAGCTGGAGTCTGGCGGAATTACGAGATTATCCTTCAGCAGAGAAGAAAGAAAGGCAAAAGATTTGGTCGGATCGTTTATGCAAGAGGTGGGTCTTCATGTGTATGAAGATGCGGTTGGCAATTTGATCGGCCGCAAACAAGGCAAGATCCCGGATGCGCCCGTCCTTTTGATCGGATCCCATATCGATTCTGTCTATAATGGCGGCAATTTTGACGGACCGCTGGGTGTCCTTGGCGGCATTGAGGTTTTGCAAACGATGCGGGACCGTGAGATCGTCACAGATCATCCCATTGAAGTGATTGCATTTACGGACGAAGAAGGCGCCCGTTTCAGTTTTGGCATGATTGGCAGTCGTGGACTTGCGGGAACATTGCGGCAAGAGCATTTGCAGGCACAGGATAAACAAGGCGCGACAATTGCAGAAGCCATGCGGGAGAACGGATTCGATCCAGGGGCCATCGGTCAGGCGGCGCGGTCGAAAGATTCTGTAAAAGCATATGTCGAACTGCATATTGAACAGGGGAAAATATTGGAGAATACAGGGTTGTCTGTCGGCGTTGTCAGCGGCATTGCAGGCCCGCTTTGGCTGAAATTCAAACTCGCTGGCGAAGCGGGACATGCAGGTACGACGCCCATGAATCTGCGCCGGGATGCGCTGGCTGCAGCGGCGCAACTGTTCCAGGCCATTGAAACAGAAGCCGGCAGGACGGGAAGTACGGTCGGTACGGTTGGCCAGTTGCAGTTGTTTCCCGGAGGAATCAACATCATACCAGGGGAAGTGGAGTTTACCCTTGATTTGCGGGATGTGAATGAATCTGTGCGAAATCAGGTGGAACAAGCGATTCGCGAGCAGGCAGAAGCGATCTGCAACGAGCGGGGCATCGGGTTGCAGATTGCCGAGCTGCAGCGGGTTCCTCCGGTTCACTGCTCGGATATGGTGCAATCCGCCATTCGTGACGCTTGTGCAACACTTGGACTTGCGACGACGACTTTGTCCAGCGGTGCAGGCCACGACGGTATGCAATTGAAGGATCTATGTCCGGTTGGCATGATTTTTGCCCGCTCCAAAGACGGGATCAGTCATAATCCGGCAGAATGGACCAGCAAAGAGGATTGCGCTGCAGGTGTCGATGTTCTGTATCATACCGTTTTACATCTGGCAAAATACGACGGATGATAGAAATCGTATGAGAGAAGAAGTGTAAGAAAAGCAGGATAAGAGAAGCAGGATGAGAGAAACATAGAATGCAAGAAAGAGGGGATAGACATGCAACAAACCCAACCAAATCGGGATCAGATGAATCAATTGGTTGATTCGGTCAAGGAACAAGTGATTCAATGGCGCCGCTATTTGCATCAAAATCCGGAATTATCGTTCCATGAAGAAAAAACGGCGCAATTTGTGTACGATACCCTTTCTTCCTTTGGCAATCTGGAGTTGTCGCGTCCGACGCAGACCAGCGTAATGGCTCGCTTAATCGGAAAACAGCCGGGGAAAGTGTTGGCGATTCGCGCCGATATGGACGCACTGCCGATCGAGGAAGACAATACGTTTGCATTTGTTTCACAGAATCCGGGTGTCATGCATGCATGTGGACATGATGGGCATACGGCCATGTTGCTGGGGACGGCTAAAGTTTTATCTGCACTGAAAGATGACATTCAGGGAGAAGTTCGCTTTTTGTTTCAACATGCAGAGGAGTTATGTCCCGGCGGTGCGGAAGAAATGGTGCAGGCTGGTGTCATGGAAGGCGTGGATATCGTGATCGGCACACACCTCTGGGCGCCGATGGAGATTGGCAAAATCGGCGTTTGCTACGGTGCGATGATGGCGTCTCCCGATACGTTCTGGATCACGATAAACGGCAAAGGCGGCCATGCGGCATTGCCCCATCAGACGATCGACAGCATTGCAATCGGCGCACAAGTCGTCACGAATTTGCAGCATATCGTCGCCCGCAATACAGATCCTTTGGATAATATCGTTGTTTCTGTCACGCAATTTAATGGCGGGTCTGCACATAACGTCATTCCGGATTCTGTCGAGATGTGCGGCACCGTTCGCAGCTTCGATGCGAAATTGCGAGAGTCGGTTCCGGTGTTGATGGAACGGGTGATCAAAGGCCTTACAGAAGCACATGGAGCTGAGTATGTGTTCAAATATGAGTTTGGGTATCGCCCTGTCGTCAATGACGAACAGGTAACTCGAGTCATAGAGGCAACCGTGCGGGAAGTGTTTGGGGAAGAAGCTCTTGATTTGATGAAACCGAATATGGGCGGCGAAGATTTTTCAGCGTTTCAGCAAAAAGCGCCGGGGGCCTATTTCTATGTAGGAGCAGGCAATGCGGACAAAGGAATCGTCTATCCGCATCACCATCCGCGCTTTACGATTGATGAGGATGCGCTGGAAAAAGGCGTGAAAATGTTCGTCGCTAGTACATTCAAGTTTTTATCCGATAACTGACCATAAGGAAACGCTGATGAGGATGCGCCGGAAACTGTGCTGCAAGCGGAAAAACGCCACATGTATTCGAGTCATACAGCGGAATCGAGCGGAGAGTTGTCTCCGCTTTATCAGGAATTATCAAAACACTTCATATTTTTGTAATTTTTAAATAAAAGGCAGGGGGATCAAGATGAAATTAAAGTATATTCTTGCATTGCTTCCGTTTATCGGAATCTTGGTCGGTGTTCCTTTCGTCAACACGGTCAAGCCGTATGTGTTCGGACTTCCTTTCTTATTGTTTTATATCGTGCTATGGGTCGTTTTGACTTCTGTCGTCATGGGGATCATTTACAAGCTGGATCCGACTAATAAGAAGGAGGAAGTTTCATGAACATTGCACTTGTCATTATCTTCTTGTTTCTTTTGATTTCCTTGTTCCTCGGCGTTCGGGCACGCAGAGGAAAGGACATGAACCTGGAGCAGTGGTCAGTCGGCGGGCGCGGTTTTGGGACAATTTTTGTATTCCTGCTGATGGCCGGGGAAATCTATACAACATTTACGTTTCTCGGCGGCAGTGGTTGGGCGTATGGCAAAGGCGGTCCGACGTTCTATATTCTCTCCTATGGCTGTTTGGCGTATATTCTTTCCTACTGGCTTTTGCCGGCTATCTGGAAATATGCCAAAGAGAAGAAATTGATGTCGCAGTCAGATTTTTTTGCCAGTAAATATCAAAGCAAAGCGTTGGGAATTTTGGTCGCGATTGTCGGCGTAATCGCCATGATTCCGTATCTGGTCCTGCAATTAAAAGGATTGGGATCAATCGTATCGGAAGCTTCCTATGGCACGATTTCACCGAATGCAGCGATATGGATCGGCGTGATCGCTGTCACCATTTATGTATCGATTTCCGGGATACATGGTTCTGCCTGGACAGCCGTTTTAAAAGATATCATGATTCTTGGTGTCGTCGTCTTTATGGGAATCTATATTCCGATTCATTACTATGGTGGCTATCAACCGATGTTTGAGGCCATCGACAAAGCAAAACCCGGGTTCCTGGTGCTGCCAAATAAAGGACTCAGTCCATCCTGGTTTGTTTCAACCGTGTTGTTGACAGCACTCGGATTTTACATGTGGCCGCATACATTCGGTTCCATCTATTCGGCGCAAAATCATAAAGTATTTCGGAAAAATGCAATGATTCTGCCGCTCTATCAATTGATTCTATTGTTCGTGTTTTTTGTAGGATTTGCCGCTGTGCTGAAAGTGCCTGGACTGCAGGGAGCAGCCGGCGACCTTTCTTTACTGAAATTGTCCAAACAAACATTTGATCCGTGGTTTGTCGGTGTGATCGGCGCAGCGGGGATCCTGACGGCCCTTGTCCCTGGTTCGATGCTGTTGATGGCCGCATCTACATTGATCGCAAAAAATATCTATCAGGCGCTGGTGCCGACAGCGACAGATGCGCAAGTGTCCAAATTGGCAAAATCATTGGTTCCAGTCGTTGCATTGGTTGCATTGTACTTTACGTTCCAAGGCGGTCAGGCAATCGTCATGTTGTTATTGATGGGATATAGCTTGGTGACACAGTTATTTCCGGCCATGGTATGCAGCTTGTCAAAACAAAATTTTGTAACCAAACAAGGGGCGATTTGCGGAATCCTGGCAGGTGTACTCACCGTTGCCTATACGACGATCGCAAATACGTCCATAGGGAAACTATTCCCAACGTTCCCGCAACAAATAAAAGATTTGAATATTGGGATTGTGGCAATGATTGTCAATGTGGTTGTGTTAGTCGTTGTGAGTCTGATCACCAAAAACCAGCGCATGTCAAGTTCCGATCAATTGCTGAAAAACGCTTAAATAGATTCCTGTGTCAACGCGGGACAGCGGGATTGAATGTCTTGGAATGCAGGATTGAATGTCTTGGAAGTATAGATGGAAACGCATTTGCTATATGCGAACCATAGACGAAGCTTAGTATTCACAGATCGCCATACGTGAATACTAATTTTTTTTGTACAATAAATTGTTTTCTTTAGAAAGTGGGGATTGGAATGTTCGTACTGTCTTTGATCAGTTCATTATTGAATGCGGTCAATGCCATTTATGCGAAAAAAATTATTCTCGACATTCGGGATAACAACAGCTTTATGGTCATCACATTTGCCATTGTCGCGGTGCTGTTGGGCGTATCCATGCCGTGGGAATATTCCTTTCACGTGACGCTCCATTCTTTGCTGTTGCTGATTCTCGTGATTGCTTTAGATACGACTGCCAATGTTCTCTTTTTCAAGACAATGGAGAGAATTGAAGTATCGATATTGGCCGCTTATTCTGCCTTAACACCGTTATTTACCTATGTAGTGGACAGTTTTTTTGTTGGTTTTGATCTTCATATCCTCATTTCGGTCGTCATTATTGTTTGCGGCATCTATTTGTTAAATATAAAAGGGAAAAATCCGTTGACACCACTCATAGAGTTGAAGAATCCGGGGAATCTATTGGGCTTGGCAACTGCGATGGTCTACGGTGTCAGTATGGTTCCAACCCAACAACTGCTGTTGCATGATATCAATCCTCCGACAATGTACATGTTTCGGGCGAGCGGGATCGCGCTCGTTATTTTTCTCTTGTATCGGCCGAAGCTTTGGTTTCCGCGGCAAATGGCACACCTGTCGTTGCGTTCCTTGTCTGTGATCGGACAATGGTTGTGTTTGTTTACGGCATTGCGCCTGGCCAATGGAACACTTGTAGTCGCTCTCTCGTATACATCTCCATTGTTTGCAATTTTTCTCGCCAGATTCATATTTCAGGAAAAGATTACATGGGGGAAAATCGCTGCCAGCACCATTACCATTCTGGGTATCTTATCGATTCGCCTGTTGTGAAATCGCAGCAAGATTTACAGGAAACCAAGGGAAGCCTTCATGGAAAGATACCATGCATGGTAAGACATCATTGAAAGACATCATGGGAAGGACAATATCGGAGATGACGCAGGGACCGTTTTGAAAGAAAAGGAGTCTATGTATGGTGGAAGAGAATGAAAATTCATAGAATTGACAAGAATTTTGTGATCATTCTCACAACAAGGTGTGTGCCAAGGTATAGAATAATCAATAAGTTAGGAAAGGGTGAGACGATTTTATAGAAGGGATTGGTTCAAAAATCGGATATAAAATCGGATATATTTTTGAAGAATATTTTTGGACTTCCTTTGAAAAGGGTGGGTGAGAAGAGCCATGCTGGCGGAACAACAGCAAGCAACCAAATTGCGTTCAGGTGCGGAAATTTTACTTGACTGTTTGCTTGATGAACAGGTCGAAACATTGTTCGGATATCCAGGCGGAGCTGTTTTACCCATTTATGATGCGCTATATCATTATCCGCAAATCCGTCATATTTTGACGCGCCATGAACAAGCGGCCGTTCATGCGGCAGACGGATTTGCAAGAGTAACGGGTAAAACGGGAGTTGTGTTGGTGACTTCGGGACCGGGAGCAACAAATACGGTAACAGGGATTGCCAATGCGTATATGGATTCCGTACCGTTGGTTATTATTACCGGACAAGTGCCGGAGAATATGATTGGACGGGACAGTTTTCAGGAAGTAGACATTTATGGAATTACCATGCCGATTACAAAACACAATTATTTGATCAATGATGTAAACGAATTGGCGACAGTTGTAAAAGAAGCGTTTTATATCGCAAATAGCGGACGAAAAGGGCCTGTATTAATCGATATTCCGAAGAATATCATGACGGCGCAGACTGATGCAGAGATTCCGGAGCAAGTCAAAATTCGCGGATACCGCGGGAAACCGCCTGTGTCGCAGCGAATGGTTGAACGAATGGCAGCGCGCATCCAGCATGCCAGAAAACCGGTGTTTTTAATTGGCGGTGGCGTGATCGGGGCGAATGCAAGCGAAATATTTCGGCAGTTAGTGGAGCAAACGCAGATCCCGGTCGTATCGACAATGATGGGAATTGGCGCATTTCCCACTCGCCATCCCCTTTTCCTCGGCATGTTGGGAATGCATGGTACGTTTGCAGCAAATAAAGCGGTGCATCAAGCCGATCTTCTTATTGCTTTGGGCGTTCGTTTTAGTGACCGGGTGATGGGCAAAGCAAAATCCTTCTCACCGGAATCGTACAAAATTCATGTAGACGTCGATGCGTCAGAGTTAAACAAAAATATCAAAATCGATTTGCCGATTACGGCAGATATTCAGGATGTTCTGCTCGCATTGCAAAAGTACCCATTGCATGTCGATACGGATGAGTGGGTCGAACTGACGACACATTGGCAAAAAAAAGTTCCGCGATTTGACCGTTCGAATAGCCAGCTCAAACCCCAATCGGTGATTCAACTGCTGGATGCGGCAACGGAAGGGAATGGAATTGTCGTTACGGATGTTGGCCAGCATCAAATTTGGACGATTCATAATTATGCATTTGCAGAGCCGCGATCCTTGCTCACATCCGCCGGCCTTGGCACAATGGGCTACGGATTGCCGGCAGCGATTGGCGCCGCATTTGCCGCACCGAATCGCCAAGTGATTTGTATCAGCGGGGATGGCAGTTTTCAAATGAATCTGCAAGAACTCATGACAGTCGTCGATCATCAACTGCCGATCAAGATTGCAATTTTGAACAACGGGTATTTGGGAATGGTGCGGCAGTGGCAAGAGTTGTTTTTTGAAAACCGGTATTCATCTGTAAAAATATCCTCTCCGGATTTTGTGACGCTTGCCAAGTCCTATGGCATCACAGGATTGCGGGCACATTCCTATGAGCAGGCAAAAGCAATCATTCAGACAGCCATGTCGATCGATGGTCCGGTACTGATGGAGTTTGATGTGGCGGAAGAAGAGAATGTATATCCCATGGTGCCGCCGGGTGGAGAAAACCATGAAATGATCTTGCCTGAATAGACAAGACCCGAATAGGCAAGAAATGTCCGTTTCCCGATGTGAGCAAGGATTGCGCAAGTAGATCTATTTGCATATGGAATCAAGTAAAATGGTAAAACATTTCGTAGTTGTACGAAATGTTTTTTCTTTGTTTAAGGAATGATGAAAATTACAAAATATTTTAAACAAAAACGTAATTTTCTAACCAAATTTGTATATTTTTGATATAATCAACTATTATAGAACAGTTAAATCTGTTATATAAAGCATATCAACAAGAGAACATTCGACACATACAACATTGGAATCGATGGGAGGCGCTTACCGTGAAAAATCGTTTTTTTATCGGCGAAAATGTAAGAGTGAAAAATGGGAGCCATGCAGGGCAAAAAGGCATTGTCAAAAATGCGGATTACGGATTCCGATTTGGCTGGACATATACCGTTCAGTTGCAAAACGGAGAAAAGAAAGTATTTTGGGAATCGGACTTGACGATGAGCCTATAGACTCAGGGAAGAATTCCTTTTCAAACTGTTACATGATCAGGAAAGCAGCCGTTTAAAATTCCTCCGGGGACAATGGCAAGACATCCGGTTCGACATTCAGCGCACAGTCTCTTTTCCATCATTTTCAGTATTGGAATTCTAGCAGGGCGTTACGCGTCAATCGGTATTTTTGAATTGTCCCTGCCGGCAGCTCCAATGTTGTATAGGCGGATGGGACTGGCAGAATGATGCGCCACGGCTGTAAAGATTCGCACAAGTGAACGATTCGCATGGAACGATCCAAAAACAGGACATCAATGGGAAACAACATAAAAAACGTGTGGATGGAGTTGCATGGGGAAAGCAGCATGGCCTCATTTATGAACGACCGTCGGAACATCAGCCCTCGCAAACGGGACAAAAAGGTGCGGCTGACTACAAGTTTATAAGAAATTTGAATTGTCTGTGAATTTTTTTGGAAAGTTATCATTTTCCCTCGTATTATTGAAAAAATAGTGGAAAATCTTTTATGCCATGGTATAATAATAGCAACAAACAACCGAAAAGGCAAACCTTTAGAAATATAGGGGCGCAAAACTATAGGGGCTAAGTGGACAATGTCTATATGCCAGCCAGTTGCCGAAGATATGCACGGACATCATTGGATTTTCGCTTGCTATTCTGATGCTGCTCTTCGGAATAGCTTTTTTGCTTTCTAGGTGATTTCAAACGGAAGATCGGTTGTTTGAAACATCGGTACAGGAGGCAGATCGAAATGATTCGCAAAATGCGCAATTTGGTTGTCGCTGAAGAGGGTCAAGGTTTGACAGAGTACGGATTAATTCTTGGTTTGATCGCAATTGCCGTTGTCGCCATACTCGGGACGATGGGAGGAAAACTAAATTCGATTTTCCAAAACATTGTTTCCAATTTGAATGGCAGCAGCGGAAGCAGTTCCGGACAATAAAGACAATTCAGGCATACTTTTTGAGCATCCTTATAAAGATGCTCCTTATGTGGAACAGACATGCCTGAAATATGCGGCACACGCAAAAATCAGCCCCGACTTTCTTGGTAAAGCGGGGCTGATTTCTAATACGAATGAAATGTGCCGTGAAGAAAATATTGATTCAGGTTCTTGTCCGAAAGGGAAAGCGGGTTTGGATCGTATGGTGGAGGATTGGATCGTCGGAATTGTGTCGCTGATTTCATTGGCAACTGACTTGCGCTTCAGAAAAATCTTCAATGTCGTCACATATCCTGTCATGCTGGCGGGATTGATCGTTGAGGCATTCCGAAACGGATGGAGCGGCTTTTTGTATAGTGGAGAAGGACTTGTATTGGGAATTGGGCTTCTTCTTATTCCATTTCTCATGAACGGCATGGGAGCCGGCGATGTAAA
This sequence comes from Fodinisporobacter ferrooxydans, assembly GCF_022818495.1. Lineage (GTDB taxonomy): Bacteria > Bacillota > Bacilli > Tumebacillales > MYW30-H2 > Fodinisporobacter > Fodinisporobacter ferrooxydans. Next base: position 686,457 of record NZ_CP089291.1, on the reverse strand, counting down.
ACTGCTGGGGGCCATAGGCGCATTAAAGGGGGCGGCGTTTACCTTTTCTGCTTTTCTTTATATTTGTATTGCAGGCGGTGTCATAGCTTGTATTCTGTTGATTGCAAAAGGCCAATGGAAACCGTTCATCGGCCGCATGGCGCTCGCTGTCGGGCTGTTTTCCGTGGCAAAAGATTCGTTTCAATTGCTCGACCAGAAGCCGATTGATTCAAAATTTCCCTATGCGCTGCCGATCGTCATCGGAGTCAGTGCAGCATATATGATTGGCAGGATACATGGAGTGTAACAGGAAACAAAGAGAATTTTACACAGGTGGTTCCTATGAGATCCCAAAGTGGACAAGCGACAGTCGAACTGGCGTTAAGCTTAACGGTTTTGATATTCCTATTATTCGGCATGGTGGACTTTGGCCGGGTTTTTTATGCGTATTTGGTGATGGATCATGCAGGGCGTGAGGCTGCACGGGCGGCGAGTTTGGGGGATACGGATACAGAGATTGACCAAGTGGTGCAAGCAAACACCGACACGCTGACAGATTCAACTGTATCGATAGCGATTACGCCTGATCAATCGCAACGAGTCAGCGGTTCGTATGTAACGGTCACACTGAATTCTTCGATTCCTATTCTTACGCCGATTATGGCCAGTATCCTTGCAAACCCCTTCCCCATTACAACAAAAACTGTCATGCGGGTTGAGTAACGATGAGACGGGAAACAAGGAGATGCAGGTACAATGTCTGCCGGTTGCTGCGCAAGTGTGTGTGCCGTTGCCAACATCCCGGTGCAATTTTCAAGTGGAGATCGGGCCGCCGGAGATGGAGCCGCAAGGAAGAGGGCACTGTCATTATCATTGTGGCTTTGATGATGACAGCACTTTTAGGGTTTGCCGCACTTGTCATCGATGGTGGACGGTTATTCCTTGAACAGTCGAAACTGCAAAAAGCATTGGATGCGGCTGTTCTTGCAGGCGCACAAGATCTGCCTTTGTATCCGGATCAGGCAAAGCAGGATGCCATGCAAACGATGCAAGCAAATCAGATAACGGCAGATCAAGTAACGATTTCCTTCAATACGCAAAACACGTATATGAAAATAACAGCTGCGGTCAATGAGACGTTGACATTTGCACACGCATTGGGATTTTCCGACACGCCCATCCAAAGTACGGCAGCTGTACAACTGAATCCGCTTGCTGCAGCGACACATGTCATACCTTTAGGAGTAAACGCATCGACTCCGCTATCCTACGGCAGTCCTGTGGAATTAAAAACGGGGGATTCCAGCTATGGGAATTTCGGCGCATTGGCGCTTTCCGGCCCAGGTGCCAACAATTATCGTGAGGATTTGACAAACGGCTATAGCGGTACGATTTCCATTGGGGATGTATTGGGTACACAGACGGGGAATATCGTAGGCCCCACGATCGATGCGATACAATCACGCATCGCTTCCTGTCCCTACAATGGCAGCGCTACGTATTACGACTATCCCAACGGCTGCCCGTTAGTAGTTTTGGTGCCTGTCTATCAACCGCTGAATCGTTCGGGAAATCAAGTGAAGCAAGTGAAAGTTGTGGGATTTGCGACATTTTTCATCGAAAGTGTCGGGTCTTCCAATCAAAATGCAGTTGTGACAGGAAGATTTTTGCAAAGAGCAACAATCGGTTCTGTTGCATCCGATCAAAGCGACTATGGAACATACGGATACAAACTCGTTCAGTGAATAATCCAAGTGGGGAAGCATTGGTGTATAGCTATGAAAACAAGATCTTTATGGCTTTTGTCCGGTGCATTCGCTTGTATTGCGACATTTGCCTTATATAGTGCAATGTTTTTGCATACGGACAAACATGAAACAACAAAACAGACAAAAGCGATTCCTGCTGCCTCGGCCACTGTTCCCATTCATAAAAACAACCCCAAACCGTTTGCGATTCAGCAAGGAAAACGTGCCATGTCTGTTGCGGTAAATGACGTTCAAGGTGTATCGGGATTCCTGGCGCCTGGAGATTACGTGGATGTGGTAGCGATGATTCCGCCGTCGCAAGGAGAAAATAGTTCCTCGCAAATTCTTTTGCAAAATATTAAAGTGCTGGCGGTCGGGATGATCAAAGGAGAGAAAGACCCTAAAGCTGCGACGGCGGCAGCATATAAAACGGTCACATTGGAAGTCCTCCCTGGTCAAGGTGCGAGTCTCGCCTTGGCATTGCAAAAAGGTTCCGTTGCGTTGATGCTGCGGAGTCAGGAAGACCATTCCATTGATCCAGGCAAGATTGTTACATTGGATCAACTGCATAAAGGGGAGATCCCCAAATGAGCTTGCAATGGATCGCACACCTTGACGATGCGCAAACAGAAGCAGCTATACAACAGATGGCCCGAAAACGCGGAAGAGAGTTCCGGATCGTTTCTGATTATGAAGAATTAAAGGGGAAGATGGAACGGATCGAGCGGGGAATCGTATTTTTGGCAGGCTCTCAAGAACGTATATATGATCAATGCCGGGAGCTTACTTTGCAGTACCCGGACGTTGTAGTTATTTTACTCGTATCTGCCGCGGATTTGAATATCAAACGTTCCATGCATGCGGGCGCTTTGGATGTTTTGACAATTCCGCTGCGGCAGGAAGAATTGGAACAAGCAATAAAAGAAGCAGAAAAACGTCTGTCGCAAAAATTGTCCGGTATGCAGAGGGGAGAACTGCCGCAAAAGAAGCAAGGACGCGTACTTGCCGTTTGCGGAACAAAGGGCGGGATCGGCAAAACTACGATTTCTGTCAACACGGCTGCGGCGGTTGCCAAGTATGGTTCAAGTGTGGCAATTCTCGATCTCGATTTGCAATTTGGCGACGTAGCTGATTTTTTTGACATGGTTGCCAAACGGACCATTTATGATTGGGTAAAGGAAGGGCTGCCTGATCCGCAAGGTACAATCGGGAAATTTTTGCTGCCGCATGAGTCTGGTGTTCACATTTTGGCGGCACCGCAACGGCCGGAATTTGCTGAAGTGATTACAGGGGAACATGTCTCCACGGCGCTTGCAACTTTGAAAGACACGCATGACGTAGTACTCATTGATCTTCCGTCCGCTTTGTTAGAGACAGGACTCGCGGCGTTGGATGAAGCGGATGAAATTCTGTTGGTCACATCGATGGAACTGCCGACATTAAAAAATACAAAACGCTTCTTGGAAACAGTGGAATCATTGGGATTGAAAGAACGTGTCAAAGTGATTTTAAATCGCGATTCGGAAGTGACAGAAATACGCCTGGACACTGTGGAAACGATTTTGGCAATGTCTGTGTATGCGAGAATTCCAAGTGAAGGAAAAATCGTCGTGCCATCTGTCAATCGCGGCATTCCTTTTGTTTTATCAAGCCCTCGGGCAAATGTTTCAAGGAGCATCTACACATTAGCCGCGAGATTATATAAGCGCGAAAGAAGCAATCTGAAGGCAAAAAAGAAATCATTGCTGCAACGAATGTTTGGCAGATAGGGAGTGGGGAGTATGTCACTCTTAAAACGATTGAATGAGCAAGAGACGAACGCAAGGCAAGTACAAGAGGGGAAATTGCAGGCGAATCCCGGAAATGAGAAACCAAAAGAACGAGAAATAAAAATTCGACTCCACAAATATTTGGTCGAAGAGTTAAAAAAACATCCGAACGTAAAAGAAGATCATATTGTTTCGATGATCCCGAAGCTTTCGGAACCATTTTTTGAACAAGATTCGGAACGGCTGACATTTGAAGAGAAACAATCCTTATTGACGACTGTTTGCAACGAATTGGTGGGTTATGGACCCATTACCCAACTGTTGGAGGATCCTGAAATTTCGGAGGTCATGGTAAACGGTCCGTTTCAAATCTACGTTGAAAAAAAAGGAAAGCTTCATCACATCCAGACATTTTTTCGTGATGATGAACATGTGTTGCAGGTGATTGAACGAATTGTTGCTCCGCTCGGCAGACGAATTGATGAAAGTATGCCGATGGTCGATGCGAGGCTGCCGGACGGTTCCCGTGTGAATGCAATTATACCGCCGTTGGCGTTAAACGGGCCTACAATCACCATTCGCAAATTTTCACAAACACCCTTTGCGATTGAAGATCTGATTCGGTTCGGGACGTTAAACGAGCAGATGGCGCAATTTCTAAAAGGATGTGTAAAAGCGCGGCTGAATATTTTTATCAGCGGCGGCACAGGTTCGGGAAAGACGAGCACATTAAACGTCCTTTCTTCCTTTATTCCGCAAAATGAGAGAATTATCACAATTGAAGACGCGGCAGAATTGAAGCTTTCCCAAGAGCATGTAGTCTCTCTCGAAACACGCCCGTCCAATATTGAAGGAAAAGGAGCCATTACCATTCGCGATCTCGTACGAAATGCTTTGCGAATGCGCCCGGATCGGATTGTCGTAGGGGAAGTTCGCAGTGCGGAGGCTCTTGATATGCTGCAAGCGATGAATACGGGACACGATGGGTCGCTGGCGACCGGACACGCCAACTCGCCGCGGGACATTTTATCCCGCCTTGAGACGATGGTGATGATGGCCGGAATGGAACTGCCGGTTCGGGCCATCCGGGAACAAATCGGTCGAGCCATTCAATTGATTATTCAACAGTCGAGACTGAAGGATGGAAGCCGCAAAATCACACATATCACGGAAATCGTAGGACTTGAGGGCGACACCATCGTACTGCAAGATTTATTCGTGTTTCGGCAAACGGGAATGACGAGTGAAGGAAAGATTTCAGGGAAATTTGTATCGACGGGGATTCGGCCCCATTGTATGGATATTTTGGAACGGTTCGGAATGGAGTTTCCACCAGACATGTTCCGAGAGGACTGGTAAGCATGACGGCGAAGATCTTGATTATAATCGGTTCGTTTTCCTTCTTTCTCGTCCTCTTCGCTTTGTTGGGAAGTCGATTTACACGAAAATCGAGACGGTTAAAGCAGAGACTTGCACGCATGATACAGCCAAGACCAGCCATTGTTGATGCCGAGGAAGAAAAAACATCGTCGCAAACGCAAGTGGTCCCGATGTCGAAAAAACTTCTGCAGCGGTTTTCCCGACAATTTGCCGGCAAATTATTTTTACAAGGATGGGAGAAAAAGCTGGAACAAGCAGCCATTCCTTTTACTCCGGAAGAATTTTTTATAATCCGTCTGTTTGCAGGGGCAGTATTTGCGTTTTTGGCATATGTGTTCGGGCAGCGGCTGCTTGTCGTTTCTTTAGCGGCATTTGGTGTCGGCTACTGGCTTCCTGACCGTTATGTAAAGATCAGAAAAGAAAAACGTCTACGCCAGTTTTCCTTACAGTTGCCGAATGCTTTGGGTACAATGGCAAACGCGATGCGTGCGGGATTCAGTTTTTTACAATCGCTAAAAATGATTGGACAGGAGATGCCTGATCCAATCGCAGTTGAAATGAATCGTACACTACGAGAAATGAACTTGAACATACCGGTGGAAGATGCGTTTCGAAATTTACTGGAGCGATTGCCAAACCGGGATTTGGAGTTGGTCGTCTCAGCATTGCTTGTACAGCGAACAACCGGCGGAAACTTGGCGGAACTGCTTGAATCCATGCAGGAAACCCTGCAGGAGCGGGTGCGGATTCAGGAGGAGTTGCGGACGTTAACGGCACAAGGCAGAATGTCTGCCTGGATCATTACACTTTTGCCTGTTGTTCTCATAGGGTTGATCGATATGATGAATCCGGCGTATTTTACACCGATGCTAACAAGCCCAATCGGTTGGGCAATGATTGGTTTTGCAATCGTTTCCGGCACACTTGGCTGGCTGGTAATCCGCAAGATTATCCGGATTGAGGTGTGACATATGGAATATAGTGTCTTTGCTGTTTTTAGTTTTTTGTCCCTCACATGTTTTTTTGCCGGAATTCTAACGATGGTCCGTCAGCCGCGAATGGCCATTCAGCAAAGAATCGAGCGGCTGTTTACGAAGGATCATGGCATGCTGGAACAAACACCATCCGAAAATGATGCCGTGAAAAGAAACCAATCCTTTCGAGAACGGGTCTTGTATCCGGTTTGGACATGGATTCGCAATCGATTCAAAAAATATATGCGTGCAAAGACAGTGAGCAGCCTGGAGAAGAAACTGCGGGAAGCAGGTCAACCCTTCGGATTGACACCGATCGATTATCGAGTCATACAATGTCTCATCGGGGGGAGCTTTTTTTTGCTGATCTTTCTGCTTTTGCTGTCAATTGGGGCGGCAATCCCCCGGGCTTTGCTATTCTCTGTCATCGCAGGATGTTTCGGCCTGCTGTATCCGAATCTGTATCTTGACTCGAAAAAACGTCAGCGATTGATGACGATCCAAAAAACCATGCCGGATTTTTTTGATATGGTGAACGTATCTGTCGAGGCTGGGTTAGGCATCGATCAGGCATTGTGGAAAGTAAGCAAACAATTGGGCGGGCCTTTGGCATGGGAATTTTTGCAGACGTTGGATGAAATGCGATTGGGGAAATCAAGGCGTGAAGCATTCTCTCATTTAAGCAACCGGATTCCTATGGATTCGTTCCAAAGTGTGATGAGCGCACTGATCCAGGCAGATCAACTGGGAATCGGCATGGCGAAGGTGATTCGCATTCAGACGCGCAGAATTCGTGAACATCAACGGCAACTAGCCAGAGAACGGGCGATGAAAGCACCGATCAAGATGATGTTTCCTCTGGTGATGTTTATATTTCCAACACTTTTTATCGTGTTACTCGGACCTATCGTCATTTTATTAATGAAAAATTTTTTTTGAACATCCTCTTTGAGCGGACGTGAAACACAAGCGGGCAGATGTATAGAAATCATTTCAAGAGGTTTGGATTGTTTTTATGGTAAACTTACATGGTAAAATAGAAAAATCATGTGCGCAAGATAAGATGGGTGATATACGGTTGTATCGATGGTTGCGGGAACGCTCTTGTCTCATAGGTGTTGGCATCGGGTTGATTGTTTTTGGCATTGTGTTTCCCGACTGGTTGGGCCCCGGGGAAATCGGTCTTGATCGATTGTTGCAGGCAGCAAAAACATATCCCACGGGAAATTCCCTTGTGATTGTATCTTTTGTGCTCGTATTATTGAATACGATTCATGCATTGCCTCATTATTTGGGAGCCTTTCTGATCGGGGATGTCATCGGTGAACGGTATAAGCGGATGTTTCTCAAAACGGCGATACCGATTGCATTGATTCCTGCCGTTTATATCGTGATTAACAGCATGCAGCATTTGAAATACGATTTCGGCGGGCCTGCTGTTCTGGCATTGCTGTCGATCGCTTTATTGCACAAATTCACCGGTAATATCTGGCGGCCGGCGATGAAATTGCTTGTATTTTCACAAATATTGATCGGCTTGCAATGGTTGGATGAAGTGCCTGCATTTACGGACTACGGATTCGGGCGAGGAGTGATTTCGCTTCAAGTCAAACAGTTAGCCATACAAATCGGCTTTGACCAGGCCATGACGGTATATGGGATCATTTTTTGCTCGATATTTGTCATTAACGCTGTGATTTTAACGGTTTTCCTCATTATGTCTGATCAGCGATTGCAATTCAAAGAGACGTTGCATTATGCGCAAATCGAAGCCATCGAGTCGCGGGCCGATCGGGAAGTTTTGCAGCTTGTTCATGATCTGAAAACACCATTGACAGCCATCGAGGGATTGAGTTCTTTAATCGAATTGTATGTGCAGGAATCAAAGATCAAGGAATATTGCAGGAATATCTCCCATTCGATTCGAAATATGAGTGAGATGATTTCGGAAATTCTGTACGAGAATCGCAAGAGTTGGTGCAAGCTGGAAAGTTTGATAAACTATGTCCGCGCAGGCAGGCTTAGCGGCACAAATGCATCCTTGCAAATGGACGTCCCGGAACATCTGGATACGCTGATCTGGGTGAATCGCATCCGGATGACACGGGCATTGGTAAACCTGATCGACAATGCATTTGATGCTGTGCGTGAACAAGAGAATGGCACAGTGACATTGCGCGCACAAATTCACACAGATGAGATTTGGCTGGGAGTCTCTGATAACGGACCAGGGATACCTTCCAAGGAACAAGAAAAAATTTGGCAAGCCGGATATAGTACGAAAGATCATCCGGGCGTGGGATTGTCATTTGTTCGGCAAGTGGCGGAAGGTCATGGCGGCAGGGTAGAAATCGACAGCAAAACATGGAGCGGAACGACCATATGGATCAAGATGTCAAGAGGTGGGAATGAAGTTGAAAATTCTGATCGCGGATGACGATAGGACCATTCGTTATACACTTCGGGAGATCTGCAGCTTTGCCGGATGGGATGCATGCACTTGCAGCAATGGCAGGGAAGCACTGGAGTATTTCAAACAAGAGCCGATGGACGTTGTCCTTGTGGATTACCACATGCCGGAAATGGACGGTCTGGCAACGGTGCGTGAACTTCGCAAACTCGATACGAATGTACCGATTTTGGTGTTAACGGTAGATGAGCGGCAAGAGATTGCGGATCGCTTTTTGGATGCGGGTGCTACCGATTTTGCATTAAAGCCGGTAAAGGCGCCTGATTTGATTTCCCGGATTCAATTGCACATACGTCTCATTCAACTGACACAGGATGTACGGGAATCGAATCAAAAATCTTCCGAGAGCGTATTTGTCACGAAGGGAATCAATCAATCCACATTGGTATTAATTCAAGACTTTTTGCAGTCACACGCAGAATCGTTCAGCATCGATGATTTGTCAGAAAAACTGGGATTGGCATATCCCACGGTTCATCGGTATATTACGTATCTCTTGCAAAACGGAAAGATACAGACGGTTGTCAGCTACCAGAAAATTGGACGTCCCAAAAATCGCTACCAATGGATTGGTTTGTAAGAGATTGTTGAATTTATGAAAAGGGAAACGGTGAATGGCTAGAAAAGAGAAAATCCAAGAATTAGATGTAATACGAGGTCTCGCATTTTTGGCTGTCGTGATGCAGCATACACTGGGAGCCTATATACGGCAACCTGCAGTACAAACTTCTGAATCGATCCTGTTAGGCATGCTGTTTAATATTTCCAAATTTGCTGTCCCAGCTTTTGTATTCGTCACAGGAATTGTACTTTTTTACAATTATTTTGACTCATTCAGTTACATTACGTTTATAAAAAAACGCGCAAAAGAAATTTTGGTACCGTATTTGCTGTGGACATGCATTTACGAGCTGTATTCAAACGGAATTCCTGTCGTCACTATGACGTGGATCAAGAGTTTTGCGAAAAACATTGTCTTGGGAAGAGAATACTATCATCTATGGTTTGTCGTAATGATTTTTCAATTTTATCTAGTATTTCCGATTCTATCAAGTATCTTTCGGTGGTTTTATCGGCGGATTACGAATGTTCGGCGATTTGTGATCGTATTCGGACTGCTCACCGTACTTTTTGCATCGTATATGTGGTTTGTCTTGAATGGCATTATTGGAGGACAAATACACTCAACATCCTATATTTTCAAATTTTTTGCTCGCTTTATTGACCGGAATTTCGTTTCATGGCTGTATTATTTCCTGCTGGGTGGGATTGTCGGTGTGTCGATCAACAAATGGCGAGAGTTCATTATCCAATCCATCAATTGGAATAGCTTCGTTTTTGTATTTTGCTTCGTCTGGGTCGGTCATGATCTATTGCAAGGAATGAGCGCAGGAAGAGTGGATCTGAATTATTCTACATCTTTAAAGCCATCCATGTTTTTTTATTCGATTTCGGAGATTTTGATCATTTATGGAATTTCATTCGTCATCATTCGTAAGCAGTCATTGATTTACTCGCTGTTAAAATGGTTTGGTGATTATTCCTATGGAGCGTATTTGGTTCACGCATTGGTCTTAATCTATGCAGTGAAACTCACAAACTATCTTCTCCCTGCACATGCGTTTCTCTGGAAGACATTTGTGGCTGCAGGGATTTGTTCACTGGCAGCCGTATTTTTCACGTATCTTATCAGCAAAATGTCGTATGTCAGTATTTTGGCGGGATCTGCGCGGAAGAAAAAGATAGTACTTGTAAAATAATCATTACATGATAAATTAAGCGTATTTTCGTGGCGCAAAGTAAAGCGTATCGGGCGAATCAATGAGTGAACGGATGGTCGATGTCTATTTTGACAAGGACTCTTACAAAGAATATTAAGAAACGCGATAACTCTTTAGATGAAATCGTAGATAACGAGATCGTCTTGCGACCCCTACCAACTCAATCAGAGCAAGGCGATCGGCGTTGTTTGCGCGACTGCATGAGTTCTCATGCACACCCCCCAGTAGTCAGTGACTTTTTTATTCCCCTGCACACGGTAACTTGCTCCACGACTTTGGCATCCACTTATAGAGGATGTTCAAAAAGTAGTTAAAACTCCACGGCGGATTGCTTTGCCGAATCCCAAAGAGATTTACTCATGTACCAAACACGTACACTCCGTCGCCTTTTCGTGTTTCGGCTTCGCACTCCTTGTGTCTTACTTAACCACTTTTTGAACACGCACTTATATTCCATTTTTTTCATGGTTTTTCTCTTTTTTTCTCTTCGGTTTTGTTTACAAACTCGCTATAATCGTCTTAAAAGTTATCAAAAAATTTAATTTAGTTTAATAAAGTTAATATACTTAAAGTTATAGCAATAATTCTGTGGCTTCTTTTTAAAAAATAAGAAATTTCTGAACATGGGAAATCCTCATGATCGTTCGGATCGTTGAATAGGAAGGTTGATACGATGAAACCGTTGATTGGTTTAACGGGCTACTACCTGGATCAAAGCGAGACCGGGAAAAACCGCCAGCGCGGCTTGCCGGGACAAGATATGGCTATGTTTTCATACGATTATGCCCGCTCCATTGAACGTGCAGGCGGCATTCCTGTCATGCTGCCGATTCTGGAACCGTCTTCCATTGGCAAATTGCTGGAGCGGCTGGATGGATTGCTTTTTGCCGGTGGTGCAGATGTGAATCCATTGCATTACGGGGAAGCCCCAAAGGCTTATCTTGGAAGTGTAGAAGAAGAACGGGACACATTCGAATTACTGCTGGCGGGACAAGCGCTTTTAAGAGATATGCCGATTTTCGGCATTTGCCGCGGCCTGCAAATCTTGAATGTAGCCCAAGGGGGCTCACTCTATCAGGATTTGCAGCAGGAAATGGGACCTGAACACTTTCATGCACATGAACAGTATCGCAAATGGCAGGCAACCCATACAGTCCGCATATCGCCGCAGTCCCGATTGTACCAAGCGGTGGGACAATCAGAGCTTATGGTAAATTCCTATCACCATCAAGGAATCAAATTGCTGGGAAATGGTTTTGCAGCGACCGCACATTCCGCTGATGGTGTCATAGAAGCGATCGAATCGCAAACACACCGTTTTGTGGTAGCTGTACAATGGCATCCGGAAATGATGTCGGAGAAGCATCCGTTGCAGCAGCAACTGTTTGATTCCTTTATCCGGCAAGTGCGCAATCGGTGCAATGTACCGGCATAATCAGCGTAAGGAAGGATGTTCGCACATGAAACCGTTGCTTTCGATACAAAATCTGAAAACGCATTTTTTTACGGATGAAGGTGTTGTCCGCTCAGTCGATGGAGTCACCATTGAAATTGGCGCCGGAGAGACGGTGGGAGTTGTCGGTGAGTCGGGATGCGGGAAAAGCATCACATCCCTTTCCATCATGCGCTTGATCCCGCAGCCGGGAAAAATCGTGGACGGAACGATCCAATTTCAGGACAGGGACTTATTGCAACTGTCGGAAAAGCAAATGCGCAGTATTCGCGGAAATGAAATCGCGATGATTTTCCAGGAGCCGATGACAAGTTTAAATCCGGTATTCACGATTGGCGACCAGTTAGTCGAGACGATTCACTTGCATATGAAGCTCAACCGCAAACAAGCATTAAACCGGGCGGTCGAACTTTTAAAACAAGTAGGCATTCCAAGGGCAAGCGAGATTGTGCATGAATATCCGCATCGGTTGTCAGGCGGGATGCGGCAGCGTGTGATGATTGCGATGGCGATGGCGTGCAATCCGAAGTTGCTGATTGCCGATGAGCCCACGACTGCTCTCGATGTGACAATTCAGGCGCAGATTTTGGATTTGATGCGAAAAATCCAAAACGAATCGGGGACTTCCATCTTGATGATCACGCACGATCTGGGAGTTGTCGCCGAGATGTGCGACCGTGTCATCGTCATGTATGCAGGGAAAATCGTGGAACAGACCGATGTCAAGACATTGTTTAAAAATCCGAAACATCCCTATACACAAGGTTTATTGGCATCGATGCCAAAATTGAATGAACGGCGTGAGCGTTTGGCATCCATCGAAGGACAAGTACCTACGCCCTTTACCATGCCGCAAGGCTGCAAATTTGCACCGCGCTGCCCATTTGCGACAGAACAATGTTTACAAGCAGAGCCGACGTTGCTGCAAATCGAATCGGAATCAGATCCACACCAAGTACGCTGCTGGCTTCATCAGGAAGAACCGGCAACACTCGAAACGATTCGTTAGGACTGTGTTGGAAAGGAGGGGCTCTGATGGCAAAACCATTATTGGAAGTGAAACAACTGAAAACCTATTATCCCATTCACGGGGGGTTGCTGCAGAAGCAGCAAGGGTTCGTCAAAGCGGTGGACGATGTTTCGTTTGCGATCTTTGAAGGGGAAACATTTGGTCTGGTGGGAGAAAGCGGATGCGGCAAATCGACCACAGGGCGAACGATTATGCGTTTGACAGAACCGACGGACGGAGAAATCCTTTTCCAAGGCAAGAATCTGCGGACGTTAAAATCCCAGGAAATGCAGCGGATGCGGCGGGATCTGCAGATGATATTTCAGGATCCTTATGCATCACTCAATCCGCGCATGACGATACAGCAAATTCTGGAGGAACCTTTGCTTGTACATGGCGTGAAAGATCGCAATGAACGGAAGCACCGAATCAAAGAATTGCTGGAAGTTGTCGGATTAAATGAATATCATGCCGGACGCTATGCCCACGAATTTAGCGGTGGTCAACGGCAGCGGATCGGGATCGCGCGCGCAGTGGCATTGCATCCGAAATTGATTATCGCAGACGAGCCTGTATCTGCATTGGATGTCAGCATCCAATCACAGGTATTGAATTTGATGCAAGATCTGCAAAAACAATTCCAGTTGACGTACTTGTTTATCGCACATGATTTGAGCGTCGTACGGCATATCAGCAATCGGATTGGCGTCATGTACTTGGGACGACTGGTTGAGATCGGGGATCGGGACAGCTTGTATGATCATCCGCGGCACCCGTATACGCAAGCGTTGCTTTCTGCCGTTCCGGTGGCAGACCCGGAAGCAAAACGGGAGCGGATTATTTTGCAAGGAGATGTGCCAAGTCCTGCGAATCCGCCACAAGGATGTGCGTTCCATCCAAGATGTCCACAATGTATGGAGATCTGCAAAACGGTCCGACCTGTGTTAAAGGATGTTGGCAACGGACAACAAGTGGCTTGCCACTTATATAACGAATAGTTCTTGATTCGTATCGGATTCATCGGATTCGTATCGGCTGTTTTGAATGAAAAATTCACCATGCGGACGGTGCACGTGTTCAGCAAGTGATTGCGAGAAGACGTGATCAGTCATACAAAATGCTTGCAAGACGCAAGCGAAAACGATCAATAAGGGGGAAACAGCAGTGAAGAAATTTGCATTAACCATGTCGGCAACAGTTTTGTCGGCGACCATGATTCTTGCTGGTTGCGGATCTTCCAATCCATCCAATACCGCATCCAACGCAGGCGGCAACTCTGCAAAATCCGGCGGCAAAACGTTAATCTTTGGTCGCGGGGGCGATACCGTCACACTTGATCCGGCAAATGCAACAGATGGTGAAACATTTCGCGTAACCGACAATATTTATGAAACACTTGTCGCGGATAAACCGGGAACATTTGATGTGAAGCCAGGTCTTGCTACTGACTGGAGTGCATCCAAAAACGGATTGAAGTGGACATTCCATTTGCGCAAAAACGTGAAATTCCAGGATGGCACGCCGTTCAATGCGGATGCTGTCGTATTCAACTTCAACCGCTGGATGGATCCGCAAAATCCATACCATAAAGGTGATTTTGAATATTTCACAAATATGTTTGGCGGATTTAAGGGGAATCCGAAAGCTGTCATTAAAGATGTGAAAAAGCTGGATGACTATACGGTTGAAATCGATCTGGCACATCCATCTGCACCATTCCTGGCAGATTTGACAATGGCCGCGTTTTCGATTGCATCACCGGCGGATGTGAAAAAATACAACGGCGATATCAAGGATCATCCGATCGGTACCGGTCCATTCAAGTTTGTAAGCTGGAAGCCAAACGATTCCATTACACTTGAGAAAAATCCAAGCTACTGGGATACAGGCAAACCAAAACTCGACAAAATCGTATTCCAGGTGATCAAAGACAACAAAGCTCGTTTGAATGCGCTGCAAGCAGGTCAAATCGACATTATGGACGGTTTGAATCCGGCAGACGTACCAACTGTAAAAAACGATTCGAATTTGCAGTTGTTCACGCGCCCGAGCAACAACGTCGGATATTTAGCCTTCAATACGCAGAAAAAACCGTTCAATGACCCGCGCGTGCGCCAGGCGATCAATATGGTGGTAGATAAGAAGGCGTTGATTGATGCGTTCTACAATGGCATGGCTGTGCCGGCAGTATCCGTATTGCCTCCTAGCATGTGGGGAAATGATACAAGCCTGCAAGACTATCAAGTCAATATTCAAAAAGCAAAACAATTGTTGGCAGAAGCAGGATATCCGAATGGCTTTAAGACAGATCTCTGGGCAATGCCGGTCGCTCGTCCGTATATGCCGCAGCCGGAAAAAATCGCTGCCGCTTTACAAGCAGACATGAAAAAAATCGGTATTGATGCAAAGATCGTCACATACGATTGGGCGACTTACTTAAAGAAAACGGCAAATGGCGAACATACTATGGCGCTTCTTGGTTGGACAGGCGACAACGGGGATCCGGATGATTTCTTGTATGTATTGTTAGACCAAGACAATGCGAATCCGCCTGCACAAAATATCGCGTTCTACAAAAATCCGGAAGTTCATAAATTGTTGGTTCAGGCGCAACAGGAAACCGATCAAAACAAACGTGCGGATCTATATAAGAAGGCTGAACAAATTATTCTGAAAGACGCTCCATGGGTGCCGCTTGTTCACTCCACACCACCGATGGCAGCGTCCAAAAAAGTAACAGGATTTGTTCCAAGTCCTGTAGGCAGCGACATTCTTACAAATGTCGACATTAAGTAATTAAAGATTTGATAAACGAGTCTGTCACAATTTCAAGTTTTTGCAAGAAACAATGGGGGCGCCGATTGTGGCGCCCTGTCTATCATCGATTGGCCGCGTAGTGCCTGAAGGCAAAATTGGAGGTGTTCTTGTGCTATCCTATACACTTCGCAGGATCGGTCAATTAATTCCTGTGTTGTTCGGTATGTCGATCGTCGTGTTTGCGATCATTCATGCGATTCCGGGTGATCCTGCACAGGTCATACTGGGCGAGAAAGCAACTTCGGAATCGATTCACAATCTGCGGCAACAATTAGGACTTGATCAACCGTTATATCTGCAATACATCCATTATATCGGACAACTGTTTCATGGCGATTTGGGAACTTCTTTGGTTACACAAAGGCCAATCAATCAGGAAATCGTGCCGTATCTGGCGGCAACAGCCGAATTGACGCTCTTCAGCATGGTATTTGCTATCGTTATCGGTGTAAATGCCGGCATCTTATCCGCCTGGAAACGCAATACCTGGTTTGATTATGCAGCTATGATTATCGCATTAGTCGGCGTATCCATGCCGATTTTCTGGCTCGGTCTTTTGGAACAATGGCTGTTTTCTTTACAGCTTCATTGGTTGCCGGTACTCGGACGGACGAATCCGCGCGACCCGGTCACTTCGATCACCAATCTGTATCTATTGGATACGCTTCTTTCCGGCAATTTGCAACAGTTTTGGTCAGTTGTGCGCCACCTGATTTTGCCAGGTGTTGCCCTTGGAACCATTCCAATGGCCATTATTGCCCGAATGACGCGGGCAAGCATGTTGGAAGTATTTAAGCATGATTATATTCGTACAGCTCGTGCCAAAGGTTTAGGTGAATTTTGGGTTGTTTACAAGCATGCATTAAAAAACTCTTTTGCTCCTGTCTTGACAGTCATTGGATTGCAATTGGGCTCCTTGCTTGGCGGAGCGATTTTGACGGAGACGATTTTCGGCTGGCCAGGTGTCGGACGCTATATGTTTGACGCGATTGGCAACCGTGATTATCCGGTCATTCAGTCTGGTATTCTTGTGCTTGCAACTATATTTATCGTCGTGAATTTAATCGTGGATTTGCTGTATGCGTATTTGGATCCGCGAATTCAATATAAATAATGGAGGGATCGTAGATGCAAGTGGAAAAATCGTTCGGCGTGCAAAATTCGATGCCCTCTGTTGCGAAAATTTCCAAAAAGTCCCCTTGGCGGGAAGGATGGAAACGGCTGCGCAAACAAAAAGCAGCCATGTTTGGCGGCATCATCATCGTTTTGTTTATCTTGGTTGGGGTGTTTGCACCGTTGCTGGCGCCATACAATCCGAATATTCAACATTTGGAAATGCATCTGCAGCCGCCATCTGCCCACCACTGGCTTGGTACGGATGATTCAGGGCGAGATGAACTGTCGCGGGTCATGTATGGCGCGAGAGTTTCATTGACGGTCGGATTTTTCTCTGTGATCGGATCACTCATTGTCGGTGCTTTATTAGGATTGATTGCCGGCTATTTTGGAAAATGGGTCGATGTGCTGATTTCTCGAATTTTCGATGTCATGTTGGCATTTCCAAGTATTCTGCTGGCGATCGCAATCGTCGCCATTTTGGGACCCGGATTGTTTAATGCATTATTGGCCATCGCCATTATCAATATACCAACGTATGGACGGTTGATTCGCTCCAAAGTATTAAGTGTCAAACAGGAAGAATATATTACGGCTGCCCGTGCGCAAGGAATGTCGAAGACGCGGATTTTGTTCCGGCATGTACTGCCGAATAGTTGGACGCCATTGATCGTACAAGGGACATTGGGAATTGCGACAGCCATTCTCGATGCGGCAGCACTAGGGTTTCTTGGGCTTGGCGCACAGCCGCCTCAATCCGAGTGGGGAAAAATGTTGTCTGATTCAAGGGAGTATATTACATCTGCTCCGTGGACCGTTTTGTTCCCAGGTATAGCGATTATGTTGAGCGTCCTTGGATTTAACCTGTTTGGAGATGGATTGCGTGACGCTCTCGATCCAAAAATGAAGTAAGAAGCCATTCGAAATGCAATGTTGGCACGGAAAACGCTAAATGTTGCATGGAAAACCGAGAATTGAAAACTGTGATTTTGGAAATTGCAATAGGGAAAACCGCAAACGCTGGACAAATTGCCAGCGTTTTTGCCGCGTTTTCGTAAATGTGGCAAGATTTCTTGCCGGATCGGTTTTCAAGCGATCCGCAGAATCTCGGATCATCGGGTAGGAGCTCCGGTTTCAAGACAGGTTTTATACATGAAATCTACCGACGAGATGCTGCAGATCATCTGCCATTTTGGAAAGCGTCGAGGCTGAAGCAGAAATGGTATCAATGGAAGCAGATTGTTCTTCCGTATCTGCTGATACAGACTGTGTTCGGCTGGCAGTCGTGAGTGTTACTACTGATATCTGATTCATTGTTTCCACGATTTGTTCTGTTCCTGCGGCCATTTCCTGTACGGAAGCGGAGACTTGCTCGATCTCATCCGCTACTTGATGGAAGGAGTTTTCAATTTTATTGAAGGACTCTCCAGCGGAGTGGACAGCCTTAATCCCTTCCGAAACTTCCTGTGTTGTTGTTTCCGTAATGGATACTGCATGTTCTGCATCTTGTTGAATGGCAGAAATTAAATGGACAATTTGTTTGCTGGATATCGCTGCTTGTTCCGCCAATTTTCTCACTTCATCCGCAACCACGGCGAATCCTCGTCCATGCTCGCCTGCCCTGGCCGCTTCAATGGCGGCGTTTAATGCTAATAAATTGGTCTGTGAAGCAATATCTGTGATGACTTGTGTGATTTGACCAATGGATTGCGAGCGATCGCCTAAGTGTTTGACTGTATCTGCCAGGCCATTTACGACAGTATGAATCGATTCCATTTTTGCGATTGTTTGCCGAATGGAATCCCTGCCGGATCGGGCAATATCTGCTGCCTGAATCGAGGATGATGAGACAGATTGGGCATTTGACGCGATCTCCTGGATTGACATCGACATTTCGTGTATGGATGTATTTGCTTCATCCGTGCTTTTTGCCTGATGTTCCGACCCTGTGGCTACTTCTTGCATGAGTGAAATAATGTGAGAATTTGCAATGCTGACCTGATCCACACTGGCGTTCAATTCCTGGGCGGATGCTGCTACTTGCTCAGCGCTTGTGCTGACTTTGCGAACGATGTCTGCCAGACCGAGCGCCATCTTATTGAGTTCAAATTGCATCTGTCCGAATTCATCGCGGGATTTTGGGGTGAGTCGATACCCTAAATCGCCTTTTCCGATTTTGCGCATAAATTGTACCCATGTTTGATATGTTTTGCGAAATTGCCTGCGATCCCAGGCAATCACAAAGAAAGCGGTTGCAAGAGAAACCCAGGAAATCGTCAGCCTCCAATTTGTTTCAGGCAGCAAAATGGCTAGTACACCAATCAGATAAAAGAGCGTGAACGGGAGGCCGATTTTCAGATTTCGACTGAGACCATGTAAAATTTGCCCGGAGCGCAATGCATACAACTTTTTGCCTTTTACGCGAACAGGTGTTGAAACATCAATCAGTTGCTCGCCGGTATTGCGGGGATAAAAAAAGGCGGATGTTGCAGTAACTTGCGCACATTTTAAACCGACAGGGTCATTAAAATAAACCCCTTCCCGGAAATGGTTTGTATGAATCTCTCCAAATCCATCTTCGCGCACCAATACAAAATACTCCAAATCGCTGAGTTCTTGCTCCATGATGTGGCGAATCGAAAGGATCGCCTGATCTGTTAATTGTCCGTGTGTTGCAAGAACTGCCTCAATTTTTTTCGCCGCATTTTCGACAATGGACTGTTGTTTTTTTACCAACCTTCTTGGTAATGTCTGTTTCTCCATCATCTGACCCACCTATCTCTGATTTTTAGGCATAGGAAACCTTTAACGTCCGATAAGTCCTCTTAACGGGTGTATTTCGCAAGAATTTTCGGCTTCGACAGGGAGGTGACACACTGCAGAGGCCGCAATGGGAAATTCGCCAGCTTTCAATAGAAAATCCTATAGTTTTTGGCAGCATAAAATAAATGGTTCGCTATCGAATATCCGATTCCTTCAATTCAAAACAAAGAAAATTCATGAATGTTTCATGAAAGAAAAGAGGTATTCGCAAACACCTCTTTGGAGTCGTATTATTTTCTGGTTTTTCAAGTTGAATTATTTTCCGCTTTTTTCAAATTGATATACAGTTGTCCAGGTTTGGCCCCCATCGTTTGTCGAGTATAAGATCGACGGGGAGTTCGTCAATAGCCATCCATCTTTTGGATTCAAGAAAGAAACCGAACTTTCTTGTCCAGGGAATTTATTTTTGGTATTTGTATAGGTAATACCTCCGTCTGTCGTGAAACCTATCCCTACAGTTCCATGACCTTCACATGCAGGACAGACTCCTGCCAGGATCATCGATTTGGAGTTGAACGCAACCCAATCACCCGGTTTTGAACCTGGGCCTGCTTTGCCTTTGGATGCTTGCTCGGAATATCCGGGCGCCGGTCCGCCGCCGGCCGTGGACTGCAGGATGACAGGCGTCCAATGAGCGCCTGCATCGGAGGAATGCAGCAGCGTATAGGATGTTTGGGTCATTCCGCTGCCTCCGTAAATCATGACCCAGGCATCCTCTGCTGATGTGGATTGAATCCATGCTTTGGCAATCGGAAACGCCGTAGGCCGTTGGAAGACGATATTCCAATGTTTTCCGCCATCAGCAGTACGTTCAATTTTGTAATTGGTTTTGTCCCTGACGACAGACCAGCCGGTAGTGGCATCGTCAAAATACGTACCTACTGTTTGCAAATAGTCGGGAATTTGCAGTCTCTTCCAGGTTACTCCCCCGTCTGTCGTCATATGACCGCCATAAAATCCATCCGTATTTGACGTGAAGCGGAGTGTGCTTCCCGATTGTACATCGGAGATCATTGCCCAATGGTTGCCTCCATCTGTTGTTTGCAGCAATACGTTTGTTTGCACAGCGCCGGTATCATCCATGTGTGTGCCAAGAGCCCAGCCGTGTGCAGCATCATGAAATTGAATGGCGGTGATCATGTAAGGACCATGATATTGTTCATACCATTTCTGACCGCCATCGGAAGTATGGAGAATAAAGCCTTGTCCGCCGATCCATCCCTCTTGATTATTCAAAAAGGAAACGGATGTGCCGGGATAGGATTTTGCAGAATCAATGGGAGTACGATATGGATTGCCGGTTTTGGTTGATTTGGAAGAAACAGGATCTGTCTGATTTTTGTTTTTGTTCGACTGTATTGTTGTTTGTTGTTTGGATGTATCAATTGTTGAAGCTGTGGGTTGCGTTGTCCCGCAACCAGCTATAGACAACACAATGCCAATGGATACGATGCCCGCGATCCATGTGGGGTGAACATGAAGTCGTTTCACAAAGAAGCCCCCTTTTATTCGAGTTCAATAAAATAGACGGGATACGCCGTTCAATTGTTTCGAAAGACAACTACTATTGGAGTGATTTTTAACAATTCAGACTTTCTTCCGGAACTATCATATTATTGGGAAATCGCTTTCCAGATCGGGCTTTCTGTATTGATAAAGTCCATTACATCTTGGTAGGAAATTTTAAATTTTGGGAACCCGTAAGCATATGGTGTATATTTATAAGGCGGAAAATAAATTGTCAAACCATCCGATTCAAGATAGAAACGTTCATCTTTGCTGATACTTTGAAAAGGGGAGAATGAGTCAAGGATATGATTGGTATCTTGCTGTTTAATCATGTCGCTTAATTTTCCAATATAATCAGAGTTCGGTTTGAAAAGGTCGGAAAGTGAATAGACTGCTCCGCTCGACAAGTTAATAATCAAAGATGTTTTGGTCGGTAAACCGTGTGCACCACCCGTATAGAGATAACTATGAAATACCAGATTTAAAATATTGCCGCGATGGAATTGAATACGGTAATTGGATCTGTACTCTACTACGTCACTCAGGCTGTTTATAACTGCTTGCTTTTTGAGTATCGAGTTGATTTGGGATTGTACAGATGGATCGGATAATCCTGATAGCTCAGGATAATAGATGATTTGCAAGGGGGTATCTGTTAAAATCGATTTTTTTAAGAGTGAAACGCCATTGCCTAAGTCAACGTTCGGATCGGAAAAAATGTCTACCGTTTTTTTTGATTCGTTCCATTGGACGGTTGCCCCTAATGCTTGGCAGATCGTGCTTACAGGAACCATCATATGTCCATGCAGAATCTGAGGTTCGACACCCATATCGATCGATTGACCGTTCCATTTGGCAATGGAGGAACCGATTTGCAATTGCAGGCTTGTCCCATCATTGGTGACAGTAACCGTTTCATCTTGCGGATTCCACTGGGTTTCTGCTGCGAGTGCAGACGCGATATCTTGAACGGGAACAAATGTGCGGTCATCGATAATGACAGGAGATTCTTGGAAAGATTGGTATTGGCCATCAATCATCACTGTTACGTTTGGGAATTGGTCTGCAAATGCGAGAGTAGGGACGAGACTGGTATAGAGAAGTGTTCCTGCCAAAACAAAAGAAACGATATGTTTTTTCATTTTATAACCCCCTTGTCGAAATCGAACGTTCTTTAATAATTAGGACGAGACACAGTATAGTTAAGTTAGGCAAATTTCAAAAAAATTTTATCCGAAAAGGTGGTTGCATGTTAAAGTTATACAAACATTATAAAGGAAACTTTTATATCGTTGTGGGCGAAGGAAGGCATTCGGAAACGGAAGAGGAATTTGTTATTTATCAAAGCGTCAAGGAAGGATCACTGTGGATTCGCCCGAAAGAGATGTTCTATGAAAAAGTAGAAATAAACGGACAATGGGTGCCGAGATTCGAAGAAATACGATGAGATCGGCACACATGTCCAAATATTGAAGCATTGAATTGTTATAAGACGCGAAGATCATTCCGCAGTGTTTTTTACCAATTGCGGTGCCTGTTTTACTGGACGGTTGACGAGATAAATGCTGATAATCGTCAAAATCAATCCGATCAGAAGGAAGTTTGACACAGGTTCATGCAAAACGAGAGTTCCGACCACGACAGAAACCATTGGGACGAAAAATGTGTATGCAGAGACGCGGCTTACTTCTCCATGTTGAACCAGCCAGCTCCAGATGACCCAGGAAAATGATGTGCCGATAAACATTCCATACAACAACGTACCGATATAAGGAAGTGTCCAATGAATCGCGGACCACTTTTCAAAGGTGGTTCCTGCGATGATTAAAAAACTTCCGCCGATCATGCAATGCATGGAAACGAGCCAAAGCAGATGAACTTGGTTTTGAACTTTCTTTAAATAAATCGTTCCGATTGTCCAGGCAATGGCAGTAATGATTCCAAGCAGGATGCCGAGAAAGGAATTTGGCGCTGAAAATCCGGCTTCACTTACAGCGGCCACGCCCAAAAATCCCAAAATCAATCCGATGATTTTTGTGGGTGTCAAAGGTTCCTTGAGCCATAACCAGGCAAGGAATCCGACCAACACAGGCTCCAAATATACAATGACAGAAAACAGCCCGGATGGAAGATAGGACAGTCCTACCGTTTGCAGTCCAAAGAACAAGATGACATTAAATATGGATGAGACGATGTAGATCGGCCAATTCTTTTTGAATTGCAGTTGTTTATACTTCGGCAGCGCTATTACACCTAAAATAATACCGCCTAGAATGGTTCGCAATCCTGCAAACAAAATCGGCGGTGTATATTCCAATCCGATTTTATAGACAGGCCAGGAAAATCCCCACATGAGAATTAAAACAATGATTGCAAACGTCGTCTTGCGCATTCCCATACCCCCAAACCAATGACAAATGATTTTTAATCATGTATTTACCGTATCGAAAATTCCTGCATACATCACCAATTTATGATTTCATACTTATGGTATATATGTAAAGATGTTTCTTTGTATTGCAAGAGAAAAATAAAAAATATGATCAAGCAATTCATTGCGCGTCCATGTGAAAACTGGGCTGCCTGCAGTAGTTTGCTACTTGCAGACAGCCCAGTTGGTGAAGGCGAGTGGAATGGAATCCTTGCTAAAACCCGATACTGCGAGGATTCAGCAGCCAAGCCGAAAATACCGATCTTCGTAAGTTCAATTATCGGCCGGAGCGTTTGCGTCGGCGACGTGTGATGGTATCAATGGTTACGGCGATGAGCAAAATTCCGCCTTCGACGATATATTTTGTGCTCGATGGAGCACTGAGCAAATCCATACCGTTTTCGACACTGCCAATGACGAGCGCACCGGCAAGTGCATTCCATACGCTGCCACGGCCACCAAACAGGCTGGTTCCGCCGATGACGGCAGCGGCAATCGAATCCATCAGCAGGTTGCCGGTGCCAGAAGCAGGCGATGCCGATCCAAGACGGGATGCGCCGATGATGCCGCCGATAGCGCCCATAACCCCGGCGAGCGTGAAGATGCTCAGGCGAATGGCGCGAATATTGATACCGGCGCGCCGAGCGGCTTCTGCGTTTCCGCCAAGCGCATACACATGGCGGCCATAAACGGTTGACTGTGTAACAAACGCAAACAAAACAACGAACAACAGTAGAATAAAGCCGGCCACGGGAACGCCCCGATAGGAATTCAAGACGCCGACAACAATTGCCAAAATCACCACCAGCGAGATGGAACGCCCCAGCAATGCCGGTGTGGATAAAGCGGGCAATTGACGGGCATTTCGATTGCGCTGTATCATCATGGTGCCAATTGCGTAAAGAACTACAGCAAGAATGGCAATGCCCCACCCCAGACCCTTTGGAATGTAAGTAGAAGTAATCCCCAAGAGTGTCTGGTCGGAAATAGGAACTGTTCCCGTATTGCCAAGCATGGCCAATAGTATGCCCTGATAGCCAAGAGAGCCGGCCAAAGTCACGATGAATGCAGGAACGCCGATAAATGTGACCCAAAACCCTTGGAACATACCGATCAGACCACCGCTGACGATGCTTGCAATAATACATATCCAAGGATTTACATGTGCCACTGACAACAAAACGAGAACAGCAGCCGCAACACCACTGACAGATCCAATCGATAAATCAATTTCACCGAGCAATAAGATGAACGTTTCACCGATACCCAACATCCCGATTTCTGCAATTTGCAGAATCAGGTTTGAAAGGTTCCGCCCTGACAAAAAGTTTCCGTTTACGGATTCAAATACAATCCAGATGATGACAAGTGCAAGTATGACTGGAATCAAGCCTAAATCTCCGCTGGATAAACTTGCACGGATATTGCCAAACGTATTCGATTGGCGTTGTCCCGCTTGTGCTGAATTCATGCTCATCAAGACGTAAGCACCTCCTCTGTAGCCCCAGTAATCGCTGCGATTACTGATTCCGGTTTTGTTTCCGTTTTGACGAAGTTGGCGACTGTGCGTCCTAGCCGGAGTACGACGATGCGATCCGCAATTTTGAACACATCGCTCATGTTGTGAGAAATGACGAGGACGCCAACGCCGCGGCTTGCCAACCGGACAATCAATTCAAGTACGGCTTTTGTCTGCGCAACGCCGAGTGCTGCAGTTGGTTCATCCATCATTACAAGTTTGGAACCCCAAAGTACGGCACGTGCGACCGCGACTGTCTGTCGTTGTCCACCTGATAAACTGGCCACCGTCGTTGTCAGCGGCGGCAGATTGATGCCAAGATCACGCAGAACGGGGAGCGCTTTTTCTTCCATCTCCGACTTGCGGATCACCTTTGGCAATCCAGGGATAAGTTTCCGACGCAACTCTCGTCCTAAAAACAGATTGGATACAATGTCTAAATTGTCACATAAAGCTAGATCTTGGTATACGGTCTGTATTCCTAATTTTTCGGCAATCGAAGGACCGTTCAAGAAAACTTTTTCTCCCTCGAACACGATATTTCCCTCATCCGGCTGTTCAACTCCGGCAATCATCTTAATGGTAGTCGACTTTCCGGCACCATTGTCTCCAACAAGAGCGACAATTTCACCGGGATGCACGTCCAACGACACTCCTTGCAGAGCTTGAACGGCTCCGAAGCGTTTACGGATATTTTGCACACTAAGTAGTGGTGCGTTCTGAGCACTATTCAAACTGCACACCTCCTGCAAATATTTTTTAGAATCAACTTTTAGAATCAATTTGTAGAATCAATTTGTCGAATAGGCTAGTATAAAAAGAGCGCAGAACACTGAGGATCTACGCTCTGCAATCGCTCTCAGGTGATACAAATTAAGAAGGATTTTTGATTTTTTCCATCGTTGTAAATCCGTCTTTGATAACGGTATCCTGAATGTTATTCTTGTTGACGACAACCGGCTTCAGCAACACGGAAGGAATATTCTTCCCTGAACCGTTATCCGTTTGTCCATTGACGATGTCGGAGCCTGGTGTTTTGCCGCTGACAAGATCGACTGCAAGCTGTGCTGCAACTTTCGCTTCCTCGGGTACAGCCTTGTAAACTGTCATGGATTGCGTGCCTTGCAAAATGTTATGCAAGCCGGCATCTGTTGCATCCTGTCCGGTGACGGGGACTTTGCCGGCAAGGTGTTGAGCGTTCAGAGCCTGAATAATGGAGCCGGCAAGACCATCGTTGGCAGAGAGAACCGAATCAACCTTGTTGTTCAACTTGGTCAATGCTTGCTCCATCTCGCGAAGGCCATTTTTTGGATCCCAGTTTGGCGTATAGGTTTCATAGCCAAGTTTTAGAGTTCCATTCTTAAACAGTGGATCCAAAACTTCATGTGCACCTTTTGCGAACAAGAGTGCATTGTTGTCCGTCTGTGCGCCATTGATCATGACAACAGTTCCGCCCTTTGGCGTGTGGTCTGCGATGAATTGGCCTTGCAATTTGCCAACCTCTTCGTTGTTAAATGAAACATAATAGTCTACAGATGCCTTAGTTATCAATCGGTCATAGGAAATCACCTTTACACCGGCTTGATTTGCTTCATGAACAATCGCGGCAGCAGCCTGTGAGTCAACCGGGTCAATAACAAGAACTTTCGCACCATTGGTGATGGCTGCTTCGGCTTGTTGCTGCTGTGTTGTAGAACTGCCTTGTGCATTTTCATACATGACAGTGTCTTTTGGATTGAGCTTTTGAACTTCTTTTGTAAAGTCTGGCTTATCTTGTGTTTCGTAACGAGCAGAAGATGTCGTGTCTGGAAGCAAAAGCGCAATTTTCCCGCTGTCGCTGCTAGAACCGGATTTGCTTGGATTGCTGGCAGTTGTTCCACCAGATGACCCTGTTGAAGAATTGTTTGCAGATCCACATGCGGTTGCCAATGTCATGGCAATGGCGACAGCAGAACCTACGGATAGCACTTTTTTTAATTTCATGAAAAACTCCCCTTTTTCGCAAACGCTTTCTACCTAGATTCGGAATTTTATTTTTCTAGTAAATCCAAAGAAGTTAAGAATAGATTGTTTTTTTGTAAAACAAACTATCGGGAAATCCTCGGAAAATCGATGGCAGAAAGTGTTTTCGTAGATTTTTTGAAAGCGTTATTCCCTTTCTTGGTTTATATGTTAAACTAAAAGTAACATCTTAGCAAGACTCTACTATAGATTTTGAGGTGGAAAAATTGACAAAAACAGTGGATGCCGCCACCATGCGGCAAATCAATAAAAAATACGTAACAGAAATTATTTATAATCAAGGACCTTTGTCCCGAATTGATATTTCACAAATTACCGGCCTCAATAAAGCAACTGTGTCGTCGTTAGTGGATGATTTGATTGCTGACGATTTCGTCAATGAAATTGGATTTGGAACATCAAATGGCGGGCGCAAACCTGTACTTTTGCAACTTAATGCAAGCGCAGGATACTGTATCGGCGTCGACATTCAAATTACGCATATGACTACTGTACTTACGGACATGAGCGGCAGCATCATTTATAAAAGTATTCGACCCATCGACTGTGCAGATGGCGGTCTGACGCAAACAGAGCTTGAGGAAATTCTTATTGATGAAATGAATCATGCTGCCGTCAAGGCCCCGCCAAGCAGACACAGCATTATCGGCGCAGGGATTGCACTCCCGGGCATTGTAAATTTCAGCACCGGATCAGTCTTTTATCTGCCTAATATTGAAATTCGGGATTGGGATATTTGTGGTGCCCTAACAAAACACTTCCCGTTCCCAATATTTATTGACAACGATGGCAACTGTGGCGCTTGGTCGGAATATCGTTTGCGACAAATCAACAATTTAGTCTTTGTTAATGTAGGAATTGGCGTCGGCACAGGCATTGTTGTGAACGGACAATTGTATCGGGGGGCACATGGTATCGCTGGCGAATTTGGGCACATGACTATCTCTGCGATGGGGCTTCTTTGTGCGTGTGGAAATTACGGATGTTGGGAACAGTACGCTTCTGAACAGGCTTTACTTCGGTACTTGCAGGAGGAAGAAGAAGAAGTATCGGAAGCTCTTAAATTATCTCCAAATCTTGTATCCGTTGCAGTAGCCAGAGCAATTGAAAAACCATCGTACAAACGGGCCTTCCAAGTTCTTGGGCAGTATCTCGGTATCGGAATATCCAATATCGTCAACGCACTGAACCCTGAGCTTGTCGTCATTGGAGGTACTATGGCATTGGGAGCCGAGTACTTTCTGCCCGAGGTGCAATCTGCTTTAAGGAACCGTTCCATGGCATCCAATAAGTATGTTCCGATCGCTATTGCACATGGGGATACGATTGTCAGCGGTGCAGCCCAACTTCCGATTTCCAATACAATCCTGCAAAGTCCTTTGTCGGCAACCTAAGGCAGCAATTTTTTAGCAGATACCTTTGAATCGGAGACAGGGCGAACGGACGGAGTTTGAAAAAAGCGGAACCATACTCATCCTGGAAACGAAAGATGATCCCGTTGGTAACGCACGGCAAACGTTGCCGCTTCCGCCCGCTTATGCAAATCTAACTTCTCAAGGATTTGGCTGACGTAGTTGCGGACGGTTTTTTCTTTCAGACCTAATTTTTCGGCAATTTCCCGGTTCTTCAATCCTTCACTGATATGGAAGAGAATTTGTTTTTCAATCGCTGTTAAACAATTGTACAAAGTTTCTTCCCGCTTGGATTCTTTAATTTTGTGAAATGCTTTATCCGCAATTTTGGGATCCAGCATCGTTTTTCCTTCATATACGGATTCAATCGACTTGATCAGATTTTGTCCGCGGATCTCTTTTAATATATATCCGTTCGCACCATGTAGAAACGCTTCCCGGATAAATTTCTCGTCATCATAGGATGTGAGCATGATGATGCGACTGGCAGGAATTTGCTGCTTGAGCATGCGGCACACTTCTACGCCGGATTTGTCAGGCAAGCGGATATCCAGGAGGATAACATCCGGC
This sequence comes from Fodinisporobacter ferrooxydans, assembly GCF_022818495.1. Classification (GTDB taxonomy): domain Bacteria; phylum Bacillota; class Bacilli; order Tumebacillales; family MYW30-H2; genus Fodinisporobacter; species Fodinisporobacter ferrooxydans. The sequence continues at coordinate 657,675 of NZ_CP089291.1, read as the reverse complement.
TTCATCTGTACTGCCAATGTCATGCATTGGGCCGCGTTGCCAGCCTCCGCTATGATCTCGATCTGGGAATACATGGTCAATAAACTTCTTAGCCCCATTCTGACCATTTCATGATCGTCAACGAGCATAACTGTGATCTTTTTTTGCATCTTCGAAGGGACCCTCTTTCCATGTTTTTCGGATCAGCAAGCGTATGGTCGTTCCGTGATTGGGTTCAGAATGAATGGATAACATGCCGCCGATTTTGTTTGCGCGAAATTTCATATTTCGAATTCCTTGTTTGAAGCTTTCCAGGTTGCTGTCGACAGAATGGAGCGCATCGATCAAGCCCAGTCCGTTATCGGCAATTTCAATTCGTATTTCCCCATCTTTTTCATAGAGAGAAACGATACATTTGGTCGCATGGCTGTGCCGAACGACATTGCTCAACGCTTCTTTCACAATATACAGAATCTGGACGACAACGGTTAAAGGCGGGTCGTCATCTGAATCGTGTTGTTCCAATAAAATAGGGATAGATTGGCTTGTATTGAATTCCTGAATCAAGGCAATCAATTCTTCTTGAAAATTCCTTTTTTGGCTGATGGGCATTTTTAATTCTTTGATGTATCCGCGAATTTCCCGAATCAAATCATTCAATTTTTGAATGGCTTCCTGTACCCCTGTTATGGAGCGTTGGATCCCAAACGTTTCATGCTGTGCGATCATTTGACTGATTCCTTCCAAATGCAGTCCGATGGCATAAATCGATTGAATCATGCCGTCATGAAGGTCTCTTGCGATTCGATTGCGCTCTTCCGTGACCACTTTTTGTTTCTCCGCTTGCGTAAAAAATTGTTGGTATTCCCAATCTACTATTTTTAGCGTTTTTAGAATGAAGAAAGAAATCAACATGCCATTGATTCCTCTGAGAAAATCAATCGGAATATCCGTGATTTTATGAAACTGCCGATCAGTCAGCCAGACTCCCGAATAAAATGGGGTGTTGGAAAAGACAAGCCCATCGGAAAACGTGTAGAGATTGATCAAGAGGGCGATCAAAAGCAATGTCAGCGGCATCGATCTTTCCCCGAATTTGCGAAATTGCTCCCTCTGCGCATACATCCCATACCCGGAAACAATGCCGCTTGGCAACGTGATCAATAATTTGGCCCAGAAATTGCTTAAAGCGAGCCAATGCTCAAAGCTCTGACCGGCAAAAAGCCAATAGCGGAGAATTGCAAAATTAACCAGCCATAATAGAAAAAATCCGGGAGCGACTAATGATATCCGGCGCGTTCGTTTTTGACTTCTGCATAGCAAGTCGATGCCAAAATACAACAGAAAGGAAAACGATAAGGATTTGAGTATCAACTGCAATGATTGCAAAACATGGATGCCGAACGGGCTCAAATAGGCGGTCTGTAACGGTATAAATATATCTCCCCAGTCTGCAAAGCTGTGCAAAATTCCAAAAAAGGCCATATATTGCAGGCTTTTGGCCAAATGAAACTGGCTATGCACCCGATTTTTCAATAAGATGCCAAAACCCATCAAGAAGAAAACAAGAGGATAGAGAAACGAAATGATGATTTTATTGGATGCAAAAAATTGCGACATCTGGCTCATGATCAAGCACTCCAGAGAACCAAGTTTTCTTCTAATCTACACCCTTTGTTGCTGCCAGTGAAGTACGTCACAATAAATTCACATGGACTCTTGTATGATAACTCATATGATAAGAAGACCTGATCGGCTTTGGGATCTTGAGTCGATGCAACTAGTATCTTTGAGCTAGCAAATTCGGATGATTGTATTTTTTCCAACGGTCTGTTTAGTCTAGTTGATTTAGTCATATTGACAGCAAGAGTAGGTTCGTATGTCCCTATAATCAACAAAAACCGCTTGCTACAATACATTTGTAAGCATTTACTGATGTGACATTAGGAGGGGTTTATATGAGAAACGGCAAGAAATATATGAAACTTACAGCAGTTGGCGCTGCAGTACTCGCACTCACACTGGCTGGCTGTGGATCGAATGGGACAACCACCACTGCTGCTGCTCCTGCATCCGGGACTGCCAAACAGACACAGACGGTTGCAGCCAAACCGCCGGTTGTACATTTGTATATGGATATCATGACAGGGAAAATGATCAATAAAAAGGGCTGGCCGATGATCTCGCCGGCAGATTTCAAAGTTCCGGCAGGCGCGACGATCGATTTGACCATTCGCAACTTTGACGACGGAACGGCAGCACTGCCGCAAGATGCGGCGAAATACGCGAAAGTGGCCGGAACAAACAACAATAACGAAAAAGTAAACGGAAAAGAGATCACATCCTTGAATCCGAAAGATGTGTCTCATACCATTACGTTTACGCAATTGGGAATCAATATTCCCATACCAGTAACGTCCACAACGGAAGTTACGTTTAAAGCGCCTGACAAACCAGGCACCTATGCTTGGCAGTGTCTGGCTCCATGCGGCACAGGAAAAACGGGAATGCAAGGGCCAATGGTCACAAATGGATATATGGTCGGAAACATGACGGTTCAATAATTCTCTTATCAAAATTCCTTATGCAAGAAGTATCGGCCGGCCTGGCATCGCTTAAAAAATCCCCTGCTTTTGATAGAAAAAAGCAGGGGATTCTCTCAGTCTGCATGGTGGAATTTCAATATGCCGGTACCGGTTAAAGCGATCAGTGCAGCACTCTCCAAAATGGCGGTCAATTGCCATATTTCCCCGAGTCCGGCCCGGTTTCTTTCCATCACCCGCCATTCGATTTTCTTAGTTACTGGCATCATCGGCACAATTTTACCTGTCTTTTTATGCTGCAACGCGAAGACTGCATCCAGCGTTTTTTGTGCCTGCCGAAAATAATGGTCATTTCCCGTGATGTGATAGGCCCAATAACATTGGGCGGCAAAATATGCAGACCAGCCGACCATTTTGTCATCGCGGCCATTATAGCCGATCAGATGGTCGGGAAACAGGGCATGACGGATTGCCCAGTCGGTTGCCTTTACAAGTCGTTGGTATTGGTCCGTTTGGCCGGTCAATACGATGTCCCGGGCGATGAAAAATTGAGAATACGTAGTGTGGCTTTGGTCGCAAAATACTTCCGAGTCGGTGCCTTCCGCATATGGTACATGTTTCGGACCCACCAGCCAAGCCGGCAAATCCGGTTGTTTGGGAGTCGTTTTAAAATGGTGGTCAAAAAATGAAAAAATCTCCTCATAATTTCGTTTGTATTGTGTGTTGCCGGTCATTTTCCAACAGGCCCACCAACCGATTAAAATCTCTGCGTTATCTGCCAAATAGCAGCGGTCATCCAACGAACACTGAGTGGGGTCATAGCCATCGACATACGCTCCGCCGCTGCCGGCTACTTTCGGAATTTTATTCATCAAATCTTCCGCAAATCCATTGTACCGGGAATCGCCTGTCGCTTGAAAATACTCATAAACGACAAGGGCAAGAATGCCGAGATGATTGGACTCGATCCAGTCGGAGCGTTCCAGTCCAGCGTGTGACCACCAGTCGTCAACTCCGTTGCCCCGCCGCATCGCCATGCAAAACTCGATTTTTTTTCGGCATTCCTCCAGATATTTCTTATTTTTCGTCGCCTGATATAAATACATGAGTGCTTCCATGAATTTGACATGTCCGAAAAGGCCGATATAGTTTCGTTTTGTATTGTTATAGGTGCCGGACAAGCCGTCCCGTTGGAGATCGCTATAGCGGCTATTTGCATACTCATACAGCCGGTTGACTTGCCCTACAGGAAAAACGAGGGTCTTGAAGGTTTTTTGCATGTCATTCTCACCACTTTGTTCGCCTGATTTTTCATCCCTTATTGCCATAGTACGAACGTCCATGGAAAGAGGTTCTTTTTGGTCGTTTTGTACATGTTTTGTAATGGATATCCTTATGCCCCTAAATTGTGAAATCAACATGAAAATTCATAGAATTTGTACTTGTCTCGCTAGGCACGTCCATACAATAAAACATGGAAGCTTATCCGAGGAAATGTACAGGAGGAGATTGCATGTTGATTCATCTTGTTTGGATCGGAGGAATTTTATCGTATTGCATCAGCTATGCTTTGAAACGCTTGGAGAAAATGACTTGTATGGTGGGAATGATGACTGCTATGACATTTGGAATGCTGTCGAGTCTTTCCTTCGGCATCATCCTTGGAGCGGCCAATCATGATATCACGCGTTCAAGTGTTTTTGCTGTTGTGCTTGGTGTATTGGTTGGATTTACGACGGGCCAACCGGTGAGTTTGATGGCAGCGATTGATGGTATCACAGCAGGAGTCATGGGTGGGTTAATGGGAGGAATGCTTGGAAGCATGATACATTCCCAAAATGCAATGATGTGGTTTGTCGATGGTATTTTTGCTTTGATCATGGCTTTGCTATTGGTCATGATCCGGCAGGAAACGAGTCCAAGAACGAAAGCGAACCGCAATTCTTCAACAAAATCATTTCCTGTATTTTTGTATCAGATAGGGATTTTCGTCATCGGGCTCCTGGTTATTGGAGGGATGTTAAAATTTCTTTGATATGGCAGCTGAGGGATTACGGCCTCAAGGAAAATTCCGTACGTGTGCATCAATAATGGCAAGGAAAGGGCCGCAATAACCTTACAACCGCCGTACATACCGTTTGGTAGACGGCGGTTTCTTCACTTTATATTGCGGATAGGATAGAATGTGTAAAGATGATCGATCGTATATTCATTTTTGGAAAGCGGAGATGCGTAATGACAGAAAACTATCAACCGGAAGCCGTTATTTTTGATTTGGATGGAACTTTGTTTCGTGCGGAGACGATTCTCGTACCTGCATATCATCGGACATTCGAACAATTACGGAAAGAAGGATTGTATACGGGAGACACACCGCCAGAAGAAAAAATTTTAGGTGGTTTGGGCATGCTTCTGGAGCAGATTTGGAAACGGGTAATGCCCGATGCGTCTGCGCTTGTGTACAGTCGTGCGAATGAATTATTGCTTCATTATCAACTGGAAGAACTGAAACAGGGAACGGGAAAACTGTATGCAGGTGTGGAGACGGGAATAAACATCTTATACGAACAAGGGTATCAATTGTTTGTTGCAAGCAACGGATTGGAAAACTATGTAAAAGAAGTCATCAGATATTCAGGGTTGGCGCCATTTTTCAAAGCGTTATACAGTGCAGGAGAATTTCAAACGAAATCCAAAGTTGATCTTGTGCGCCTTTTAATGGAAACATACTCGATCCGTTCCGCTTGGATGGTAGGGGATCGTTCTTCTGATGTGGAAGCAGGAAAGGCAAACGGATTGTATGTAGTTGGGTGCAACTACAGCGGGTTTGGCCAGGAAGAGGAACTCGACGGAGCGGATTTGATTATTTCCTCATTTGATTGTTTGGTTAATGAAATTATGAAAACATCCAACCGGTAAAATCGAGAAATCTCTTGCAGTTTTTTGTAGGCTTTATCATGGATCATTCAGTTCATTTGAAGATTTCATTGAAACATAGATTGGATTAACTATTGAAATATTGTCACGGAGAAGGATATGAGAGAGGGATTTTAGTGAAAATTACGGTACTGGGCGGCGCGGAGATTGGGGCAACTTGTCTGTGGTTTCAAACAGAACATACGGAGTGGCTGGTAGACGCAGGAGTGCGGATGGACCCACGGGATCCGCTGCCGAATCTTGCGCTGCTCGAACAGAATGGCGCTAACATTGACGCGATTTTTGTTACACATGCGCATCAAGATCATATCGGGAGCCTGCCGCTCCTATGAAGCATGTTTCCAAATGCTCCTGTGTATATGACGCAAGCCACACTCGATATCAGCCGGGTCATGCTGGCGGATGCATTGCGGTTGAGCAGCCAGGATGGACAACCAAGAGTATTTCAGGACATCCAGTTGGATGAATTGTGGACACGCATACATGTGATGGGACAAGATCAAATGTTCGGATGGAACGGGATTCGTGTTTCCACCTTTTCGGCTGGGCATATCTTGGGTGCAGTTGCGCTCGGGTTTGAGACACAAGCGGAAGGAAGCGTATTGGTAACGGGTGACTATGCGGTTGCACCAGGCCGTTTGATCGGTGGACTGCGGATTCCAAAAGGGATGTCATTTGACACGGTGATCACAGAATCCACGTATGGAGCGCGTTTGCATGAGAATCGGGCCAATCAAGAGAAAGCGTTGGCCGAACAAGTCTCTGCGGTGATCGAAAATGGGGGATTTGTCCTGATTCCGGCGTTTGCCGTCGGTCGAGCACAAGAGGTGCTGATGATCCTGCAAGATGCGATGCGTTACAACAAAGAGATCAAACCATTTCGGCTGGTCGTGGATGGATTGGTGCGGTCGATCTGTCCGATTTATGAATCCTATCCGCATTTGCTGCAAGGTCCTGCCAAGCGGTTATTACGCAGCAAAGGCAGATTGTTCGCACCTGATGACATTCAGTTTGTGAAAAAACCGGAAGAACGGCAGCAAGTGGTACAAGGCGATCCTGCTTGTATCATCAGTTCTTCCGGGATGCTGACAGGAGGTCCGTCTGTTTTTTATGCGGATATGCTTGCTGCGAAAGAAAAAAATGCGATTTTTCTGTGCGGTTACCAAGATGAAGAATCACCGGGGCGGCTGTTGCTCGATCTTGCCAAACAGGAACCGGAACAGCGCAAATGGATCTTGCCGGATCGTGTGGTGCCTGTGCGGGCGCAAGTCGGTTTGTATTCCTTATCCGCACATGCTGACCGTCGTGAATTGACACAATTGGTTACAGACATTCGGCCACAAAGCATATTGCTGGTACACGGAGATCAGGAATCCAAGCAAGGATTGGCCCGTGAATTGCGTTCCTATCTGCCGCAAGCGAACATTGAGATCGTGGAAGTTGGATTGACATATGAGGTGGCAGGTCGAATCCGCAAGCATTTGCAAGTTCCGGCAGAAGAGCGTCCGGTGCGTGCCGACATTTGGCAGAATCAAATCTTGTTGTACAAAAACAAGACGCAGCAAGAATTGTCTTTAGGCATATGCAAAGAGGTTCATGGCGGCACGTGTACGGTTTTTTCTGCCAAAGGGGAATCACAGCGGATTCCTGTCGGGTTGGTCGTCGATGCGTTTGGCAGAGTGCCAAGCGGTGAAGATGCAAGTGACTTTATGGATGGGTTATGGCAAGCGGCAGAAGCCAGTATAGCGGAAGGCAGGATGTACGGATATCGCCCGGCAGAACGTCTTGCGTATCACATTGCCGAGGCGCAAGATTTGCTTGTGCCTGTCGATCCATATGGCGGCGATGAAGTAGCGGAGCTGTTGGCGCCGTATGGATGGCGGAAAACGGAGCCGGTAGCAGAACAGCGCGTGTTCAAAGCATATGTGTCTTTTCCATGGGCCATTCCATCGGACATTTGGCAAACGATCGAAAAAAAGGAGCAAACAGGCTGGCGCTATGAGATCAGTCCGCATGTGTATCCGCCAGCGGTGAATCGCTTGGTGGAAGAGCAGGCAAAGTTATTGGATGTAGTTGCTTTGACACCTAAAATTTATCCGCAAGATCATCGTATCGTTGTTCCGCTGCAAGGTCGAGTAACAGATGTACAACGGCAGCACATGGAGCAAAGTCTGACAGAGAAGATTGGCGGGACGGTTCTTATCCAATTGCTTGAGGAAACAAATGGTGAACGCGGGCAAGGGGAAGAAGGAACGGGAACAGGGAGCCACCCAGTCACCAGAATGGAACAGAATGAAGCGTTGCGCAGAGTCAAGCAATTGATACCCGAATCATTCGGATTGCACAAGGCGGGACTCGATCAACTGGCTGGCACGATCAAAATTGCCTTGCTTTTTCCGGATGCAGTCGTACATCGTCCGGAAGCAACCGCATTTGCGGCACGAATCGAGCAAGAGACCGGCTGGAAGATTGAATGGATGCCATCCGTAAACCAGGCGCAATTGGCAAAAGTTGCACTCGCATCTGTCGAACAAGCGGGCGGGGCTGTGAAAGGATCACCGGCGATCTATCTGGAACGAAAAGAAGTAGGCGTTCAATTAACCACTCGTTTATCTGTGCAAGATATGGAAGCGTCCAATAAACTGTTTCACGAACAGACAGGCTGGCAGTTGCGTTTTGCCGGGGAACAGCAGACATACGCTCAACCTTTGGCAGATGTGGCGGCAGTGCATGCGGCACATAGACAAGCGGATGCAAATGCAAATACAACTGCAAACGGAGATTTTCAGCCGTTTCAATTTCTGCCGCAGACTACAAGCGAACGAATGGAAATCAATCGTGCATTGCAATGGATCGATGAAGATGCTGCGGGACAGGGAATTCAGATCTACAAGAAATCTTTGCGCAATGAACGGATCGAGATCACGTTTATCACGCCGGAGTGGGGACAAAGCCAGCCCGATTGGCTGCAGCGTATCGCAGATCACACCGGCTGGACAGTTGCAGTCGCCGATAAAGTACAACAACAAGCATTGATCGCTCTTGCCGAACAGCTTGCATCCGACTTTCAATTATCCAAGACGCCAAGTGTTTATCTGATGCGCAAAGCTGTCGGAGTCAGAATGATGGCATCATTACCGGTACATGTTGTGGAAATGTTTCACGATTTGACATTGTGGGATTTGGTGCAGGAGTAGGTGGTGCAAGAGCCTTATAGCAGTCGTATGCAACACACCAGATCGATGTAGGAACTTTGTAGGATGAAAACAACAGAAAGAGACCTCCCTTGGGCTTCCGGCTTTAAGAGAGGTTTATTTCTCTATGAATGTACTTGTGTTGATCGGAATGTGGCGTTTAATTCGTTCAATGTCTAATTTGTTTTTCGTTGTTTCTCCATATGTAAACTCAACATCCCCTCGAATGTCCTTGATGTCGGACTTGATTTCAGCAAACCGAACCGAGATTTCAGAACGGATTCCTGTTTGACCGCCTTTTAGAACTTGCATATCGGTTTGAATGGTATCGATTTTGTCTTCAATAGTATCAATTTTGCCCTCAATAGTATCAATTTTTTCTTCAATTGAGCCAACTCTTGTTTCCAAGGTGTTTATCTGGTTTTGAATGATCCTTATTTGATTGTCGATGTCACCTATTTTGTTTTCAATGTCACTTATTTTGTTTTCGATGTCACCTATTTTGTATTCCAGCATATCAACTTTATGCCTAACGGCATTTAACGTTTCGTTTGTGTCGTTCACAATGCCAATGAGTTGAAAAAGAATATCCCCTTGGCGTTTTTGTTCATTTTGAATTTGAGTTAAAACTAACTCTAGTTTTTCGCTCATCTTGTTCATCCTTTCGAACATTGGCTGCAATTTTAAAATTTTACTGCTTTTGTCCGTATCAAAAAGGAAATATGTCTTCACTTTGCATGCGATCTCGCTCTATCAAATTCGACTTTCAATTCGACTTCCTTAACGAAATAAAACCAGTGACAGGAAAGATGGAACGATCCTTGAGTCTATTTAATTCAAGTCTAACGATTGCTTGGATTAATAGCAACAGCATTCAATAATTGTTCAACATTCAATATTTGCCGGATAACGATATCGGTGAAAATAAAACAGCCACCCCCATTGGGAATAGCTGTTGCATTCGATTGTTTAAAACATTCGTTTGACTACCGTTATATGGTTATACCAATAGGAGCCCGGGGATACTTTGAGATATCCGACTTTCCCCAATCCGCCCCCTTCTTCAATCATTTGGCCGTTGCCTGCATAAATGCCAACGTGACCACCTTTGTTAAAGATAATGAGATCGCCGGGGCGCATATCTTTTGTCGGAACAGGTGTACCGATCGAATGGTATTGGGTTTGGGAAGCGCCACTCATTTTATAACCCAATGCGTGATGATATACGTAAGCGGTGAAGTTTGAGCAATCAAAGCCATACTGGCCGCGATCTTCATTATGCCCCCATCTGTATGGCGTGCCCAGTTTGCTTTGAGCCACTTGCATGACTGCATTAAACTTTGTTTGGTAATCGGCGCCTAGAGATGCCAGTGGCTGCATACTTGCATCATAACCAACTCCTGGAGGGAGTTGTGCAGACGTAGAATAGGTACTTGTTGAACTGCTAGAGTTCGGTTGTGCTTGTACTACCGGAGGTTTTGAATTTGTAGATAGGGATGTAGATGTTGGTGTAGCAACTGATGTAAGCTTGTCCGATGCAGAGCTGGTATTTTTCATAGGATCTGCCGATTTGTTTAAACTGGCAGAGGAGTTGCGATACAAAGTAGTATCTGCTTGAGGATTGCCTTTCCCATTGTCTTGTTGGTTGCTTCCGTTCATTCGATCTGTATTTCGTTGATTGGCATGATTCCAACGATGTACAATCTTGTTTTGTGTCTGTTCACCATTGTGATCTTGATAATTTGTGTCCGCAAATGCAGGACTTACCATGGCAGCGGCGATGCTGCCAACAGCTAATACAGATAGAACCGTTTTTTTCAACATGACAGAATTCCTCCCTGTAGCCTGCGAGGTTAGCTGACGGGTTCGGATAAGAGGATACCCGACCATAAAAATGGTTTCACCCCAAAAATGGATCCCCCGCGCTCAAGATGAGCTTCGGCTTTATTTGTGTACTTGCCCTTAAAACTTTATCAGAAATGATGAGGGACATCAGCCCTCAATATATGGAACGGCAGTGCATGATTGGAACGGGAGGAATACTATTGGTAATAATTTCGGTAGTGATATCGGTGTTTCCCCAGTCCGAAAATCGGTCCCGAACTTTATACATTCTTTAGAATTAGCTGATACATTTTGGGTGGAAACAGGGATTATTTGTATGAGGAAAGGGGAAGCAAGAAGATGCCGAACTTACTATTGGAAACGAAAAATCTTAAAAAATATTATGGAAAACAGCTCGTGGTGAATGGCGTATCACTTGGTATACCAAAAGGCTCCATATATGGATTGCTGGGACCGAATGGTGCAGGAAAATCTACGACATTAAAGATGATTACAGGACTTTTGCAGCCGTCAAGCGGTGAAATCGTTGTTTTTGGCGAACCGTGGCAACGCAAGCACCTGGGGCGAATGGGAGCGCTTATTGAATCGCCTGCCCTATACGGCAACCTGACAGCGGCAGAGAATCTGCTTGTTCACACAAAATTGATGGGCCTTCCAAACCAGAGGATTTGCGAAGTGCTTGAAACGGTAGATTTGAAAGCTGCTGGCAAAAAGCTGGTATCGCAGTTTTCCATGGGAATGAAGCAGAGGCTCGGCATTGCAATTGCACTTCTAGGCCACCCTGAATTATTGATACTCGATGAGCCGGCAAATGGCCTTGATCCGATTGGCATTCAAGAACTTAGGGAACTTATCCGTTCCTTCCCCAAAAAAGGAATTACGGTCATTCTCTCTAGCCATTTATTGCCGGAAGTGTCACAGCTTGTTGACCATGTTGGCATAATAAGCGATGGAGAACTCAAGTATCAGGGGGAAATCAGTCATAAGGAAGATCTTGAGAAATTATTCATGAAAGTTGTAAAAGGAGATTGAAACATGATAAACATGGCAAAATCAGAGTTGCTTAAATACAAGAGGACATTTGCAAGGCGTATAATAGTGTTTGCGCCACTGCTTTTCATACTGATTGCATTGCCGCAAAAATTATTCATGCCGGCTGATTATTTGCGACCATGGCAGCTTCTGCTCGATCAAGTGTACAATTGGTGGCCGGTACTGTTTGTTCCCCTTGGCACCGCATTATTGGCTTCACTCGTGCAGCTTCAGGAGAAGAAGGCAGGAAATTATCGCAATATGAGGGTTCACAATATCCCAGCCTTCCTAATATGGATTGGCAAGGTGGCAGGAATGGCCTATCATATGTTTCTTGCGACATGGATCCTTTTTGCGGCTGTCATCGCATCGGGCTGGATGACAGCCGGAGGAGCCATTCCATGGATCAAGATTTTTGCGGGGGGTTTCGCAATCTGGCTGACGTCGCTGGCAGTTATACCGCTTCAGCTATGGGCGGCAGCATGGAAGGGCACATTTTTCAGTATGATTCTGGGGCTTGCCGGACTGATTGCTGGGGTCATGGCGGCATCGGACCCGTACTGGATATACGTGCCGTGGAGCTGGCCGACACGACTGATGAGCGCAATAATCGGAGTACACCCGAATGGGATTGCCTTAAACCCGTCCGATCCCCTTAGGGATCCTTCCGTCATTCCGGTCGGGATCGCTGTTTCATTCGTTGCTTTTATCATGTTTACTTTGCTTACTGCAGTGTGGTTTGAGAGAAGGGAAGCAAGTTGATGAGACTATTCGCGGCGGAATGGATGAAGACAAAGCGCACTCCTATACGATGGCTTGCATGGTTGCCACCGTTGATTTTTGCAGCGCTTTTCACATGGTATGTTTCAAGGCAGACCATTACGATTGATAGGCAAATTTCAATCTTTCAAGCATTTTTTGAAGTATGGACGGCGGTGGTCATTCCTTTTGGCATAGGCGTTGTATCCGGGATTATGATACATCAGGAGGAACTTGCCGGCAGTTTCGGCGGATTACTCGGAAGCAAACGGCCGCGTCGGGATTTGTACATGGGGAAATTTGCAGTGCTTCTGCTGGTGACATTGGCAAGCACCATGCTTGCGACAATACTATTTGTTGCGGGACTTGCTGGTATAGCGGCCATACACATCTCTTGGCCGATTTTTATCGCAGCGGCACTACTGGCTATGGCAGGAACCCTTCCGCTATTGGCATTTCATTTGTGGATAAGTTTTGCGAAGGGCATGGGTGCATCCATTGGCATTGGCGGTGTCGGTGTTCTCATAGCCGCTTTGATGGCAACAAATCTCGGCAATACAATTTGGCAATTCGTGCCGTGGGCTTGGCCGGTGCGTTTGACCGGATTGGCGGGAGCATATTTGCCCGGCATAAAAATACCCTCCCAAATGATCGCTTCAGGTTTTGTCATCAATCAAGGGATGAAAGGTCTTGTTCTGGCCGCAATATGCTTCGTTCTCCTGTTGGTGGGAGGTTTGGCTTGGTTTAACACATGGGAAGGCAGGAAATGATATGAATAGCAACAGATGAAAGGAATTCATGATCTCATGAGCAGGATTCTTATCATTGACGATGAGAAAGATTTGGTCGATCTATTAAAAGATTCTCTGGAAAGCAGAGGTCATATTGTATCCGTAGCATTTGATGGCGAAAGCGGCCTTAAAAAAGCCCAGGAACAGCCGGATATCATTATTCTCGACATCATGATGCCAGGTGTTGACGGATATGAAGTATGCCGGTCGCTGCGAGATCAGGTTTTTTGCCCGATTATTTTTTTGAGTGCCAGACAATCAGAGACTGACAGGCTGAGAGGCCTTGCTTTAGGTGGCGATGATTTTTTGACAAAGCCATTTAGTCTGAAAGAACTGCTTGCGAGAATTGATGCACATATAAGGAGGGAGAAAAGAGCCGTCTTTCTGAATCATTCAAATAAGAGAATGTTGATAAACTTGGCGAATCTGTCAATTGATTTAAAAGCAAGACAATTTTGGGTGGACGGCAATCTCCTTTCTCTAACGAAACGGGAGTTTGAAATATTGGAATTGTTTGTCATGCATCCGGGCCAGGTATTTTCAAAAGAGCAAATTTATGAAAAGGTCTGGGGGTATGATGCGGAAGGAGACTATTCAACTGTGACAGAGCATGTGAAAAATATACGGGCAAAACTAGCAAAATTGGATCATGCTACAGAGTATATATCGACAGTATGGGGAATCGGATATCGTTTTAATAAATGGATGTAAAAGGAAATCCTATATTATGTTTGGCGGATGTGGTGAAATGTTGGAAAGAAAATCACTCAAGTCCCAATTTGTTATAACATTTTTTTTTATAATACTGGCAAGCATCCTCTGCACAATCGCTACTTATTTTGCCGGTTATGCCATTTATATAAATATTGAATATAAAAACATGTATCCGGCGAATTACTATGAAAAGCAAATACCTGCGATTGAAACCTATGTCAGAAAAAAGGGTGCAAGGATAGTAAACCGGGAAGAAAAACAGTCCATGGATCGGATGATTCCTGCGAAAGGCATTCTATATGAGGTTATGGATGAAAATGGAAAACGAGTATACGGAACAGATGATAAACAAATATTACAAGGCAAAACGCAATTGTTGCATACAATCAATACTACAATCGGAATAGACGGAAGGTATGTAAGAATCATTCCAATATTCAATTCCCATGACAAAATACGCGGAGCTGTTTCATTGTCGTATATATTAACTCCGCATTATGCAAGCACATTTGATAAAATGTGGATCGTACCGGTATTGATAGGAATTGTTTTATCCCCCTTTGTTTATATTGCCGTCTTTACATTGCTCTTTTCCAAGAGGATTGCCGATACGATAGGAAGACCGGTAAACATGCTTATAGATGCGGCAAAAAAGGTCAAAGAAAAGGATCTTGATTTTCAAATCGATTATGATGCAGACAATGAGCTTGGCAAACTTTGTGAAGCGTTTACCGACATGAAAAAAGAACTGAAAGAGTCTCTGCTTTCACAGTGGAAGGCGGAACAGAACAGGCGTGAGATGGTTCATGCGCTGGCGCATGACTTGAAAACCCCCTTTTCCATAATATTGGGTTATGTTGAGGCACTACTGGAGGGAAACCATCGCGATGCGGAAAAGACCGAAAAATATTTAAAAGTCATACAAGACAATGCAAACAAAGGGTCAGTGCTTGTCAAAGAAATGCTTTTCGCCGCAGAGTTGGAAGCATCCGGCGCAGACCTTCATGCTACCCCGGTCGATATGGATTCATTTTTACTGCAAAAAACAGAGAGCTATGAAATGCTTGCGAAACATAAACAGATACATTTTAAAGTTGACGTAACATATGAAAATCGGGATGCAACCATATGTTCTGTCGACGCGGTAAAGCTTGAGCGCATACTGGACAATATCATATTGAACAGCATACGCTATACGCCGAATTTTGGAATGATAACGATACATGCGGATGTTGCGTTTGATCGTATCCATTTTCAGATATGCGATACAGGAAAAGGATTCAGCAATAAAGACCTGTCCAATCTTTTTGATAAATTCTACAGGGGGGATGAGTCCCGTTCTTCCAAAAACGGCCATGCCGGACTCGGCCTTTACATCGCAAAAAAACTGGTAGAAATGCACGGCGGTACAATCCTTGCATACAATACCCAAGACGGCGGAGCATGTATGGAATTTGCTTTATTTTTCTAAAAGTGCGTGTTCAAAAAGGCTCTGTGCAGGGGCAGGCGCGAGCACTCATGTAGTCGCTCAGACAGGGCAAATCGTTTTGCCTACTTACGCACGTATAAGAGGTGGCAAAACCATATGCAAACTCGCGCTTTATATGAGTTGCTCGCACCTGCCCTAAGGTACTTTAGGCTTTTTGTACGAAAATAACATTTTCATGTGATGCGGTGGCTGAAAGGCCACATAAGTTTTGAACATCCTCTTTTGAACATCCTCTTTAATAAAACCAAATGTGAAGAGAGCAATTAGAGTAAGAATCACGGAAACAATGAGGGCAGTTGAAACGGTTGATAGCACCATATATGGTGCTAAAGGAATCAGTCCGCCTACTATATAGGATATTCCGATTGATAGTGTTCGCGATCTGTTCTTGCAGCCAAAAACCCCTCAAGCCCATTGCGATAGATCCCGCCGCTATTTCGGCAATTCCGGCTGTAACCAATAAAGTCGTGGTGGAAACCGTGCCAGCCAGGCCAGCGACAAGTGCAAAAGGTACTGTTAGTCCGTCCGACATGCCAATTACAATATCTCGAATCATATCAGATGCAGTGAAGTGTTTTTCAAGATGATGAATCGAAGCGGTATCTCCCTATTTATCAATAATTTGCATCTGTGAAAATAAAAATATACATTATCTTGGCTGTCCGATGGAACAAAAATATATGGGTGGCAATGGGGCTGTCTTGTTACGCAAGAGAAAGGAGCCAAGACAGGCATTCAAGCAAAACGTTATAAGAGGATGTTCAAAACAAGCAGAGGAACTTGCAAAAGCAAATGGCGTGAAACTGCAGGATGGAAATGATCTGGTAAAATCTTTCCACTAGGGAAACATACTGGAATCAGAATAATGAAATGAGTTTGCAGATGTGTATGCCCTGAATTTTATTTTACATTAATTACCAATAAAAAACTTTTAAAATTTCCACTAATCAAGTCTGTAACCGCATAATACTGTATCTGATTTTTTGCCAACTCTGGCATCTCCGAATCGATATCCACATTGTTCCCGTTATTATTGGAAGTGGTGGAATTATCCACTGCGACTTTTGGGGTTACAGTATCGTCTGAATACGTATTGATAGGAAAAAATCGCGGATCGGTCTCTGTTGCTTTTTCAAGAGAAATTGTTTTTGTATTAGAGTTTAGATATCCCTGAAGGATTGTGTATCAATTCGGTCTCTGAGCGAGTGTGACGACTTGTGCATTTGATACAAAACCATATGCGCTTTCCCCGTGTGCCGATACTTTTTGTATACATTGATGGAATTCTTTCTCTGTCATAATTTCGAATTCTAATATAGCATCTTTGACTCTCATATAATGATCCAGCATCATTTTTTGATCAATGTTTTCCATTGTTTGTTTTTGGAATTGAGTCTGAGTTATGATGGTGGCGGATATATTCTTGAATTCTGCATGATGCAAATAGCTGGGCAATTTTCTGCCGATATACCGGTCTCCGCCCCGAAGTTTTTGCACCTGGCTTAACGCTTTACGTAATTGTTTTTCTTCCGGCAAAGGTTCCGGATACGTCAATACCAATTGATCGTCCACATCAATCAGGCAGACTATGCCACCGGGACGGAGCACGCGAAAAATCTCCTCCAAAACATGCAATGGATTGGTTAAGTGCTGAAAAACATACCACGAAATGACAAAGTCAAACGAATTGTCATCATAAGGCAGTTGATTGGCGTCCCCCCATTGATAATGAATATCCCCTGGCAGTTTCATCTGATTTTCAATTCTATTTTTCATTTGATGAGCGATTTTGATTTTTGCTTGGTCGATGTCGATCCCTTCCACTTTAACCTGCCAATGACTTGCCAACTCCAAAGGCACGGCGCCAAATCCAGTGCCTAGATCCAAGATACGGTAGCTTGGTTGTATAGGCAATGAATGTAAAATGGAACGTCTTGAAATGGACATATAGTATGTTTGAAGCATCAACCACCAATCGTTCAATTCCGTTTTCTCCTTGAGAAACAGTTCATATTGTCTGTCAATTTCCTCATAAAATGCTGTCAGTGTGTCCATTCTTTCCTCCGATAGCATGTATCTTTAAAGAAATACCTTCAGTATTTCTTGTCGATTCAAGTTTTTTATTGCACATGTACATTTTAATCGGAGAAAATGAAAGTATACTAAGAATTCTATGAGATTTGAATGAGAATAGATTGAATAGTCTGAAGTTTATTATGTCTTATTGGGGATTTTGACCATGATTTTGCTTCCTTTTCCCTCTATTGACTTGATGGCAATCGTGCCTTGATGCTGCATGACAATAGCTTTTGCTATCGACAGTCCCAATCCCGTACCGCCGGTTTTTCGATGACGGGCCTTGTCGACACGATAAAATCGTTCAAAAATGAACGGAATTTCTTTCTCGGGAATTCCAATTCCGTAATCAGTCACTGACAACGTTGTATATGCTGGCTGTTGATCCATATAAATTTCTACGATTTTTTCGCTGTATTTGACGGCATTGTCTATCAAAATGAGCAACAGTTGTTTTATTTTTTCCCGATCCGCCCAGATCTTTATAGATTTTGCCGGTGATTTGACCTGTATTGTCCTGCTATTCATCGTTTCAAAGAGTTGTGCCGAATCACGAGCCAATTCCACCAAATCAAAGGATTGGTACGTAAAAGTACAAGTGGTTTCGGAAGCGGCCAAAGTCAACATTTGATGAATCATCTGTTTCATTCGTACAGATTCCTCATGGATTGTTTGAATCGCCTCTTCTTGAACATTTTGATCCTGTCTTCCCCATCTTTTTAATAAATTCGTATAGCTTTCAATAATCGTGAGTGGCGTTTTTAATTCATGAGAGGCGTCCGACACGAACTGCTGTTGGCGGGCAAAGCTTTGCTTGATTCGCTCCATCATGCGGTTGAAGGTAGCTCCAAGTTGGGCCAATTCATCTTTATGCCCGGAAGAAATGGGGATTTTCCTAAATGCCATACTGCGTTCTACTTCTTCCATCGTATGAATTAAACCAGTAATGGGTCTAAGAATGGCCTTGGATAAAAAAATGCCTCCCATTATGCATAACAGAACGGCGCCAATCGATGAAAAAACCAATAATTCAATTAACAATTGAATATTTCCCTGCAATGAAACCAGTTTTTCAGCCATTACAAGGGTACCAACAATCGTACCATCAGGAAAAGCAATGGGTTTCTTCATCACCAAAATTTTATGGTTATTCACAGTGGTGACGGTCGTAATGGCTTGAGTTGAAAATGTATTTCGGATCAACACAGCATCCGCATCATTGGAGATCTGGTCGACCACTTGCGATTGGCGGTTGATCACTTGCAGCATGGAATTGTCGGGCAGAAATCCGGAAAGGACATGAACCTGATTTTTGTTCATTAAAACGGAAGCACTTACACTTTCGATTATATTGTCCACTCTGGATTTGATCATTTCCCGTTCATTGTCGGTAGCAATATGAATAAACAAATAATAAATGATAAAATTAATACAGATTAAGATGCTGATCAGCCATACTGTTGTAATCCAGATGATTTTCTTTCGAATTGTCATTTTGCGGACTCCCTCATACTGTAGCCAATGCCACGAATCGTTTGGATAAGGTGTGTGTCAAAATCATAATCGATCTTCTTCCGCAGGTAACGGATATATACGTCCACCACATTAGTGTCACCTGTGAAATTATAGCCCCAGACATGCTGTATAATTTGTTCCCTTGTCACGACAAGGTTCCAATTTTCCATTAAATAGACGAGCAGGTCAAACTCTCGCGGTGTCAGGATGATCCTCTTGCCCTCCCGGAAAACTTCGTGTGATCGATGTTTGACAACGAGCGAATTCACTTTCAATGTCTTGGGGGACGGTTCCATATTTTGTTCATGAATATGTTTGGCCAAACGAATGCAAGATCGGATTCTGGCCAGCACCTCCTCAATCTCAAACGGTTTGGTTACATAATCATTGGCTCCCTGGTCGAGCCCATTCACTTTATCCGGGATGGAATCCCGGGCAGTAATAATGATAATCGGCGTCGTCTGATTTGTATTGCGAAATCTTCGCAACACCTCGATTCCGTTTAATTCGGGCAGCATAATATCGAGCAATATTACATCCCATGCTTCCGACAAGCCAGTTTTAAGGCCTTGTCTACCGGTTTTCTCGATTGCTACCTCATATCCTTCATGAGCCAATTCCAATTGAAGGAGCCTTGCTATTCTATCTTCGTCTTCGATGACCAATATACGTTCACTCATTTTTACACCTCGCACTATCTCCAGTAAAGACTAAAGCTTATTTTATTGTACATGTAAAAATGGATTTTTCTAAATACATCTATTTTTTGTAAAGGTGGAATTTAATATGGAAGTCTTATCTGCACATAGCCCAACTTTCATGTCGGGGTTGCGGGGGAAAGCCATGATCGTTTACTCAAATATCTAGCCTATTAACAAGTCCACAAAAATCATATGGATATCATTGGAGTTTTAAACAAAAATAGGGAATTCTCTTAGTATCAATGTATGCATTTTAATATTATAATTTTTTTCGCCTTGGTCATTGGTTAATTGGAGAACTTTCCGCAGCCTCCAATTTCTATGCACCTCAAGCTTGGGAAAGCAGTCAGTTCCTTTCAAGGCAATCCTAAAGTTTTTAATTTTGCAAGCAATTCAAATAAATTTGGAATATCTGCATGTCATGATAGTTTTTCAACACATACCACTCACCGGATGTGAACACTGTAAAGGAGTCTGGATCACATGTACAGTTTATTGGTATCCATCCACATAGCAACTGCTGTTATGGGCTTGGAGGCCGCCTTCGGATTCCTAATCGTGGCTAAGAGCGCGAAAATCGAGTCTCAAGCAAAGTATACGTTGGAACTTCCGAAAAAACTGGAGTTAATTCCTAAAATAGGAAGCATTACGCTTCTTGTCACAGGGATTATTCTCGGCATCCATCCTTCCTTATTTGCAACTGGGTGGTACATCGCATCTCTTGTCCTGTATTTCGCCGCCCAGGTGATTGTGATCGGATTGCTGCCGAAGAAGATGAGAGAACAGGCTGACATTCTCGCCCAACATGCCGGCGGAGGCCTTCCAGACTCATATATTGCTGTCGGGAAGCAGGCGGGAAAGCTGGAAAGAATTACGCACTTACTAGCCTTTCTATTGATATTGTTGATGTACTATAAGCCGTTTTAAAAACTTCTATCCTTTCTTGATGGATTTTTAAAATTGCAAAAGCAGAAACAACATGATATTTGCAATCAAATGTGATATTGGGATTGCTTTCAACACTTCTGCTCATAGGCATCATCTATCCAAATTACATCATATTTAGGATAGATGATTTGATGTTATCGAATAATAAACTTTTTGTTTTTTACCCCATTGCTGAAGCAAGGGGTTTTACGCCGTCTTTGATAAAAAGTGGGTTATTGGGGAAAAAACTAACATGAACGCGAGTTTAAAGTTTTCCGAACAAATGAGTCAAGCGTAAACTCTAACGAGACGACTTGTATTTATTATGGCATTAACTTCTGGAATGTGGTGGATTCAGCATAGATGGGAGTTGTTTCAAATAGGTGGGTCGCTAAAAATAGATCATGTAATTCTTCTCCCATCGGGAAGCTCAGTTACAAGCAGCAGCTTAATTTATTCACAGACTAGCAATTTAACGATAAATCCTGATTTTCTAACGCTTGATTCACATAATAGTGAATGACTCTCCAAAGACGCGTATCATGCCCACGCATAATGCGAACTGCAGAGTTTACAGGCATCTCTGGCTAATTTTACTAGATTCATTTCGAAATATGGTATAATCCCTTATGTACAAATTGAATCGGCTCCTCAAGGGTGGTTGGCTCATCTCCTGTTGAAAGGAGGTGCGGCCTATGACAGTATACGAAGCACTATCCATCATGATTGCTTTTGGAACATTCGTAGCCATACTGTCACAAAACAAAAAGAAATAGACCCCCTTGAGCCCCCAGCTTTAGGTGAGGTCTATTTCTCCACGAAATAAACTTGAGCCAACCGCCCATTAAGGGCAATTCAATGTACACTTGCATCAAGGGTGCGCGAACACCATTGATGCTTTTATTATACCCATTATATCATGTAAAAGTTCAAAAAGTAAAAGACAACTATATGTGAAAGATGCACCCGAAGGGAATCGAACCCCTACCTCAGGTTCCGGAGACCTACGTCCTATCCATTGGACCACGGGTGCGTAGCGAACATATAAAAATATACATGATCACAATATTGAAGTCAAGCTTTATTGTTTTTTTTGGTATTCTTTATTGGTTTTTTGGGGTATTCCAGGCACAACTTCATACGCAGCCCCAATTTTTGTAACTAAAATAGGCTTTTCTTTAAATAACTCCAAACGTCCGATCATTTCACGATGCATTTAATTGTACTCCTTCGATATTGGTAAAATATTTCTGTATCAAAAAACACCCTCTCACAGATTAAGAGGGTGTTATGTTTATAAGTCTGTTATTTAGAGTACGGATACATTTGCAGCTTGTGGACCGCGGTTGCCACGAACAGTTTCAAAGCTTACACATTGTCCTTCTTCAAGGGTTTTGAATCCATTTGATTGAATTGCAGTGAAATGTACGAATACATCTTCGCCGCCTTCTACCGAAATAAATCCAAATCCTTTTTCTGCATTAAACCATTTTACTGTACCTTGTTGCATGTTATAGCCCTCCATTGACCCAATTGGTCGATTCGTTTCATTTGCGTAACAAAATGATATGAACAAATTAATACAACTAACCAACTTGAATCATGGAAGTATCATATTCAGGTAATCGGATAATCTGTATTTCAAGCATTCATTTCGAAAGTTTCGTGCAAATGTTTTCTTAGTATAACACAATGAGATGATATATGCAAACAGTGCACTGTTGGACGCTTAGGTGGATGAGTACTTGGCTTTATCCACATTTCGACAAATGGTTTACCGAATTTACCGAAACCCGTTTGTGATGTTTGGACTTGGACCAATATACATTTTTCTGATCGAATACAGATTTAATAGGAAATCTGCTAGTCAAAAAGAATGCTTAAACACCCATATAACAAATCTGGGGCTAATTGGAATTGTAGGGCTGCTTTGTTGGACAATGGATAGGCATGAATTTCTTTTAGTTCAAGGACCGATTCTTTACTTTTCAGGTATAATTGGTATTTGGCTGTTTTACGTTCAGCACCAATTTGAAGGAACCTATTTTGAGAAAGAAGATAATTGGAATTTTGTAAGTGCGGCTCTGCAAGGAAGTTCACATTATAAATTGCCGAAGATCTTACAATGGATAACCGGAAATATTGGTTTTCATCATATTCACCATCTCGCCTC